>DAOMNQ010000093.1:0-10196 GCA_035443945.1 Phycisphaerales bacterium | reverse complement strand
TGGGGGATGGGGGTTGGTTTGTTGCTGCTGTGGGGGGAGGGGTGGTGGTGAGGGACGGCCGCTGGGGTGGGGAGTCGGGGGCGCGGGGGAAGTGCCGGCCTGCCGGAGCAGAGGGAAGTGGGACGGATCGGCAAGAGGCGATGCCACCCCGCCGTGGACACTGGTGCTGCGCCACTCCGACGGTACAATCGGTTGGGTCGAACGGGAGCCGAGCATGAGCGGACGAGTCGGGCATCGGAAGCGGCTGGTGTGCGTCAGCGCGGCCAACCTGCGAGAGAATCACCTTTACCTGACCGGGCACACCGACTTCTTCCCCGCTGACGCCTTTGGCCCGTCAGCCGCCAAAGCAGGAACCGGCAAGCTGGTTCGATTGGACGTGGCGGGTCTTGCGGAACCGGTGTTTACCGACATTCCGACGGACGCGAGAACGGGCAAGCCGCGCAGATTCTTTCGCAAGCGCGCATGGGTGGGTGAGTTCTTCACAAGGCACGCCATCAAGCCGGGCGACACTATCGCCATTGAACGAATCGGACCTCGGCGATTCCGGGTGGTTCCTTTCGACGCGAAGGAACATCGCCAATGCCCCACTGCTTTCAACTTCCCCGGCGAACCTGATGGCGACGGCCCCACGGTTATCGAACTGTTCGCCGGGTGCGGAGGCATGGCACTCGGTTTCAAGAATGCCGGGTTTCGCACCGTGCTCGCCAACGAATGGGATCGGGACGCTTGCGATAGCCTCCGAGCGAACATCGATGAGGCATCACTTGCGGCATGACTTCGCGGCCTGCCAATGACGGGCAACTCTGGACACGCAACGAGCTGATCCTCGCGTTCGAGTTGTATTGCCGCATCCCGTTTCAGCGCACGAAGGCGACCGACGCTCGCGTCAAGGAACTCGCGGCGCTCCTGCGCCGCACGCCAGCTTCCGTCGCCCGCAAGCTCGGCAACTTCGGGGCCTTCGACCCGCAACTTGCGGCCCGAAATATCTCCGGCCTGACGCACGGCAGCAAGCTTGACAGGGCCATTTGGGATGAGTTCCACGCCGACTGGAACGGGCTGATCGTCCGCGCCCATGACCTCCGCCGCGAACGTGAACCACGAAGTCGCGAGCCCGAGCCGCTCACCGCGCCGACCGGCCCGTCGGAGAAGATCGTCACCGTCAAGCAGCGATTGCACCAAGCGTTCTTCCGCGACGCTGTCATTAGCAGTTACAACGCCCGTTGCTGCGTCACCGGGATCCCGATCGTGGAGTGTTTGGTCGCCGGCCACATCGTTCCGTGGAGCGTGGACGAACACCGACGCGCCGACCCGTCTAACGGCGTGTGCATGTCGGCCACCTTCGACCGCCTGTTTGACGGCGGCCTCATCACGATCGAGGACGACCTGACGCTGTGTGTGAGCAAGCGAGTGCGCGTCCTAAAGGACCAGAGCGCCACCGACCTCATCGCCGCCCGCCACGGTCAGAAGATCATCCCCCCAGCCCGCTTCTATCCCGACACCGCCTGCCTGCGCTGGCACCGGGAGAACCGATTCCAGGCCGCGTGACCAACGCACGAACCGAGGAGACCTCCCCATGTCCGCCGCCATGACCGAAGCCTTGCTGTCCGAGTACGAGACGATCATCACCAGCGTCGGCGCGGACGCGACCGACGAAACGATCAGTGCCTCGCTCGTGCGAGATGCAGCCTGGACTGAACACGGCGCGCGAGAAGTACTCCGACTCGCCCGGACGTACGGAACCAGCATTCTCCGCAACGCGCTGGCGCTCGCCTCCGCGATGCAGATCGAGGACGGCGAGGCCGGACTGTGACCCGCGCTGAGCGCGCGAGCGGTGGATTATGCAGCAGCGGTGTGTTGAATCGGGGCACGCGCGAAGTTGCGAGCGTTCTTCGAGGTGAACGTCGGTCGTGTCGTCACTACGGACGAACTGAGCGAGGTCGCCGGTATTCGGGACTATCAGAGGCGCATCCGCGAGTTGCGGAACGAGGAGGGAATGCGGATTCTGTCCCACAATGACCGCGACGACTTGAAACCGACGGAGAACCTGTTGGAGTCTCTCGAGCGGCGCCCAGTTATCGCCCGTGCGATCGGCGACAAACTTCGCCGACAGATTCTCGATCGCAACGGATATACTTGCCAAGTATGCGGTGCGGGCGCGGGCGAGGATTCGGGCTGTGAGCCGGGCAAGAAATGTCGCCTCGAGATCGACCACGTGATCCCGATTAGCCAAGGTGGAACGGACGACGAACACAACCTGCGTGCCGTGTGTCATGCGTACAATAAGGACAAGGCAAACCTTAAAGTGCCGACATCGCGCGACGCGATCAGCGCGATGGCGTTGATCCGCCGCCAACCCCGAAATGTGCAACTTGAAGTCTACGAGTTTCTTGCCAAGAAGTTCGGCTCCAAGTCCGACCGGAAGTGAGGGTCATGCGGTGCCAGACACACTCACTCCCGCTCAGCGCCGCAAGTGCATGGGCGCGATTCGCAGTAAGGACACCAAACCGGAGCGGATCGTCCGTAGCATCGCCCATCAGCTTGGGTTCTGTTTTCAACTGAATGCGGCGGACCTTCCCGGCAAGCCCGATCTGGTCTTCCGCTCGCGGCATGCCGTCGTGTTCGTACACGGCTGCTACTGGCACATGCATGCCTGCAAGAGAGGGCGCTGCACGCCATCAACTAACGCGACGTTTTGGAAGGCAAAGCGAACGGCAAATCGCGAACGAGACCGACGCACTCGCGCGGCGCTCCGCAGCGCAGGCTGGCGTGTGCTTGTAGTGTGGGAGTGCGAACTCTCACCGTCTCGGCGCGGGCGGATCACCGAGCGACTATGGAAATTTCTGCAACCCGACGAGCCGCTTCCACGTCGTCTGGCCTCCCGTATCGAACGTCTGCGTACTCGGATTCATACCCGTCCACACCATCAAGCAGGCTCTCGATGATTGGGCGAACTGGCACCGACTTCGCGGCTTGAGACGTGCCGCTGGCCTTCGCTTTTGGGGGGTCGGTGTTCCGGTCGCCGGCCTGTCCGGCCTCGCTTGGACCGCTTTCGCGGGGGTCGGACGGGCGGGCCGTGTCGCGGCGAGCGAGCGGGAGCGCGGGGGGCGGGCGGGGCGGGTTGGTGCGCCCTTTCAGGGCTTGGGGGTGGTGGGTGGCGGTCCAGGGGCGTTGCCCCTTGCTCGGGCTGGGTCACGCCGTTGGCGTGGGGGGGAGGCGGGAACTCAAATTGCCAAAGGGCCAAAGGGCCAGAGGGCCAACGGGGCAAAGCAGCAAAGCAGCAAATAGAGGCGTCAGGCGTCTTGGGCTATGGCGAGGGTCTGGATGGCGCCGAGGAGGAGGCCGTGGACCCGGGGGGGGGCGCAGACGATGCCCTTGTTTTTTTCGAGGCCGCGGCCTTGGGAGAAGTCGAGGGCGTGGCCGCGGATGTCGGTGACGAAGCAACCGGCTTCGGTGGCGACGAGTGAGCCTGCGGCGTGGTCCCAGATTCGTTCGACGTAGTCCTTGCGTGTGGGGAGTCGGAGGTAGGCGTCGGCCTGTCCTCGGGCGGTGACGGCGTACTTGGCCTGGGAGTCGAGGCGTGCGGGGTCACGCGATGGCTGGCCGCGTTCGGCGAGGTGGGCGAGGATGCGAGCGGTGTCGTCCTGCTTGGAGTGTGCGGACTCGACGGACTCGCAGATGGAGAGCGGCTCGCCGGGTTCGCGGTCGAGGCGCTTGATGGTGACGGGGGCCGCGCCGGGGTCGTCGGCGGGGGTTTCGCTGACGCCCGCGCCCTTGATGGCGGTGTAGATGCAGCCGTGGGGGTCGGGTTCGTCGAGGGGCTTGCGGAAGTCGCGTGGGAGGTTGGGGCATCCGAGGACGCCGACGACGGGTGTGCCGCGCTCGATGTAGGCGAGTGCGATGGCGTACTGCTGGTTTCGGAGGAAGCCCTTGGTGCCGTCGATGGGGTCGAGGGTCCAGAAGGAGCCGTGGTGGGTGTCGCCGGCGCCGACGTCGATGGCGTCGAGCATGGACTTTTCGTCGGCATCGGGCCAGACGGCGCGGACGGCCGCGAGCGTGGCGGCGCGGTGGGGAGCGTGGTCGTCCTCGCGGAGCCACTTGCTGTCTTCTTCGCCGACGAGGACAACGCCGGGGCCGAGGCGCTCGGTGAGGATGCGGCCGACGATGGCCTGGCTGGCGAAGTCGGCGACGGTGACGGGTGACTTGTCGTCCTTGGTGATGGCCTTGACGCGTTCGAGAGAGGCCTGGACCTCGCGGCAGGCGCGCGCGGCGAGGGCGACGGCGTGTCGAGCGGCGTCGGCGAGGGCGGGGTAGTCGGGCATGGGGGCTCCAAAGGGCCAAAGGGCCAAAGGGCCAAAGGGCCAAATGCGGAGGGACGAATGGGGGGCTCCAAAGGGCCAAAGGGCCAAAGGGCCGGTGGGCCAAGAACGTACGGAAGGGGAGGGGAAGACGAGTGGCGATGAAGGGTAGACGAGGGGGTGGGAGTCAGCGGTCGTTTGCGCGGGTTCTGGAGAGGATGGCGCCGAAGACGAGTTTGAGTTCGCGTGCCTCGTGCTCGAGCGATTCGAGGCGCGATGGCGGCACCCAGCCGCGGCGCGCGATCAGGCGCAGCCAGAAGCGGGTTTCGTTGAGCTCCTTGAGGATGATCGCGAGGATGCGGCAGAAGTCGGCGCGGCTCATCGCCTCATCGGCCTCGAAGGTGTTTGCGCCGACTGAAGTGCCCGAGCCGATCAGCTGATCGACGACGCGGCGGGGCGCCTCGGCCTGTTCGATGGCGCGGGCTACGTCGAGGACGCGGTCCGCGAATCGCTCGACGCGCTCGAGGAGATCTTCCTGAAACCGACCCATCTCGGCGACCTCAACGAATCGACGGCCACGGATCGCCCCCCCCGATCACCGACCCCCGTTGCGCACTCCGACTTTGGCCATTTGGCTATTTGGCCATTTGGCTATTTGCTCAGCACGCCTCGGGCGACGAGGAGGTCGATGACCTTGGCGACGCTCTGCTCGACGGTGAGTTTGGTGGTGTCGAGGACGAGTTCGGGGCTGGCGGGGGCTTCGTAGGGGTCGTCGATGCCTGTGAAGCCCTTGATCTCGCCGGCGCGGGCCTTTTTGTAGAGGCCCTTGGGGTCGCGGCGTTCGCACTCCTCGATGGGGGTGTCGACGAAGATCTCGATGAAGTCGATGGGGCCGGGCTTGGCCTCGGCGTGGATCTTGCGGCAGAGGTCGCGGTCGTTGCGGTAGGGGCTGATGAAACTGGTGAGGGCGACGACGCCGGCGTCGGCGAAGAGTTTGGCGACCTCGCCGATGCGTCGGATGTTCTCGGCGCGGTCCTCGGCGGAGAAGCCGAGGTTCTTGTTGAGGCCGAAGCGGACGTTGTCGCCGTCGAGGCGGTAGCAGAAGACGCCCTGGTTGACGAGGGCCTGCTCGAGCGCGGAGGCGATGGTGGACTTGCCGGAGCCGGAGAGGCCGGTGAACCAGACTGTCGCTCCCTTGGAGCGGAGGGCCTTCCAGCGTTCGTCGCGGGAGATGTCGCCCTCGTGCCAGTGGATGTTGGTGGACTTGACCTGGGTCATCAAGGCGAACTCCTCGTGCATGGGTTGTGGGTGGCCCGCGGTGGGTGCGGGGGACGCGATGGTAGGCGCCGACGACCGGGCGTTTGGCGCCGGGGGACGGGGGGAAACGAGGGCGGAATGGGGAGTGGGTCCGATAGAGAAGTCGTTCGCCCACGCCCGGCGAGGTGGGCCAACCGCTCCCTCACGGTCGCGGCTCGTCGAATCGCCCCGCGAGGCCGCGGCGCGTTTGGTCGATGGGGCAGCCGAGATTTGATCCTCGAACAGGTTCCGACCGTATAGGGGTGTGGAGGCCCAGGGAATCGGGGCGTGTCGTGCCCTGCGCGGGCCGATAGAGGTGCAGGATGGCGCCGCGGATGCACATGACGGACCTGTCGCCGGAACTGCGCGAGCACATGGGCGCGATCAAGGCCAAGGCGCGCGAGTACGGGCTGGACTTCTTCGAGGTCGTGTTCGAGGTCCTGGACTTCGAGACGATGAACCAGATCGCGGCGTACGGGGGGTTCCCGGTGCGGTACCCGCACTGGCGCTGGGGGATGGAGTACGAGCGGCTGAGCAAGCGCGATGCGTACGGGCTGGGGCGCATCTACGAGATGGTGATCAACAACGACCCGTGCTACGCGTACCTGCAGGAGAGCAACAGCGTCACGGACCAGAAACTGGTGATGGCGCACGTGTACGGGCACGCGGACTTCTTCAAGAACAACCTCTGGTTCGGGCGGACGAACCGGAAGATGATGGACGAGATGGCGAACCACGCGACGCGGGTGCGTCGGCACGCGGAGCGGCACGGGCAGGCGGCGGTGGAGCGGTTCATCGACGCGTGCCTGTCGATCGAGCACCTGATCGACCCGCACTCGGCGTTCGTGCGGCGCGAGGAGCCGGCGCGGCGCGGGCCCGAGACGGCGGACGAGACGGCCTTCCGGCCCGACCGGCTGCCGGCGAAGGACTACATGGACCCGTTCATCAACCCCGCGGGGGAGATCGCGCGGCAGCGGGCGGAGCACGAGCGCAGGCAGGCGGAGGAGAAGCGCCGGTCCCCGGCGGAGCCGACGCGGGACGTGCTGCTCTTCCTGTTGCGGCACGCGCCGCTGGAGGACTGGCAGTCGGACATCCTGGGGATCGTGCGCGACGAGGCGTACTACTACGCGCCGCAGGCGATGACGAAGGTGATGAACGAGGGTTGGGCGACGTACTGGCACTCCAAACTGATGACGCGGCACTTCCTGGAGGCGTCGGAGATCGTGGACTACGCGGAGCAGCACTCGGGCGTGGTACACATGCCGCCGGGGGGGTTCAACCCGTACAAGATCGGGGTGGAACTGTTCAAGGAGATCGAGCGTCGGTGGGACCGGGGGCAGCACGGGCCGGCGTGGGAGCGGCTGGAGACGATCGGGGCGCGGGAGCGGTTCGACGACCGCTCGATGAAGGGTCGGGACAAGATCTTCGAGGTTCGTCGGGTGTACAACGACGTGTCGTTCATCGACGAGTTTTTGACGCCGGAGTTCGTGGAGCGGCACCGGATGTACCAGTACCGTCGCGACCCGCAGACGGGGGAGTTGCGGGTGGTGAGCCGGGACTTCGAGCGGGTGAAGCAGGCGCTGCTGCACCACCTGACGAACGCGGGGCAGCCGTTCATCTACGTGGTGGACGCGAACTACCTGAACCGGGGGGAGTTGTACCTGGCGCACAAGTTCACGGGGCTGGAACTGGACGCGGGCAAGGCCGCGGACGCGCTGCGGGCGCTGCGGCTGCTGTGGGGGCGTCCGGTGCACGTGCAGGCGCGGATCAACGAGGAGATGTTCGTGACGTCGCTGCACGAGGCGGAGGGCGAGGCGAAGCGGGAGAAGATCACGGAGGAGACGCCGCCGCCGGCGCACGTGGTGGAGTGAGGACGGCACCGATGCCTTCGAGGACGGCGGTGCGGGCGGCGTCGGGGTCGTGGCGGCGGGCGAACTCGACGGTGAGGATGGGCACGCCGAGATCGACGCCGAGGTAGGAGCCGAGTGAGCCGGGCGTGGGGTATCCGATGTTGGGGACGACGCGCCAGCGCGGGTCGAGGGCGGCCGCGGCGTCGGCGAAGGCGTGCGCGTCGCGTTCGGCGGGGCCGTCGTAGTTGACGAACGGGCCGCTGGGGGTGGAGTGGAAGACGACGACGAGGTCCGGCACGAACGAGGCGATGAGCGTGTGGAGCGCGGCGGTTTCGGGTTCGGAGAGGGGTTGCCGGCCGCGCGTGCGTGCGGGGGCGAAGTTGCTCGCGGGCCAGTTTCGGTTGAGGTCGACGCGGCGTGCGTTGCCGCGGGAGCCGGCGGCCGTGCCGTCGGGGTTCGCGTCGCGGACGACGCGGACGGTCGCTGCGCGCAGGAGGGCGGGGGAGGCGGCGAGGTGGTCGATGAGGGGGTCGATGGTGGCGAGGCCCTCCGGCTCGTCGCCGTGGATGGCGCCGATGATGAGGACGCGACGCGCGCCCGCGCCGATGGTGATGGCTTCGATGGGTCGGCCTTCGACGGATGCGCCGACGGGCGACCATGAGGCGGCCGGGGCCGGGATCGGCGCGGCGTCGGTGCGCGTGCCGATAGAGGGCGCGGCGCAGCCCGAGGCGAGCAGGGCGAGCGCGACGGAGAGGACTGTGGCGGATCGGCGCGGCATGGGCGCTTGTATAGCGGCTCGGCGCGGCGCGTGCGGGCGGACGGAGGGAGTAGACTCGGGCGGATGTCGTACGACGCTGAGCCGGAACTCGACGAGGGGCTGGACCCCGAGGGGCCGTCGGCCGCGGACCTGGACCGGTTCGGGGGGGAGTTTGTCGTCTGCCCGGAGTGCGGGTTCGACGTCTATGACCAGGCGGAGGTCTGCCCGCGGTGCGGGCGTGCGCTGACGACGCTCGGGGGGGGGCGTGCGTCCCGATGGGTGATCGTGGTGGTGGTGGTGGTGCTGGCGGTGTTCGTGCTGGCGTTTGTTCTTTGATGCGGGGGAGGGGAGCGTTCCTGCGCCCCTCCGGGGCTGCGAGGCGCAGGCGGGACGCCTGTGCCACCTGCCACCTGGTGGTTGGTCAGTCGAGGACGAAGCGGAGGTCGTTCCAGAGTTTGTCGAGTCGTTGTCGGAAGGAGGCGGAGCCGAGTGTTGCGCCTTCGGGCGTGGCGAGTCGGCGGGCGCAGGCGATGAGGAGATCGACGAGGCCCTCGTAGTCGGCGAGGGCGATGTATTCGCGGGCGATGCGGGGGGGGGGGTCGTTGGTTCCGGCCTGGACGGCGGCGAGGTCGGCCATGTTGTGGTAGTTGCCGAGGGGGAGGCAGACGCAGGTGGAGGCGAGGCCGTGGGCGCAGAAGACGCTGGCCTCGCACGCGCCGCCGGCCATGAGTTTGCGCTGCCAGCGCCAGGTGGGGAGGTCGGCCTGCTTCTGGGTGGCGAGGGGTTGGGCTGGGCCACCGGCGAGTTCCTCGGCGACCTTGGCGACGGCGGCGGTGAGTTCGGGGGTGAAGACGCTGACGCGGTCGCCGACGCGGACGATGGGGCCGCCGCCGATGGGCGAGTCGGGGAAGGAGCGGCTGTTCTCGAGGGCGATGAGGCGTGCGTGCGACTCGATGGTGTCGTGCCGGCAGGCGGCGATCGCGCCGACGAAGCCGATTTCCTCGGCGCGGGTGAGGAGCAGGCGCACGTCGCCGACGGATTCGCCGGCGGCGCGGGCGGCTCGGAGCACGTCGAGCGCGGCGAGGGCAGCGGCGAGGGCGGCGAGGTCGTCGCAGGCGTGCGAGAGGACGCAGCGCACGCCGTCGCGATCGGCGACCTCGGCGGGCGGGAGCGACCAGACGGCGACGTCGCCGGGGCGGAGGGCGTCGGTGGCGGCGTCGGCGTCGTCGAACTCGGCGAGGAAGGTCTTGAAGTTGGGCGAAGCGCCGTCGACGCGCTCGGCGAGGCGGGCGCCGAAGGAGCGGCCGTCGGAGGCGTGGGCGGTGACGCGGGCGGAGGGGAAGTAGTCGTCCATCACACCGCCGCGGAAGGCGAGTTCGGCGAGGCCGGGGGCGACGATGCGCTCGACGACGAAGGCGGGATGGTCGAGGTGGGCGGTGAGGTAGAGGGGCGCGTCGGTGCGTGGGGCGTCGCGGAAGGAGATTGTGATGTTGCCGGAGGGGTCCTGCGTGCGGGTGAGATCGGGGCGGTCGGCGAGCCAGCGGTCGACCCAGGCGACGACGCGCTGCTCGCGCCCCGCGGCGGTGGGAACCTGCGTGAGTTCGAGGAGCCAGCGGAGGTGGGCGGCGCGGTCGGATTCGGTGAGGGGGGGCATGGGGGATGGTAGAACGCGCGTTCCGAGAGAAGCCCGGAGCGAAGAACAGCATGAGCCACGGATGGACACAGATGAACACAGACCGATTGGGTCAGACACTCCGGGCCTCGCCACAATCCGTGTCCATCTGTGTTCATCTGTGGCGAACGCAGCGAGACGGCACGAGCGAGCGGGTCAGAGGCGGATTTCGGCGGCGCGGGCGTGGGCTTCGAGTCCTTCGAGGCGGGCGAGGCGGGCGGTGTCGCGGCAGAGGTCGGCGGCGAGGGGGGGGTCGTCGATGCGGAGCCAGGTGCGCGTGCGGAGGAAGTGCAGGACGCTCAGGCCCGCGGCGGAGCGGGCCGCGC
>DAOMNQ010000092.1:0-10685 GCA_035443945.1 Phycisphaerales bacterium | reverse complement strand
GCCGGCTCGTGGGTGGACCTGCACCCAGCCGGGGCGGTGCGCTCGTCAGCCCTTAGCGTCTACGCCAAGCGGCAGGTGGGGCAGGCCGGGTTCGACGGAGAGCCCGGCACGTGGGCCGGCCTGTGGTGGAACGGGACGGCGGAATCATGGGATCCGCTCCCGCTCCCTCCCGGTAGCTGGGCATTCACCAGCGCCACGAGCATCTGGAGTGACGACACCACGATCCGCATCGGCGGGTACGGGTTCAATCGCGACACCGGCCGCAGCGAGGCCCTGCTCTGGGAGGCGACCCCCTCGACGCTCTGCGAAGGGGAGCTGGCCTGGGACAACGGCATCGGCCAGCCGGGGATGGATGGAGACTCCGTCCGCGCCTTCCTCGGCTTTGACGGCGGTTCGGGCGAAGCGCTGTACGTGGGCGGCAGGTTCGCCACCGCCGGGGGCGTGACCGTCAACGGGATCGCCAGATGGCACAGCGATTCACAGACCTGGTCGCCCCTCGGCGGCGGCGTGGGGGGGGGCAGCCCGGCCGTCAACGATCTGGCGATCTTCAACGACGGCGCCGGAAACGCGTTGTACGCGGGCGGACTGTTCACCTCCGCGGGGGGTGTCACCGTGAACGGCATCGCGAAGTGGAACAGCGATACGCAGACCTGGTCCCCGCTCGGCGCCGGAGCGCCCGCGACGATCGAGCTGGCGGTCTATAACGATGGCACAGGGGAGGGACTGTACTCGGGTGGCCAGGGTTCGTCTCGTTACATCGGCCGCTGGGACGGCAGCGAGTGGTCCACACTCGGCGAGGGAACGAACGGGCCTGTGCGCGCACTCGCCGTCTTCGAAGACGGCGATGGCGAAGCGCTGTTCGTCGGCGGCGCGTTCACCATGGCGGGAGATGTCCCGGCCAGCAAGATCGCCCGCTGGGACGGGAACGAGTGGTCGGCCTTGGGGGCAGGCGTGACGACGGACGTCTTCGCTCTGGCGGTCTACAACGACGGCAACGGGAAGGCGCTCTATGTGGGCGGCGCGTTCACCATGGCCGGAGACGTCCAAGCGAGCAACATCGCCCGCTGGGACGGCAACGAATGGTCCGCCCTCGGCGAAGGAACGAACTTCTCCGTCTGGGCGCTGACGGTCTTCGACGACGGCGCCGGCCCCGCCCTCTACGCCTCGGGTGAGTTCACGGAAGCCGGCGGCGCCCCGGCGAGCAAGATCGCCCGTTGGGACGGCAACGAGTGGTCGCCGCTCGGCTCAGGGATGAACAGCACGGTCGGGGCGCTCTACGCATTCAATGACGGCAACGGTCCAGGCCTGTACGCCGGGGGCGGGTTCACACAGGCGGGCGGGCTTGCCGCCAACCGCATCGCCGTCTGGCGGTGCTCGAACTGCCGGATCGACCTCAACAGCGATGGAGATGTCAACACCCTCGACTTCCTCATCTTCCTCAACTGGTGGGTCGCGAAGGATCCACGCGCCGACTGGAACGGCGACGCAGAGATCGACACACTGGACCTGCTCGCCTTCATCAACGACTGGGTCGCCGGCTGCCCCTGATTCGTTGCGTCAGGCGGCGTAGGCCACCCGCCAGATTCTACCGCCCGGCCCCCAGGCAGCGACTTCTCCGCCCGCCCTTCCACACCCACAGGCTCACAGTTGGCGGGTGTGGACGCACGACGCGCGGTCTCGGTGTGCCAACTCTGCTTCGGTAGCCGATACCCACGGGACTATGGCCAAGAAGAGCGGTCGGTCTGCGCGCAGAGCGGGCGAGGTTGACGGGCGGGATCGGGTCTGGACCCGCGTCGCATGGCTGGGGCTGGCGGCGGCCTGGGTCTTCCTGGTGGCGAGCCTGGTGAGTTTCAGCGCGGCGGACCCGCCCTCGAACGCGGTCTACCCGCCGAATGACCCGGTTCGGAACTGGTGCGGGCCGGCGGGTGCCTGGGTGGCGTATCACACGCTGCGGTTCATCGGGTGGGCCGTCTGGGTGCCGCTGGGTGCGACGGGGGCGGGGCTGGCGCTGCCGCTCTTCGGGCGGCGGGTGAGTTGGTTCGGGTTCCGGGTCGGCGGGATCGCGGTGGTGACGGGTGCCTTGGCGGGGTTGCTGGCGCTCGCGCTGCCGAAGACCGGGCCTGTGGCTGGGATGTCGGGCGGAGCGGTGGGGCTGTGGTTGTCGGTGTGGTTCTCGCAGCGCTTCGGCACGCTCGGGACCGTGCTGTGGCTCGTCCCGCTGGGGCTGGTCGGGCTGATCCTGGCGTTCGATCGGTTGGTCTTCGCCGTGCCGGCGTGGGCGTGGCGACGGTTCGTTCCTGCGGCGCGGACAGCGGGCGGGGCGGCGGGGAGCGCGGCGACCGCGACAGCACGCGCGAGCGGCGGGCTGCTCGGAGGGCTGCGCTCGATGCTGCGCGGCCGCAAGCCGGTGCGAGTGAGACTCGACGACCTCGGGACCGAGGGCGTGGTGGGGGATGAGGAGGGAGGGGAAGAGGCCGAAGGAGGAAGGGAGGAACGGCCGAAGCGCAGGCGTGGGAAGCCGGCGCCGGTCGAGGTCGAGGATGAGGCGGAGGACGAGGAGGACGAGGAGGATGTCGAGGACGAGTTGCCCGGTCCTGCGCAGGTGTACAGCGAGGATGCGCTTCGGGAGAAGATCGCGAAACTGCCGGTTCGGTTCGCGGGCAGCCAGCGGAAGATGGCGACGGACGACGACCTGCGCGACCTTCAGAGCATGGGCGAACTGAAGGGGTACCGGTTCCCTGGGCTGGACCTGCTGGAGTCGCCTGAGGAGAACTTCTCGGAACGGCTGGAGAACCTGGTGCGCGGGCAGGCCCGCGCGCTGGAGCACGCGCTGCGGCAGTACCGCATCGACGGCGAGGTCGCGGGGATCGAGTCGGGGCCGGTCATCACGCAGTACGACGTGCGGCTCGCGCCCGGGACGAAGGTGGCGGCGTTGCAGGCGGTGTCGAGCGACGTGGCGCGTGCGCTCAAGGCCGTGAACATCCGCATCGTGCCCAACCAGGCGGGGCGCGACACGGTGGGCGTGGAGGTGCCGAACCCGACGAAGGAGAAGGTGCGGCTGAAGGAACTGATGAGCAACACGATGGCGTTCGCGGGGATGAAGTTGCCGATGTTCCTGGGCAAGGACGCCTCGGGCGAGCCGCTGATCGCGGACCTGACGCAGATGCCGCACATGCTGATCGCGGGCACGACCGGTTCGGGCAAGAGCGTGTGCATCAACACGATCATCATGGGGTTCCTGTACACGAAGAAACCCAACGAACTGAAACTGGTGCTGGTGGACCCGAAGATGGTGGAGTTGAGCCAGTTCAAGGAGATCCCGCACCTGATGTGCCCGGTGATCACGGAGATGTCGAAGGCCGCGGCGATCCTGGAGTGGGCGTGCCGGAAGATGGACGAGCGGTACGAACTGCTGGCGGAGGCGGGGGTGCGCGACATCGCCGGGTACAACGACCTGCCGTGGGAGGAACTGCGGGACCGGTTCAACCCGCAGAGTCCGGAGGAGGAGGCGCGGATTCCGCGTCGTTTGCCGTACATGGTGTTCGTGATCGACGAGTTGGCGGACCTGATGATGACGAACAAGGAGGTGGAGGGGTCGATCATCCGCATCGCGCAGAAGGCGCGAGCGGTGGGGATTCACCTGATTCTGGCGACGCAGCGGCCGCAGGCGAACGTCGTCACGGGCCTGATCAAGAGCAACATGCCGTGCCGGATCACGTTCAAGGTTGCGAGCGGGATGGACTCGCGGATTGTGCTGGACCAGAAGGGCGGCGAACTGCTGCTCGGGCAGGGGGACATGCTCTTTCTCTCGCCGCGTTCGCACAAGTTGGCGCGGGCGCAGGGGACGCTGGTGGACGATCCGGAGATTCGGCGTGTCGTCCGCTTCATGCGCGACGTGGCGCGGCCGACGTTCGAGCGCCAGTTGCTGCAGATCCGTTCGGGTGGCGGGCCGGAGAGCGACGAGGAGCGGATTCTCCAGAGCCAGAACAACTCGTCGGCCAGTCTGAAGGCGGCGCAGGAAGACCCGATGTTCGACCGGGCGGTCGAGATCGTGCTGGAGACGCAGCGCGGGAGCGTCTCGCTGTTGCAGCGTCGCCTCGCGATCGGGTACACGCGAGCGAGCCGCCTGATCGACCTGATGGGCATCGCGGGGATCATCGGCGAGCACAAGGGGTCGGTGGCGCGTGAGGTGATGATCACGCCCGAGGATTGGGACAGGATGAAGCGCCTGGCGGATGAGGAGGCTCGCGCGACGGGCCAGACGCCGGTGTTCTCGGGAGAGCGAACGCTGTTCCCGGCCGCGAGCGACGCGGAGGGAGAGGTGGAGGAAGAGCAGATGGGCACAGGCGGGACGCCTGTGCCACCGGAGGGAGCGGAGAATGAGGAGGACGAGGACGACGAGGACTGGGAGGACGAAGAAGGTGACGACGAGGAAGACGGCGACTGGGACGACGAGGACGACGACGGCGCGGACGACGAGGAGGACGAAGATGATGAAGAGGAGTGGGAGGAGGCGGACGAGGTAGAGGGAGAAGAAGACGATGAAGAAGACACAGGCGGGACGCCTGTGCCACCGGAGGGGGTGGAGGACGAGGAGGAAGAGGACGGCGGTGGCGAGTCCGACCGGCCGTCGGGGCGGGCTGCCGGGAGTCTCTTCCCTACCGCGTAAGCGGGCCGGGAGCGAGAATGTGCGGGCTACGCAGCCGCGCCGGCGGGCCTCGGTATGACTGTCGGCCGCTGAGTGGACATCGTGGTGAAGCCGGACGCCCGGCCTTCCGAACCTATACTGCGGCCCTCCGGGCCAGGACGCCAATCGTGAGTGCCGCTGCGCCCGTGCCCGTCCCCCGGCACTAGACCTCAGAGAAAGGAACTGCGATGACCCGAACGCTGCTGACGGCCTGCCTGACCGGCTCGACGGTGTGGTGCCTGCCCGCGTTGGCGGACCTGCCGCCCGTTCTGGATCGTGTCCCTACCGATGCGTCGATCATCGTCGCCATCGCCAACGTCTCCGAGACGCACGGCGGGATCAAGGGCTACGTCGATCGGTTCGGCGTCGAGGACGCGGCGGCTCAACTCGCCCTGCTCGAGGCGATGCTGACCAGCGACGGCATGAACGCGGCAGGCTCGGCTGCGTTCGTGATGCTCGAGCCGGGAACGACCTACATGCTGCTGCCGGTCAGCGACTTCAACGCGCTCATCGCCGGTCTCGGCGGCGAGGTGGCGGACGGCATGGGGCAGGCGGACGTGATGGGTGAGACGGCGTTCTTCCGCGACTTCGGCGGCGGGTTCGCGGCCGCGGGACCGGACGATGGCACACTCCGCGGCCTTCCCGCCACCTCCGGCACGATGGACGCGCACACCAAGCGCCTGGGCAAGACAGGCAAGGCCGTCGCCGAACAGAGCGACATGGTCGTCATCGCCGACGTGCAGGCCCTCCGCCCGCAGATCGAGGAGGGCGTCAACGGGATGCGCCAGCAGATGGAGTTCATGGCGATGATGGGCGGCCAAGGCGAGCAGATCGGCCAGGCGATGGGACTGATCGACGCCATCTCCGGCGCCATCACCCGCGACGGTCGCGTCGCCCTGATGGGCGTTGATTTCGCGGAAGAGGGGATGCGGCTCGAGTTCGCGGCGCAGTTCGAGGAGGATTCGCCTTCCGCGGCGTTCTTTACCGCGCCGGGGAACGCGGGCTCGATTCTGGGGCGTCTGCCGAACGTGCCGTACATTCTGGCGTACGCCGTTGACTTCTCAAGCCCCGGGCTTCGCAAGGGGCTGACGGAGATGTTGAATCTCGCAGCGGCGGCGGACCCCGAGGCGATCGGGCTGGTCGGCGTCAATCCGTTCCAGTTCCTCGAGAGCATGGACGGGTCGGGCATGGTGCTCGGGCACACGCCCGCGCTGCTGACCGGGGGCCTGATGGCCAACACGGTTGCGTACACGAAGACGAGCGACCCGGCGGGGATGGTCGGGACCATGAAGCAGGCCTTCACGAACATGGACGGCAAGGCGGCGGACGGGGTCATGTACAAGACGTCGTACAGCGACGGCGCGGGAGAGGCCGCGGGAGTCAAGTACGACGCATGGGCGATGACGATGAGCATCGACTTCAACGCGCCGAACGCCATGGAGGCCCAGCAGATGCAGCAGGCGATGATGCTGATGTTCGGGCCGACGGGAGGTCCGAGCGGGTTCCTTGCCGCGACCGAGGGCGGCGTGGTGCAGACGATGTCGCGCAACTCGCAGTTGCTGACGAGGGCGATCGATTCGGCGAAGTCCGGCAACGGGCTGGGGGCGGAGAAGGGCATCGCCGCCGTCGCAGAGTACCTGCCGGCGGGCCGCTCGTTCGAGGCCTACATCGGCGTGCAGAAGGTGCTGGAATCGGTCGGTTCGGTGATGGCGATGATGGGCGGGTTCCCCATGCCGCGGGTGGACGGCGAACTGCCGCCGATCGGCGTCGCCGCGACGACGCACGACGCGGGCCTGCGGGCGACGGTGTACGTGCCGAACAAGGTGATGGACGTGTTCAAGCAACTGGGCGACGCGTTCGGCGGCGAGGATGACTTCGACGCGCCCCCCGCGGGCGGCCAGCGGCCCAGGTTCTGAAGCATCGACAGCCGATCCACGCGGCCCGCGCCCGACAGCGCGGGCCGTTTTTCTGCGCGGTCCGTGCCGCGTAACCTGCGTGCGATGCCGCATCGGGTCTGGCGAATGGCGAACGGCAGGTCGATCTCGCTGGATCGCCCGCGGATCATCGCCGTCCTGAATCTCACGCCGGACAGTTTCCACGAGGCGAGCCGCGTGCCATCGGTGGGCGCGGCGGTGGAGGCGGCCCGGCGCGCGGTGGGCGAGGGTGCGGATGCGCTCGATCTGGGCGGCGAGTCCACGCGGCCCGGCGCGGCGCGCGTCTCCCAGGACGAGCAGATCGAGCGAGTCGTCCCGTCGGTACGAGCCATCCGTGCCGCCGGCGGCCCGCTCGGCGACGTGCCCATAAGCGTCGACACCACGCACGGCGCGGTCGCGCGCGCCGCGCTGGACGCCGGCGCGGATGCGGTCAACGACGTCGCCGCGGGGACCGAGGATCCCGCGATGTTCCCGCTCATCGCCGAGCGGGGAGCGGGCGTCATTCTCATGCACCGCCTTGTGCCGCCGGATCGGGACTCGTACTCGGATCGCTATGCGATCGCGCCGGCGTATGACGATGTCGCCGGGGAGGTCGCGGCGTACCTCGCCGAGGGGCTGCGGGCCGCGACGGACGCGGGGATTCACCCGGAGTCTGTCGTGCTGGACCCGGGCCTGGGGTTTGGGAAGACGGTCGAGCAGAACGCGGAGTTGATGCGGGGCGTGGGGCGGTTGCAGGCGCTGGGGCGACCGATTCTGTGCGCCGTCAGCCGCAAGAGTTTCGTGGGTCGCCTGTCCTCGCCCGGCGTGGAGACGACACCCTCTGAGCGTCTGACGGGGTCTGTCGCGCTCGCGGTCCAGCAGTGCGTGTCTGGCGTGCGACTGTTCCGAGTCCACGACGTTCGCGAGCACGCGGAAGCCCTGCGGGCGGTGTGGGGGGTGATGGCGGGGGGGTGACGGGCCGGGGCGGGTGCGTCTAGCATGGGTGCTGTCGGGGCGGGGCCTCGGCGGGCAGTCGGAAAGGAGTCTCGATGGCCAGTGCGAACGTTCACGAGTTCACGGACGCCAACTTCGACAAGGCCGTGCTGGGGGCATCGGAGCCGGTGCTGGTGGACTTCTGGGCGGAGTGGTGCATGCCGTGCCGGATGCTGGCTCCGACGATCGATCAGGTCGCGGAGGAGTTCGCGGGCAAGGCGAAGGTGGGGAAAGTGGACACGGACTCGAACCGGGAGATCTCGGTGAAGTACGGCATCTCCGCGATCCCGACGGTGATCCTCTTCAAGGGGGGCGAGCCTGTCCGCCGGTTCGTCGGCTTGACGAGCCACGAGGAACTCTCCGCCGCGATCAACGAGGCCGTCGGGGGCTGATCGCCCGGCTCGGGACGAGATGGCTGCCATGAGCACCGCGTTTCAAGAGGGGCGCAGACGGGGCCGGGGGGAGGGCACGCTGCGTTGCGGCGCGGTCGGCGTGGGGCGCATGGGTCAGCACCACGCCCGCATCTACGCCAACGAGCCGGGGTGCGTGCTGGCGGGCGTCGTCGATGTTGATGAGGCGAGGGCGGCGATGATCGCGGAACGCCTCGGGTGCGCGACCTATCCGACGCCCGAAGCGCTGCTTGATGCTGGGGTCGATGCGGTGTCGATCGCGGTGCCGACGACGGCGCACGAGGACGCGGCCCGGCCGTTCCTGGAAGCGGGAGTCGCGTGCCTGATCGAGAAACCGTTGGCGCAGGATGCGGAAACCGCGCTGGCGATGAAGGAGGCGGCCGAGCGCGGGGGCGCGGTGCTGATGGTGGGGCACATCGAGCGGTTCAACCCGGTGATGCGGGCGATGGCGAAGGCGACGGACAACGGCCGGGGGGTGTCGCCGCGGTTCATCGAGGTTCACCGGGTGAGTCCGATGACGTTCCGTTCGGTGGACGTGAGCGTCGTGATGGACATGATGATCCACGACCTTGACGTGGTGCTGATGCTGCTGGGCGGGCACGAACCGGACGAGATCCAGGCCGCGGGGGTCTCCCTGATCACCGAGCACGAGGACATCTGCAACGCGCGCCTGACGTGGCGTCGGCCCGAGGGGGTGTGCGTGGCGAACGTGACGGCGAGCCGCCTCGCGTTGAAGACCGAGCGGGTCACCCGCATCACGGGCGAGAACGCGTACATCAAGATCGACTACGCGGCGAAGAAGGGGACGATCATCCGGCGCATCGCCAACGAGATCCAGATGCGCGAGGTCCACGAGCAGTTGCGGCAGGGGATGGACCTGACGAGCCTGAACTGGATGGAACTGGTGAACATCGAGCCGCTGGAGATCGACGACGCCGAGCCGCTGGCGCTGGAGATCCGCTCGTTCCTGGAGGCGGTGCGGACGGGCACCCAGCCGCCGATCGACGCGAACGCCGGGTTCGTGAACGTCCGCACGGCGGAGCGGATCATCGAGGCCGTCCGGGAGACCATGGGCACGCCCGCCGCCCGATAGCCATCGGGGCGCGCCGGAAATGTGGTGCGCGGGGCAGGGCGCGGTAGACTAGCGAACCGGCCGGAGACCAGAACCTCCCCTGAACCGCCGAAGGAATGTCAATGCTGGGCGAGCCGCGGTGGCTCGCCCGAACCCTCCCGAGAACCAGTCGCAGAACGATCATGCACCCAGCACCCGAGAACCCGCCCGTGTCCGGTCGTCCTGAGCAGCCCGCCACCGCGCCGATGGAGTCGCCCGGCACGCTCAGTCCGGAGTTGAACGCCGAGATCGACGCCGCGATGCGTGACCTGGGGCTGAACGATGACAAGCCCGCTCGCCACGCGCGCGAGCGTCACCACGCGGCGGAGCAGCCGCTGGAGGGCGCGGCTCCTGCGCCGATCCGGGGTCCTCGCGTGGTGCGGGCCGGGCGCGAACATCGGACGGGGACGGTGGTTTCGGTCGGGCCGACGGACATCTTCGTTGAGTTCGGGCCGAAGGAACTGGGCGTGGTGGAGCGGTCGCAGTACGCGGAGCACGAACTGCCGAAGGTGGGCGAGCAGGCCGAGGTGGTGGTGAACCGCTACGAGGCCGGGGAGTCGATCTATCTGTGCTCGCGTCCCGGGGCGGTACAGAAGGCCGACTGGGAGATGCTTGAGGCCGGGCAGACCGTCGAGGCCCGCGTTACCGGCGTCAACAAGGGGGGGCTGGAACTCGAGGTGGCCGGCCACCGCGCCTTCATGCCGGCGAGCCAGGTGTCGCTCGAACGGATCGAGGATCTCTCCGTGTACGTCGGGGAGAAACTGACATGCCGGGTCTCGCGTGTCGATCGCGCGGGCAAGGGCAACATCGTGCTCTCGCGGCGCGACATGCTGAAGCAGGAGCGCGAGGAGAAGGCGAGACGGCTGCGCGAGACGCTCAAGGAAGGGGACGTGGTCGAGGGCGTCGTTCGGCGCATCGCCGCTTTCGGCGCGTTCGTGGACATTGGCGGGATGGATGGGCTGGTGCACGTCGAGAACCTGACGCACGAGCGAGTCACGCCGAGCGAGAAGGCCGTCCAGCGGCATGTCAAGGAAGGCGATCGGGTCCGTGCCCAGGTGCTGAAACTGGACTGGGAGGCGAAGCGCATCTCGCTCGGCATCAAGCAACTCACGGACGACCCGTTCGCGCTGGCCGCCAACGACATCAGCGAGGGGGCGGACGTGACGGGTCGGGTGACGAAGATCCTGGAGTTCGGGGCGTTCGTCGAGGTCGCTCCGGGCGTGGAGGGCCTTGTTCACATCTCGGAGATCGACTGGCGCCGGATCGCCCGCGTCGAGGACGCGTTGAAGCAGGACGAGATCGTGACGGCGCGGGTGCTGAAGATTGACCCGGAGACGCGGCGCATCTCGCTGAGCGTGAAGCAGACCAAGCCGCGCCCGGAACCGGAGCAGGGCGCTCCAGCCGCCCGTGCCGATGACAAGCCGGTGCGCACGCCCAAGGGTCTCAAGCCGCGTGAGGGGTTCGGCCGCCGAGGCGGCATGGAGCGAGACACCCGCTCGCGCGACGCGACCCTGAAAGAAACGCCCGCCCTGCGCCGCATGCGCGAGAAGGCGAAGTTACAGCAGAAGGGC
>DAOMNQ010000091.1:2750-10693 GCA_035443945.1 Phycisphaerales bacterium | reverse complement strand
GGCCGGGTGCAGGTCCACCCACGAGCCGGCGTTGCCTGTCCACAAAGAGGCGCGATCGACATCGCCGACTCTCGCAGACCCCACCTGCTGACCGCCGTGGACACCGAGTCCCCAGGAATCCGTTGCCCCGGCCGGGTGCAGGTCCACCCACGAGCCGGCGTTGCCTGTCCACAAAGAGGCGCGACGGAAACCGCCGACGCTCGCAAACCCCACCTGCTGGCCATCGTGGACGGCGTAGGCCTCGGACTCCGTTCCGCCGGCAGGGTGCAGGTCAACCCACGAGCCGGCGCTGCCTGTCCACAGCCCCGCACGTCGGTTTCCGATCAAGGCGAGCCCGACCTGCTGACCATCGTGGACGGCGACGGCGATGGACTGCGTCGCTGGACCCGGGTGCAGATCAACCCGCGAGCCGGCGCTGCCCGCCCACAGACTGGCGCGGGGCACGCCGTTCATCACGGCCACCCCCACCTGCTGACCGCCGTGGACACCGTGTCCCCTGGACTCCGTTGCTCCCGAAGGGTGTAGGTCGACCCACGAGGCGGCGCTGCCCGTCCATAGACCGGCATGGTCAACGCCGCCGACAATCGCACTCCCCACCTGCTGGCCCTCGTGGACGGCGCTGACCCGGGAACTAGTCGCACCCGCAGGGTGCAGATTGATCACTTCCCATTGCCATCCGGACTGGGCGGCCGCGGGTCCGGTCAACGTGAGCGAGGCCAACGATGTGATGCCCAGGGCGACCGTACTGCGGATTCGAATGGCGGATCGTGTACGATGCATGACAGACTCCTCGCGATGGTTCCGGACTCCCCCAGCAGAGTACTCCCTCCGGTTGCCCACGAGTCTTGGCTCGGGCCGTAGATCTTACAGTCGGCCTATAGCCGAAACTGCCAAAAGGGTCCGTGGCGTGCTCCCGATCCGTCTCCCGGTCGCCTCACGTGTGGCCAGTCCTGCGCTTCCGGGAGCCTTCGGGCAGCGAGCTACTCTCAGGGACGATCCAACGATCAGGTGAAGTAGGGGAAACCGCCCAATTCGAACCGGGGCGCGCACGCTTGCGATTCACTCGGAGTTCATACGGCCGCAGGAAAGTCGGTTTCCGGGCATCGCGCAGCGAACAACACGGAGAGGCACGCTGAGGAGGACGCGAGGCGCAGTCGGGAGCCAGTCCGACCGGTTAGCGTGGCCTGCCGGTGATCCAGCGGTTGTTTGACCGATCCGTATCCGGCAGCGCATTGCCCGGATCGACCACGACCTCGAGCACGCGCCGGCCGCCGGGGTTCCAGCCGTCCGTCCAGAGGCTCGTCGTTGCCCAGACTTCCGCCGGGAGCCGCCGCTCCTCTACTGTGCCGTCGTCGTACGACACCCGCATCCGCACCGGCATGACCATGTCGCGCCGGCTGGCGAGGTGGACGCGCACCCACGAGCCGTCGTCGCTGTGCTCCACCCCCGTGACCGCCTGGTCGAGCGTCGCCGTCGAGAGGAACCACCCCCGCCAGAACCACGCGAGGTCGGCTCCCCCCACATCCTCCATCGTGCGGAAGAAGTCCGCAGGCTGGGGGTGCTTGAACGCCCAGCGGTCGATGTACGCCCGGAACGCCGCGTCGAAGCGCTCCTCGCCCAGCACCTCCTCGCGCAGCAGCACCAGCGCGCCCGCGGGCTTGCCGTACATCAGGAACCCCAGCCGCCCCCGCCACACATGGTCGGCGTACGTCCGCGCGATCGGCTGCTGCTGGCCGCGCGTCATCTGGGCGGTGAAGGCGTCCACGTCGCTGCGCCGATCGCGGGCCTGCTCGCCGTAGCGATCCCGGATCGTATAGACATTCATGAACGAGTTGAAGCCCTCGTCCATCCACGCGTAGCGGCGTTCGTCGGTATTCACGAGCATGGGGAACCAGGTGTGCCCGAACTCGTGGTCGGTCACGCCGTAGAGACCGCGCTCGTTGCGCCGCTCGGCGCAGAAGACGATCATCGGATATTCCATCCCGCCGACGCGCCCGTTGACGTTGATGGCCGTGGGGTACGGGTAGGGGTGCCACTGGCGCGAGTTGAAGTCGATCGAGTGCCGGGCCATCTGCGTGGCCTCGCCCCAGAGGGGCAGGGCCTCCTTCGGATACGCGCTCTGCACGAGCACCCGCCCATTCGGCGCTTGCGCCGAGCCGCGCACGTCCAGGCCAGCCGCATCCCACACGAACGCCGCGCTCGACGCCCACGCGAAGGTGCGGACGTTGCTCGCCGAGAAACGCCACGTCAGCGGCCCATCCCCCGGCGGCCAGGCGGACGGGCTGCCCACTTCAGCCGCCGAGCGGATGACGACCGTCTCGTCACTGCGCACCGCCCTGTCGAGGCGTTCGCGGGCGTCCGTCGTGAGCACGTCCGCAGCGTTCGTCAGCACGCCCGTCGCCACCACGACGTGCGAGCGCGGCGCGGTGATGCTCACCTCGTAATCGCCGAAGTTCGTGTAGAACTCGCCCTGACCGAGGTAGGGCAGCGTGTTCCAGCCGTGCACGTCGTCGTAGACGGCGACCGCCGGGAACCACTGCGCGATCTGGAAGATCGCGCCTTGCTCCACTTCATCCACAGCCAGCCGGTCCACGCCGAAGGGCGGCACGTTGAATCGCCACGACAGGTCGATCGTGATCGACTCGCCCGGCGCGATCGGGCTGGGCAGATCAATGCGACCGAGCGTGTCGTGCACGTGCAGTTCGACCGGCGTGCCGTTCACGGTCACCTGGCCTATCTCGTAGCCGCCCTCGAACCCCTCGCGATAGCCGAAGCGGGAGCCAGGCTCCTTCGACAGCGAGCCGAGGCTGTCGGCCCGGAAGAGGTTCTGTTCGAGGTGCAGCCAGATGAATCCGAGCGTGTCGGGTGAGTTGTTGTGGTAGGTGATCGTGCCCGTCGCCGAAACGGCCTGCTCGTCCTCGTGCAGCGTCGCGTCGATGCGGTAGTCGGCACGCTGCTGCCAGTACGCCGGGCCGGGCGCGCCGGACCCAAGCCGCACCGCGTTCGCCGCCGGCAGGTCGAGCGGGCTGAAGATCGTCGAACCGTCCGGACCGGGCGCCCGGAAGCCGGCGTCGCTCGTCGCGCCGGCAACGGCAGGGACGGCCCCGACCTGCCGGGACTTGGTGGCGCACCCGCCGATCAGCACGAGCGCAACGGCGAGAACGCATGAAAGAACGCCGGAAAGAGAGGTTCGCATCGGAATCTCCGTAAGGCCGGGGGGCAGGCTTGGAGGATATCCGGCAGGATCGCGTGAGCGGCCGGCCCATGCTGCGTTCATGCACGGGGGCGCGGCGTGCGCCACCCATTCCGGCACGAGAACCGTAGGAGAACGACCATGAAACGAGTGACGACGATGCTGCTCGCGGCCTCGCTGTGCATCGCCGGCAGTGCCGCCTGCACGCTGGCGGACGACCTGCCCAAGTACGCCGAGAAGCCGGATACCTGGCGATCGAACCTGGTGACCATCGAAGGACCGATGGTCAGCGACAAGAACCTCGCCTCCTGGCTGAAGCAGGCGGACGCGATGGTGGTCGAGAAGGGCGGCGTGCTGACGGTCCTCGCGGCGTTCAACCAGTGCTTCGGCGGCGGGTTTCTGACCGAGATGGAGCGTGCGAAACTGCCGCGGTTCGGCGCGGTGAGCGCGTCGAGGTACTACCAACCCGCCTACTACCGCCCCCTCGACGAGTTCAAGACGGACCCCAAGGGCGGCGGCTCGTTCTTCACTCGCGCGTGGATCGGATCGCTCGAGTCCGGCAGGACGAACAAGTGGAACGACCGCGAGGTCGCCAACGAGGCGCACCTCAAAAAGTTCATGCAATACGAACTCACCCAGTACACGAGTTCGCAGGATGACCGCGCGGGCGTCGAGCGGTTCGGCGGCGCGGTGCGACCGCTCATCGTCCTCTTCGTCGGCGATCCCGACCCCAACAACCGCGACGGCAAGTCCGTCACCGAACTCATGGACCAACTCGCCAAGGTCTACCTGATGAAGCCCATGCCCGCCGTGCTGATCCTCCACGGCAACGGCACGCCTCCGACCGGCCTCCGCAAGGCGTTCTCGTGGCCTGAGGGCGACAAGAAGGCCCACGCCGCCACCGTCGCAAACCTCAAGCACGCGCTGACCGACAAGGACGGCTGGCTCGCCCGACAGGTCGCCGACCTGAAGAAGGGCGAGCGCGTCCAGCTCCTCTTCTGGGCGAGCGACCACGGCAACGCGGAGAGGTCCGCGTGGTTCTCCGTCAGCGACGGCTCGAAGGGCATGGCGGGCACCGACGTCCGCGCTGACAAGGCGCCACACTCCAAGGCGTGGGAGGGCGGCCTCGGCAAGCACAAGTTCGCCTGGACACCGCCCAACCCCATGCTCCGCAACGACGACGTCAATGCCCTCTCATTCGACAACGACCTGCTGCCACTCTTCGGCACCAATCTCCCCGGCGAGCTCTTCTTCTCCGTCGATCCGGCGTCGGCAGGCGTCGAGGGCAGCGAGGTGAGCACCGAGCAGATGGCACGCCCGGGGCGGCCTGCGCGCCGTGCCGCGACCGACCTGTTCGCCGGCAACGCCGGCACAAACCGGCAACTCGTCGATGGGGAGCGCTCCTTCGCACTCGACGAGGCCAAGGCCTCGACCGACGACCTCAACGCCTTCGCGTTCCAGCCGCCCGACGTGCTCGGCAAGGACGGCGAGCCGACCGTCCTCGTCTTCTGGTCCCGCGCCCGCAGCGCGGTGATCGAGGTCTACGACCCGACCCAACCCGCCGGGAAGCGCGTGTACGACTTCCTCGACCTGCACGCCGAGTTCGAGTATGACAAGGACGACCTTCTCGACATCGACGCGCTCGTCGTCAACCTCGACATCGCGGCTCGTCCCGACCGTCTCGGCGAACCCGACCCGGATGACCCTCCCGCGCCGCTCCGCTTCATCCCCGGCAAGGACCGGATACTGTTCTCCACGTCGCCCGACTCCAAGCAGCCCTTTGCCACAGGACGGCCCGCGATGCCTTGCGATGTGATCTCCTTCGACGGGTTCATGCTCGACATCACCCGTTCGTGTGCAGAACTCGGACTCGCCGCGCCAGACCCGACGGACCCCGACGACGACACCGAGCCGGACAACCTCAACGCGCTCGAATACTTCGACCTGCCGATCGGCGAACGGGGCGGCGAGGACGGACTTCCCTTCACGCCCACCGTCCAGGGACTGCCGGAGTTCCTCCGCGCCCACGCCGCGGGCGAGTCCTCTGCCGACCTGAACCGGGACGGCCGGGTCGATGCCCTCGACGTCGTGCGGTACATCGAGGCACTCCGAGGCGGCGATCGGTAGCCCATCGCCAACAGCCCGCCACTGCCGCGAAGCCCGGTCCCGCGCCGGGCTTCGCTTTCGCGCGGAAGTGTGGGTTGGCGAAACCGAGACGAACGATTTCCGAGTATGCTCCTGCCATGCCGTGTCTGGTCGCCGCCATCGCGTTCTTTTTTCCTCGCCTGGCGATCATCCTCTTGGTGATCTTCAGCGACTACATCGGGCAGGCCTACCAGACCGTCCTCTGGCCCCTGCTCGGCTTCCTCTTCGCCCCGTACACCACGCTCGCCTACGCCTTCTCCATCCACAGCAACGGCTCGGTCAGCGGCATCTACCTGCTGCTCGTGGTCGCCGCCGTGCTGGTGGACCTCGGCGTGATCGGCGGCGGCGGGGCGAGCGCGAGAGCGAGGGCGAGGGGATAGGCGGCCGGCCGCCGCTGCGAACAGTGGGCAATGGACAGTGGACGGTGGACATGAGGGCACCGCCCTCGCTGGTGCCTGATGCCTGATGCCTCCCTC
Organism: Phycisphaerales bacterium; assembly: GCA_035443945.1. Classification (GTDB taxonomy): domain Bacteria; phylum Planctomycetota; class Phycisphaerae; order Phycisphaerales; family UBA1924; genus CAADGN01. Next base: position 4,879 of record DAOMNQ010000091.1, on the reverse strand, counting down.
CGTCGGCCTCTTGCCATGCGCCGGTTCCGCCAGTATGTTCCCGCGGGAGGTCCCCATGCCGACGATGCCGGGCGTTGCGGGCGTGATGCTCTTCACCATGGGCGCGTTCCAGGGGGCTGCCGCGTTCGCCTGCTTCATCCCCGCGTTCGTCCACGACCGCGTGCCGGACCAGTTCGTCCCGGTCTGGCGGTTCCTGACGCGCCCGCTCTTTGGAGACGCGCCGAACGAGGCGGTCATCAATGCCCTCGCCGTCGCCTCGCAGATCATCATCGGCTCGACCGAAGCCTTCGTCGCCGCGATGCTCATCGGGGCGGCGTTCATACCCCGGCGGCGCGTCGTGATGGCGCGTGCCGGGCTGTCGGCGTCGATGCTCCTCTATACGGCCTTCATGCTCACGATGTACGCCATGCACGACAAGTCCCTGCCCAACTGGAACCAGTACCCCGCGATCCTCGCCTGGATCGGCGTGACCTGGACCGTGGTCAGCATCGACGACCGCCGGCCGGCCTGAACGGAGGACGCGGCCGGTCGCCCCCCCCAGCCCCGCTGCCCCCGGGTTCGGTGACGGGAAGATCGGGGAAGTTTCCCAATAGCGTCGGGCGATCGGTTCTGACAGGATGTCATGTCCGATGCGACGCACCGCGCGAGCGGGCGGGTGTCGGCTGTGTTCGGGGCGTCCTCGCGCGAGAGAGCGGGGCGTCGAACGTCGTTAATGGAGAGACGAGAGATGAGAACGATGAAAGCGATCGGAGCCGGTACGAAGTTCGTCGCGGCGCTTGTGGCCTGCGCGGGCTTGGCGACGCACGCGGCCGGAGACATCCATCTCGGGTCCGCGCAGAGTTTCGCCGTGCTCGGCGGCCAGACGGTCACGAACACCGGACCGACCGTCATCACGGGCGATCTCGGCGTCTGGCCGGGCAACACCGCCACGGGCTTCCCGCCCGGCATCGTGAACGGGTCGATCCACCTCGGCGATGCGGTCGCGCAGCAGGCGCAGGCCGACGCTCTCGTCGGCTACAACTTCCTTGCGAGCCTGGCTCCGACGATGGACCTGACGGGGACGGACCTGGGCGGGCTGACGCTCACGCCGGGCGTCTACTTCTTCTCGTCGTCCGCCTTCCTGACGGGGACGCTGACGCTCGACGCCCAGGGCGATCCGGACGCCCTGTTCGTCTTCCAGATCGGCAGCACGCTCATCACCGGGAGCAACTCATCCGTCGTCGGCATCAACGACGCGACCGGGTGCGACGCCTGGTGGCAGGTCGGCAGTTCCACGACGCTGGGCACCGGCACCGACTTCATGGGCACCATCATCGCGCACACCAGCATCACGCTCAACACGGACGCGAGCATCATCCACGGCCGCGCCTTCGCGCTCAACGGCTCCACCACGCTCGACTCCAACATCATCGACGCGGGCCCCTGCATCCCGACCCCGAGCGCGTTCACGCTGCTCGGAGCGGCCTGCTTCGGCTCGCTCATTTCAAGGCGTCGCACGACCTGAGCCGGGTCCTCGCCCACGGGACAGGCTGAGCGCGTGCGCCGGCACATCCGTCAGCGGCCGCCCACCTCGGACCTCCAACCCAACCGGAGGGGGGCGGCAGGCAGCGGAGTCGGGGGGGGGGAGAGTTGGATGGCCCACGGCGGGCGAAAGCCCGCCGTGGGCCCATCCGTACGTTGTCTCTCATCCTCGTTGCACTCTCCCCACCCCGCTCCGCCTCCGCGCGGCCAGGCCGACCCGGGCCGGTCTCGATCGCGGCGGGCAACGCAGGGCAGTGGCCGGTGGCGGCCCCGTACGCCCTCAATGCAACGGCCGCTTCGACCATCGCGGCCCTCGCTGCGCGAACCGCAGCAAGCGTTCTGTTCAGCGGCAGAGTGGCACGGATCTTCGGTGGCTGGGGATGTTCTCGGCGGTTGAGACGGGGCTTGAAAAAGCCCCGCCCCCCAGCATGCCCCGCCCCCTCGATCCCTCGATCCCCCTCCCCTTGATCCCTCCTTCGCGTTCTTCGCGCCCTTTGCGTTCCCCTCCGCTTTGCTCTCCGCGATCTCCGCGTTCCTCTCCGCGCCCTCCGCGTTCCGTCTTGACGTGTTGCCTCAGACCTCCGCGATCTCGCCGAACTCCGGGAGTT
>DAOMNQ010000091.1:0-2697 GCA_035443945.1 Phycisphaerales bacterium | reverse complement strand
CGGGGCTTGTCTTCGCCGTGGTTGAGGAAGATGCGCGGGCGGCGGTCGCCAGCGGACCGGCCCCCCACCACCGCCTCGGCCCAGCGGACGAGGCCGGTCTGTCCGGCGTGCGCGCTGAACCCGCCGAGGGTGTGGACCTTGGCGTTGACCTTGATCCGCTCGCCCATGACGTTCACGTATTCCGCGCCGTCGATGATGCGGCGGCCGGTGGTGCCCTCCGCCTGGAACCCGACGAACACGAGGTGGGTCTCGGGCTTCCAGAGTGCGTGCTTGAGATGGTGGAGGATTCTGCCGCCGCTGCACATGCCGCTGGCGGAGATGACGACGACGCCGTCGCCCATGCGGTTGAGCGCGATGGACTCGTCGATGGACCGGGCGAAGCGAAGACCGGGGAACATGAGCACGCTGTCGCCGGCGTCGATGATCTTCCACGACTCGTCGTCGAAGAGATCGCGGTGCCGGCGGTAGAGGTCGGTTGCGGCGAGGGCCATCGGGCTGTCCACCCAGACGCGCGGGTCGTCGAGCCGGCCCTCGCGCCGCAGCGTGCCGAAGAAGTAGATGAGTTGCTGCGTGCGACCGACGGCGAAGGAGGGGATCAGGACCTTGCCCTTGGGCGTGCGGGCCTCGCGCACGATGCCGACGAGTTCGTCGAGCGTCGCGTCGAGCGGGCGGTGGTCGCGGTCGCCGTAGGTCGATTCGAGGATGAGGGCATCGGCGCGGCCGGGCGGAACCGGGTCGCGCAGCAGCGGCGCGCCGGCGGGGCCGATGTCGCCCGAGAAGACGACGGTCTTCTCACTCCCACCGTCGCGGATGCGCATCTCGACGCTCGCCGAGCCGAGGATGTGGCCCGCGTCGGTCAAACGGATGGTGACGCCGTCGGCGACCTCGCGGGGCGTGTCGTAGGGGAGCGGGCGGAAGAGCTTCATCACCGCCTCGACGTCGCCGACGCCGTAGAGGGGCGCTTCGGCGTGCTTCCCCTGGCGTTCGTGGCGGCGAGTCCAGCGTTCGGCGTCCATGGCCTGCACCCCGGCCGAGTCACGCAGGAGGATGTCGCACAGGTCGATGGTGGCGGGCGTGGCGAAGATCGGGCCGCTGTAGCCCTGGCGGGGCAGCAGCGGCAGGCGGCCGGAGTGGTCGATGTGGGCGTGGGTGAGGACAACCGAGTTCAGGTCGGCGGGGCGGATGGGAGGAAAACGGCGGTTGCGTCGTTCAGCGGCCGGGCCGCCCTGGTGCAGGCCGAAGTCCACGAGCACGCGGGCGCGGTCGGTCTCGACGAGTTGGCACGAGCCGGTGACCTCGCCCGCCGCTCCCAGGAATCTCAGCCGCACGGTGGCCTCCGATCGTCAGGGTGCGGGCAGTCTACGAGCAGCGGCGAAACCGGGCCGGGAGGTTTCCGTATGCTGGTGCGGTGGCACGCTCCCATATTTGCGTCGGGTGCGGAACGGATTTGGCGCGGGTGCGCGCGGGACCGGAGCCGCACTACGGCCTCGCCGTGGTGGTTTGCCCGTCCTGCAGGCGCGCGTGCGTGCGCCGGGCACACGCGGGGACCGGAAACGTGCGCGCGGCGCGGCACCTCGTGCGGAGCGTGCTGGGACTGGCGTGGCGCGCGGCCGCCGTGGTGTCAACCGTGTTGGTCGCGGCGGTCTGCATCACGTACGTCGCGTCGGGATTGGATCGATATCAGATTCTTCCCGTCGATCTCGCCGCGGGACTCACGGGGCTGGACCGCCGGGCGAGGCACGGGCTGGGCGTGTGGTTCGATTCGGGCGGAGCGTACGCGCTGGCGGGGATCGTGATCGCGGCGGCCATTGCGGGGAGCGCGCTGGTGGCGATGCTGGAGCACTGGCGGCCGCGCGCTCTGGCGCTGGCGTGGGCGGGCGCGGTCGGCCTGGTGCTCGTCGCCGGGCCTGTGATCGCGGGGCTTGCGGAGTGGGCGTTCGATGACTCGATGACACTATGGCGAGCCGTGGAGCGAAACTCGCCGAATATGCTCACCACGTTCCACGCGGCGATCGGCGTCGCGGGCGCTCTCGTGGTGGCGGTCTGCGCGACGCCGATCGGTACGTCCGTCCGACGGGGAGCCGCGGGGAGGACGGCGCGTCGCATCCGGCGGCGGCGGGCGAGGATGAGGCGCATTCAGAGGGCGAGCGCATGAAGACGGACACCCCCCCCGCCGCCGAGGCGCAGCGCGTCGCGATGCTGACGGGCGATCGATTGTGCGCGGCGTGCGGGTTCAACCTGCACGGGCAGACGATCGTGCGCGAGCCGCACTACGGGATGCTGATCGTGCGGTGCCCGGAGTGCTCGGGGGTGGCCGCGCTGCAGGAGTACCCCGCGCTCGGACGCTGGGCGGGTCGCTGGGCGGGGGCGATGGCGGCGTTGTGGCTGCTGTTGCTGCTCGGGCTGTGGGCGGCGAGCGCGGGGATCATCAGCGGCACGTCGTTCGCGGTGTCGGAAGCGTTCACGCGTCCGGCCGCGCTGCGGATCGCCGAGGCGTTCGTGCAGTGGGCCTCGGCGGACCATGTGGAGGCGCAGCAACTGGCGGCGCGCGCCGCGTGGGCGCCGGGCCAGATGGTGTCCCACCACTCGTGGATCGACGAGGTCTGGCTGAAGGATCAGGACCTTCGCGCCCTGACGGCCGGGGAAAGCGGGTGGGGTGGGTGGGCGGATCGGTACGACCTCCGAGCGGTGAAGGGG
>DAOMNQ010000090.1:0-11302 GCA_035443945.1 Phycisphaerales bacterium | reverse complement strand
ACCGCGGCTACGTCGAGATCCGCTGGAAGGCCGACAACGCCGCAAACAGCAGCGGCGCGTACTTCAAGATCGAACGCCGCCTCGACGACGAGCAGGGCTTCCGGCTCCTCGGCACCACCGGACTCAAGGCCTTCACCGACGAGACCATCCCCGCCGGCACCGCCCAGGCCACCTACATCATCACCCCCTACCGCGGCGACGCGGCCGGTGAGCCGTGCGAGCAGTTCGTCGTCCCCTTCGCCGCCCAGGGCGGGCAGCAGAGCGGGCAGCAGGGCCTCGCGCTGGCCGCCTGACGATCACACAATCCGGGGTTCTCCGAGCCGGGGGGCGGCCCCCGGCCTTTTCGTGCGCGCGAGGGGCCGGGGGTGGAGGAGGGGAGCGGCAAAGCAGCAGAACAGCAGAGCAGCAGAACAGCAGAGCGGCTGAGTCGTGCGCGGGGGTGATAGATCCGGCCACCCCGCGCCAAGTCCCTCGCGGGCGGATCGGCCGCCCATCGCAACCATCACTCGGAGGACCAACGACCATGCAGCCGCTCACCATCGCCGGACGCCCAGCCGCCCTCGCCGCCCTCGCCCTCGTCGCCGGGGCCGCGCACGGGCAGGCCACACTGACCTACGCGGAGCACCGCGCCCAGGTGGTGATGGAGGTGAACTCGACGAACAACAACGGGCTACAGACGGACTTCTCCGGCAACGACGTGCTGCTCTACGAGGATCGATGGCTCTCGCACAACGGCTTCGATGGGAACGCGTGGGCGAAGGACGGCGCGGCCTACAGCCCGTCCAGCCCGGGCATCTTCGGCACCTTCCATCAGGTCGATCTCACGGCCTGCACGTCGGCCGCCGTGTACGCCTCGAACATCGGCCCCAACACGTGGGAGAACGCGGATGCGCTCGCGCGTTCGACCATCCACTTCACGGTCTCGACGCCGATGATCTGGGAGTGGGACCTGGGCTGGGGCGGGGTGTCGGACGCCAACGGGTCGTTCAGCCAGGTCTGGGCGGAGCAGTCGCTGTTCGACGTGTCGGGCGGAACGTACCTCGTCAACGAGTTCCGGCACTCGATCATGGGCGTGGGAAACTGGAGCGAGACGATCCCGTTCAGCGGGGTCCTCAACCCGGGGTCGTACATCCTGCACTGGGAGTCGTTCTCGGAGCAGGCGGGAGGGAACACGACGTTCGGCTACTTCCCGTGGTCGCACGGCACCTGCAACGCCTGCATCGAGAGCCAGTTCCGGGTTCGACCGATCCCCGCGCCGGGTGTCATCGCGCCGTTCGCTTGGGTTGCCCTCATCGCGTCACGACGCCGCCGGGCTTAGATGCCGCGGCCGCGTGCCGCCTGCGCCAGGCGCAGTTTGAGACGGGCACGGGCCTTGTCGGCGCGGAGGCGCTGCACCTGCGCCTCGCGGTCGGGGGCGTCGGCGGGGACGGTCCTCGCTTCGGCCTCGGCCAGTTCGGCCTGGGCCTCGGCTTCGGTGAGCGTCTCCGTCGGGATGGCGCGGTCGGCCAGCACCGTCAGCGTGTCGCCCGCCATCTGCACGAACCCGCCGTCGACGAGGTAGGACCGGCTTCCGCCCGCGGCGGACCCGGACTGCGGGAAGGTGAGCGAGAGTTCGCCCAGGCCGAGCCGGGCCATCAGCGGGGCGCGCCGGGGGAGGACGCCGAAGAGGCCGTCCCAGGCAGGGACGGAGGCGTAGGTCACGGCCTCGTCGACGAGTTTCTGCGTCGGCGTGACGAGTCGGCAGGTGAAGGTGTTGGACACGCGCATCTCCGATCGGTGTGGGTCTGCCGGGGGCGTTCCGGCGCGAGGTCGGCATGATAGACCCCGCCCTCGCCCGCGGGTCGATAGGCTCCACCAGTCATGCGACCGCGTCAATGGGCCACGCTGATCGTGCTCGCGCTGCTCGCGCTCGCGGCGGTGGCGTTTCGCCTCGGCTCCGGGTCGGCGGGGCTGGTGTGGCCGGACTCGTCGGCCGTCTGGTCGCTCCGACTGGACCGTGCGGCGTGCGGGGCGGTGGTGGGGGCGTCGCTGGCGGTGGCGGGAGTGCTGCTCCAGTCGCTGCTGCGCAACCCGCTCGCCTCGCCCGACCTGCTCGGGCTGGCGTCGGGGGCGGGGCTTGGGGCGATGGTGGCGGTGTACGCGGGGTTCGTTGCCGGGCACGGCGTCGCACACCAGAGCCTGGCGCAGGCACCGACAGCGCTCGCGGGGGCGCTGCTTGCGCTGGCGGTCGTGTATGCGCTCGGGCAGCGTCGCGGGGTCATCGAGCCGGTCTCGCTCATTCTCATCGGCGTGATCGTCGGCGTGATGTGCGCCGGGGGCACGATGTTCCTGCAGTACCTGCTGCCGGACCGCGGGCAGGCGACGGGGCGGTGGCTCGTCGGCGCGATCAGCGACGACGTGAGCCGCGCGTCGGTCATCGTGACCGGCGCGCTCGCGCTGGCGGCGGTCGCGCTCGGCGCGTGGGGCGGGCCGGCGATGGACGCCGCGAGCGCGAGCGACGACGAGGCGCGATCGCTGGGCGTGCCGCTGAAGGCGCTGCGGATTGGGCTGTTCGTCGCGTCGGGCGTGCTGTCGGCGGCGTCGGTGTACCTGGCGGGGCCGATCGGGTTCGTCGGGCTGGTCTGCCCGCACGTGGTGCGCCTGGCGGCGGGGCCGGGGCACCGCGTGGTGGTGATCGGCTCCGCGCTCGCGGGGGCGGCGATGATCGTCGCGGGAGACGCGGCGATCGCGCTCATCGACCTCGGCGGCGGGCGGATGCCCCTCGGCGTGCTGACCGCCATCATCGGCGGGCCGGCGCTGATCGTGCTGCTGCGCAGGCGGCGCGGCGAGGAGTGAGCGTGCTCAGCAGCCGGCGGTCCAGTTGTTCAGGAAGAAGAGGAAGTCGAGGGTGTCCACCTTGCCGTCGAGGTTGAGGTCGGCCTCAGGGTGGCCGCCGGCGAAGTAGTTCAGGAAGACGAGGAAGTCGAGCGTGTCGTACTTGCCGTCGCCGTTCATGTCGGCGACGCCGTGGGTCTCGAACATTGATGGGTAGGGCGTGGAGTCGCGCTCGCCCGAGCCGTTGACGGCGGTGACGCCCCAGTAGTAGGTCGTGCAGGGCTGGAGTTGGCCGGGCTGCAGCGGGTAGGTCGTCTCGGTGAGTTCGGATACGTTCACGACCAGGTCCGTCATGGCGGGGTCGGTGGCGACGCGGACGGTGTAGGTCTCGGCGTTCGTCGAGGTGTTCCAACTGAGGAAGGCGAGGCGAGAGATGTCCGTCGCGCCGTTGCCGGGGAACTGGAGCAGGAACGCGCCGGGAGGCGGGACCGGCTCGGTGGTGAACGAGCGCGAGAACGGTGTCGAGTCGGTGTCGCCCGCGATATTGTGGGCGGTGACGCCCCAGTGGTACTGCGTCAAATAGTCGAGCACGCCCGCGGGGAGAAGATAAGTTGTGCTGCCGATGCCGGACGCCGTGAAGATCACGTCACCGAGACCGGCATCCTCCGCGATAGTGAGCGAGAAACTCGTCGCGCCGGAGGAGTCGGACCAGGTGAAGGTCGGGCGGAGCGGCTCGTTGGTCGCGGCGTCCTCCGGCGAAAGGAGCGCGAACTCGCCGGGTTCGTCGGCCGCGGCGAGGGGGAGGATGAAATCGACGATAACCGGCCGGTGGTCGGAGGCCGCGCCGCTGGCGAGGACGGGGTTGGGGTAGTTGAGCAGTTCGGGCGGGTACTTGCCGCTCGGGATCGGAGTCGAGTTGAAGATGACCATGCGCGCCGGCGACGCCACGCTGTCCCACCAGGCGATGTAGTCGAGTTTGCTGGTGGAGAAGGTGCTCTTGTTCCCGCCGAAGAACTCCGCCGCGTCGTCGTAGGTGGCGTCGGTGGTGTCGCGGTCGGTGCCGTCGAAGCCTCCGGCGGTGCAGCCCTGCACCATGCGGTCGGCGGGGCCTCGGTAGGCGCCGTTCTTGACCTCGTCCTCGTTCCAGTCGCCGCCCCAGATGACCGGCGTGCTCGGGGAGAGGACGCTGGTGGCGGGCGGGTTGTCGGAGATCTTGTTGTTCGGGTCGGGCGTGCCGGTCCCGGCGCCGGCGTACCAATGGTAGATGTAATACGCGGCCTTGTCCGCGGCGATGGCGCGGTCGCTGATGTCGCTCTGCGTGCCGCCGGACTTGAGGTGGGAGTTGCCGATGACGAGGTCGCCCGCGTAGATGTCGTCGGGAAGGTCGATCTCGGCGTGCTGGAACCCGCGTATGCCGCCGGTGCCTGCGTTGGAGCAGCCGTCGGCCTGCTTGAACGCGATGTCGGAGTAGACGGACTTGCCGTCGCCGTTCAGGTCCGCGAACGGGAACCGGCTGAGGATGACGTTCCGGTTGAAACCGTCGGTGATCGTGCTGACGAAGACGTGGGGGAGGTCGTAGTCGGGGGCGTACTTGCGAACGTAGGAGGTGACCTGCCCGCCGACGAACGGGTCCGCGCCGCCGTTCATGAAGAGATCGAGCGTGGCGGTGAGGTCGGCCACGGAATCCGCCCCCGAGCCGGTGCCGTTGCCGCTGTTGTCGCCCGTCTCCTGGAGGATGAGCACGTCCGGGCGGAGCGACGCAACGATGCAGACCAGGGCGTGCCAGTTCCCGTGCTGCTCCTTCTTGCGGTCGGAAGTCGAGCAGATGCCGTCGCGGACGTTCCACGTCATGACGCGCACGTGCGTCGGGTCGGACTTTCGCCACTGGCCGTTGTTCGGATCCCACTGCGCACGTGCGCAGAGGGGCAGCACGCAGGCGATCATCAGAAACGCGATGACTCTCCGCATCGTGACGCTCCGAACCCCCGACCCGAGCGGTGGGGCACGCGATTCTACGGGCACTTCAGCAAAGACGAACCCCCGCCTCTCGACGGGGGCTCGTGTTCAGTCGATCGGAGGCGCCTCGGTTACGGGCAGCCCGCGTTGTAGGCGTTCAGGAAGCAGAGGAAGTCGAGCGAGTTGACGACCGTGTCGCCGTTGCAGTCGGCCTTCGGATCCTGCGCGACGTAGAGATTGAGGAAGCAGAGGAAGTCGAGCGAGTTGATGACGGTGTCGCCGTTGCAGTCGGCGTAGCAGTCGTCCTCGACGACCGCGCCCGCGCCGATGAAGAAGGCGACGCGGTAGTTCTCGTCGGTGGCGTTATCGAAGTTTCCGTCGCCGTTGCTGTCGTAGGTGACGCGGGCGTTGACGATCAGCCCGCCGAGGGCGCGGGGGTCGGTCGTGCCGTCGAGGTCGCCGGGGGAGATCGCGCCCCAGCAGTCCTCCATGACGTTGCTGGAGTAGATGGTGGAGGAGTCGATGGAGTTGCTGTCTGCGATGGAGAGGAAGGTGATCATGTAGGGCGTCGCCGAGTTCGCGCCGACGAAGATGTCGCCCGTGGTCATCACGAGTTCGAGTTCGTACTTGAAGGAAGCGGGGTCGTAGACGGCGCGGACGAGGCAGACGTCGAAGTCGGAGCCGGACGATCCGTAGAGTTCGGCTGCGGCGATGAAGTAGATGTTGCCGGCGCAGTCGAAGGCGGGCGAGGAGATGGACGGTCCCAGGGGCGCGCCGCCGGTGACCTCGTAGAGGCCGGCGAGTCGGCCGACCGCCGTGCCCCCCGAGCCGTCCTTGATGACCTTGCCCTTAGCGGCGATGGCGTCGAAGTAGGCTGCGAGCGTCCACTGCGTCGCGCCGGTGGACGGGTCGTGGCGGGCGACGATGATGGCGTTGGTGGGCGTGTCGGCCGAGCCGCCGGTGACGTTGTCGAAGGCCTGGGCGGCGACGAGGCGGTGTCCCTGGCCCGTGACGGCGAGGGCGACCTGTCCGGTGCCTCCACGGAACGGGACCTGGCTCTGCGTGTTGCCCCACAGCCACTCGCCCGCGGAGGTGATGGTGAAGCCGTCGTCGTTGTCGGTGATCGAGCCGCCGCCGCTCAACGAGGCGGGGTTCAGGAGAACGACGCCGGGGAGGAGCGGATTGCCGTTGGCGTCCACGTTGTGGATCGAAAGCGACTCGGTGCGGGTGGCCGCGCTCTGGACGAGGAAGCCGACGGTGCCGGCCGAACCCGCGATGTTGAACCACGGCCGCTTGGTGAAGCCGACCGTGCCGCGGTGGTCCGGCGCGCCCTGGAGGTGCGACGACGTGAAGGAAAGCACGCCGGCGGCGGACTCATAGACGTACTGCTGGAGGAAGTTCGTGCCGATCAGCAGCGGCCTCCCGGCGACGCTCTGCGGGATGACGCCGGGCGTGCTGTAGGTGTCGCCGACGTTGACCAGGAGGTGGGCGGTGGTCCCCGCGTCGGACCCGCCGTTGCTGTCGATGACGTTGAGCACGCCGCAGGTACGGGCGAGCGTGGAAACGCGGAAGAGGTTGTTGCCGGTGAGTCGGGTCGCGCCGGAGGTGCCCGCGCCGTCGCCACGGAAGGCGACGTTGCCGTGGGCGTCGATGCCGCCGAAGCCGAACTGGGAGAGGTTCGCGCCGTCGAAGGAGCCATTGGACGCGGCGTGGACGGCCTTGACGTACAGCCGTGTGGGGTCGTCGCCCTTGTAGTTCACCACGGCCGACGAAATGCCGTTATAACTGCCGCCGAACTCGGCGAACGCAGCGGCGAACTGGAAGTTGTCGCCGCTGGGGCTGACGCTGCCGGGCGCATCGTTGTTCTGGCCGTGCACGCCCTGGCCCGGCTGCGACCACACCGCATACGACGAGGCGGGGAAGCCGGAGACCGAACGGAGGTCGCGGCTGACTGCCTGCGCACTGAGCAGGTTGTTGAAGAAGTTGGCCTGGGCCTTGTGGGACTTGAGCAGCGGGCCGGCCTTGAACATCGTGCCCCACGAGCCGGTGAGGTCCACGAGATCGACGACGAAGTTGTTGCAGGTCTCGGCGGTCTCCCATGCACCGGGCGCGTCGCCGGGGAGGGCCTTGTGTTTGGAAACGCTGTCCTGCGCGCACGCTGCGCCCGCGATCCCGCAGGCCGCGACGACGGTGGCGATCCGCTTCGCCGTGGTCATGACTTCTGGCTCCTTCGAGGTGTGTGCCGTTCGGGTCCGCCCGCGAGCGCCGACGCTCGGCGCGGCCGCGGGCATTCGTGCGATCGGGGTCGGCGGGTCTCTCGATCTCCCCCAACGACCCGGTACGAAGACTGCATCAGGCCGGTCGGGCGGAGCGGAAGCACTCCGATCCGAGGGCTGGCGTTTGAGCGTCCCGCATGGTAGCGATCGCCGCAAACCGGACAAATTTTGCGCGGTTCGAATCCGGACAAGATTCGGTCAAACCGAGGTTGCCCAGGTTCCCAATGCCTTGCCCGGCAGAGCGATGCGAGCGGCGAGGGCGCCCGCGAGCCGGGCATTCGACTCCACCAGCCCAAGGTTTGTCCGGAGTGTCGCCCCGCCGGAGACCTCGTGCAGGGCTTCGAGCATCACGGGGGTCAGCGATCGGCCGCCCGCGCCCGCTGCCCGCTTCTGGGCGGCGGCCATCCAGCGGGTCCAGTCGGTACGCGCGATCTCCAGTTCGCTCGGCACGGGATTGCACACGAGCACGGCGCACGCCCGTCGGGGCAACTCGGAGGCAAGATACGCGGCGAGGTCATCCTCCGAGTCGAACCGGCCGTCCACGCTCGCGCCGCCGTCGCGCATGTAGAACGCGGGGAAGCGGTCCGTGCCGTAGCCGACCACGGGCACGCCGAGCGTTTCAACGACTTCGCGCGTGGCGGGCACGTCCAGAATGGACTTCACGCCGCTCGCGACGACGGCGACCGGGTGGCGAGCGAGCGCTTGCAGGTCCGACGAGATGTCGGGCAGCATGTGGTACCCGTGGTGGACGCCGCCGATGCCGCCGGTGGCGAAGACGCGCACGCCCGCGGCGGCCGCGAGTTCGAGCGTCGTGCTGACGGTGGTCGCGCCGTGCGTGCCGCGGTGCAGGGCGAGGCCGAGGTTGGCGGTGTTGAGTTTCGGCACGTCGTCGGCGGCGAGAATCTCGGCCAGTTCTGCGTCGGTGAGGCAGACCGTCGGCACGCCCGCGTAGACGCCGACGAACGCCGGCTCCGCGCCCTGCTCGCGAACGATGTCGGCGAGCCGTTCGGCCAGTCCCGGCCCTTCGCCGCGCGGCACGCCGTGCGCAAGCAGCGTCGTCTCGAGCGCCACGCTCCTCGGCCCCGCACGATTCAGCAGATGTGGCGGCATGGGTGAGTGGGGGGTGAGTGGGGCGGACCGGTTCCGGGCGGAATCCCTTGAGTCTAACCGCAGGGCGTGCCCGCGCAAAGCCCTATCCAGCAAGTATGATGGCTCGTGGGCGGCGGCGGCCGGGGGAACCCGGCGGCGGACCCCGGAGTCTCCGATGGCCACCGTCATCATCGCGGCCGGGGCGTTCGTCCTCTACCTCGTGGCCTACCACACCTACGGCCGGTACCTCGCCCGCCGCATCTTCCGGGTCGAGCCGGAACGCACCGCGCCCTCGGTCGAGGTCAACGACGGCATCGACTTCGTCCCCAGCCACCGGGACCTGGTCTTCGGGCACCACTTCACGAGCATCGCGGGCACGGGGCCGATCGTGGGGCCGGCGATCGCCGTGGTGTGGGGGTGGGTGCCCGCGCTGGTCTGGGTGCTCGTGGGGTCGATCGTGATGGGGGCCGTCCACGACTTCGGCTCGCTGATCGTCTCCATGCGCAACCGCGGGCGCACGATCGCGGACCTCGCGGGCACGGTGGTGAACGCGCGGGTGCGGCTGCTCTTCCTGCTGGTCGTCGTGGTCGGGCTATGGATCGTGCTGGCGGTCTTCGGGCTGGTGATCGCGACGGTCTTCAAGTTGTACCCGTCGAGCGTCGCGCCGGTGTGGCTGCAGATCCCGATCGCGGTCGGCCTGGGGGTGTGGGTGCGGCGCGGCGGCAACCTCATCCTCGGCACGCTCATCGCCGTCGGCCTCATGTACGGGACGATCGCGTGGTCGGCGTCCATCCCGTGGGCGACGCCCGACAACCCCGAGGGCATCGCGCTCCTGCCCGCCGCGCTCACGGCCGTCATCTCGCCCGTCGCGTTCTGGACGCTCTTGCTCCTCGTCTACGTCTTCATCGCCAGCGTGCTGCCGGTGCAGACGCTCCTCCAGCCGCGGGACTTCATCAACTCGTGGCAACTGCTGATCGCGATGGGGCTGCTGGGCGTGGGCCTCGCGGCGTCGCGCCCGGAGATCGTCGCGGATGCGGTGAACTTCACGCCCGCACCGGCCGTCGAAGGGGCGAAGGTGCCAAGTTTCCTGCCGTTCCTGTTCGTGACGATCGCCTGCGGGGCGATCAGCGGGTTCCACTGCCTCGTGGCCTCCGGGTGCGCCAGCCGGCAACTCAAGAGCGAGGCCGACGCCCAGTACGTCGGCTACGGGGCCATGCTGACCGAGGGGTTCCTGGCCGTGCTGGTGATCCTCGCGTGCGTCGCGGGGATCGGGCTAGGGACGGCGGGGGGGCTGGTCGGGCGCGAGGCCTGGCTGCACCACTACGCGGTGTGGGGGGGGGACAAGGGGCTGGGGGCGAACCTCGCGCCGTTCGTCGTCGGCTCGGCGAACATGATCGAGACCATCGGCGTCAGCCACGCCCTGGCGGTGGCGATCATGGGCGTCTTCGTCGCCTCCTTCGCCGCGACGACGCTGGACTCGGCCTGCCGCCTGCAGCGGTACGTGCTGATGGAGTTGTTTGGCGGGGGGAAAGCGACGGGCGCAGCGTCGCTGCGCGTGCCGCTGCTCGCCAACCGCTGGGGGGCGACGACGCTGGCCGTGCTCACGGCGGGCGCGCTCGCGCTGAGCGACGTGCCCACGCGCGGCTGGGACGGCGCGGGCATGGGCGGCCTCGCCCTCTGGCCCGTCTTCGGGGCGACGAACCAACTGCTCGGCGGGCTGGCGCTGCTCGTGGTGACGGTCTGGCTGGTGCGGCAGCGGCGGCCGGTCTGGGTGACGGGCGTGCCGATGGTCTTCATGTTGGCCATGACCGGCTGGGCGATCGCGGAACTGATCGTCGGCTTCTACGCCGCGGGCACGGCCAAGGCGCACCTGCTGGTGGTCAGCGTGCTGATGCTGGGCCTGGAGGTGTGGATCGTGGGAGAGGCGGTGGGGGTGGTCACTCGGTCCGACCTGGCCAACCAAGAACTTTCAGCACGTTGAACGGCGCAACCCATCCGAGGTAGCTGCTTTCGCGATCCAGCATGGCACTTCTGTCGAGCCTGCTCGTCACGACCCAGATGGGTAGAACATGCACATCCTGGCGATCCTTGCTCACGCCCGTGTGGATAACGTCGCCGTTGCCGATGTAGATACCAACGTGTCCATACTCCTTGCCGTCATCGTTAGTATTCTGCGGAGCCATTTTCCAATACCAGAAGACGAGCGAGCCAACAGGAATGTTATCCCTTTGCGTCTCGACGACTCCGGCCGTTGAGAGTTTGTTGAACATGTCGTGCGCGGTCTCAAACCCGGCGCGTTCCATGCCATAGCAGTTCGCAACGAATCGAGCACACCAGGAGTACCAAGGCTCGTGATCGAACGGCGGCGTAGGCGTGGAACAGGGCGTATACCCGGTATTCCGAGGGTTGTAGAAGCACCCTGGGGTGGCGCATGGTTGTGTTGCTCGGCCCAGTTGCGATCTCGCCCAGCGGATAGCGAGATTAATGATCTCGGATTCGCTTGGCCTTTCGGCGGCCGGTGCATTTCGCGGAGGTGCCACAACTCGGAAGCGAAACCTGCCCGAAGACTGCCCATTGGGGTTGATGACCTCGACGGCCCAAAGCGCGGGTTCGTCAGTGAAGTTGACGCGCAGCACCAACTGGCCATCCGTCCGGTGATGAATGTATCGATCGGGGAACACTTCGCTGCGAGTCAAGTCGCGCAACGTAACCTTCGCGCTGTGGTGGAAGTGCTCCCCATGGATGACAAAAGACTGAGGTTCATTGCTGCCGACAGGTTCGGCAGGCTCCACGCTCGTTATTCTAGGCGGGGGCGGGTAGACGACGTTGAAGCGGAACTCGCGCGAACTGCGCCCGTCGGGGTTCACGACTTCAACCGACCATTCCGCAGGCTGAATGCCAAAGTTGACGCTCAGCGTGAGGTGGGTGTTCGAGCGGTCATACACATTGCGGTTGCGAAAGTGCTGGCCCGTGCCAAGGTCCACGAGATGCACAACTGCACGGGCATCAAAGTTCTGGCCTCTCACGACAACTTTCTGGCTGCCATTCAAAGCAAGCGGTGACGCCGGGCTCAGTGATGTGATGAGCGGCTGCGCGATCGCTGGCGGAGCATGGGGTAGTGTCCGTCAAGTTGCGCATCCATGAGCAAGCCGGTGTCAAGCGGGATG
>DAOMNQ010000089.1:0-11424 GCA_035443945.1 Phycisphaerales bacterium | reverse complement strand
CCCCGAGCCGTAAACGAACAGGGCCGCGCCCAATGGACGCGGCCCTTGAAGCTCCCCGATCGGAACGGGTTCAAACGGTTCTCTCTGGTCCGATGCCACCATTTCGGCTTCGTTCGGCCGGTTAACAGGCTTGGCGCTACCAAGAACGCGGTCGGCGGGTCACAGGCGTCCGCCGCGGGGCTCGGCACGCGGCGGATGCCGCCCGCCGTTCGGACTGGGGCCGGTGTGCAAATACTCCATCCCGCGCTCTCGATGCGCTAACCAAGCGGCGGTAGAAGAACCATCGACCCGCTGGTGAACAGGCCGAGAGCGCAGCGATGCCGTTCCGGCGCGGTCCGGACGGGCTGACGACAGCCGACGGACATGGACGTACCAGGTTCCATCGCCGGCCAGCCGCGCACCGGGTCCACCGATCGGCGACAATGCCGCGATGCCAAACCCAATCCGCCGCCTGCTCACGATCCTGGCCGGGTCCGGGCGGGACGAGCTCCACCGGCAAGTCCAGTACCTGAAAGCGGAGAACGAGGTCCTTCGGTCGAAGATCGCCGGCCAGGTCAGGGTCACGCCGCAGGAGCGAGCGCGGCTGGTCCGGCTCGGAAAGCCGCTCGGTACGGCCATCAGGTCCCTGGTCTCGATCGTCAGGCCCGAGACATTCCTGAAGTGGGTGCGCCAGGCCGGTAAGCGGCCGAAGCAACGGAAGGCACCCGCCCCCAGGCCGGGCCGCCCGCGCACGCCCGAGCAGGTCAGGACGATCGTGCTGCGGATCGCGCGGGAGACCGGGTTCGGCTACGTGCGGATTCTCGGCGAACTCAAGAAGCTCGGAATCGGCGGCGTCTCCCGATCCACGGTCGTCAACGTCCTGAAGCAGGCAGGGCTGCCGACCGGCCCGGCCCGCGGCGAGCGGACGTGGGACCAGTTCCTGAAGGCGCACGCCAAGACCCTGTGGGCCTGCGACTTCCTGACCCTCCGCGTGCTGACGGCCACGGGCCTGAAGTACGCGTTCGCGCTGGTGTTCGTGCACCCTAGGACCCGCCGGGCTCACGTATCGACAAGCACTACGAATCCCGACGCGGCCTGGTGCGAAGAGGTGATCCGGCGGTTCGTCGCCTCGCTGCCCAGGGACATGTCCAAGCCCAGGCTCTTGCTCCGCGACCGCGACGGCAAGTTCGCCGCAGGTGACGGTGCATTCGGCAAAGCACTCGCCGAGGCCGGCATCAAGTCCGTGCAGCTTCCGCACCGCTCGCCGAACCTCAACGCCCACGTCGAGCGGCTCATCCAGAGCATCCAGACCGAGTGCCTCGATCACTTCGTCGTGCTCGGGACCCGGCATCTGGATCATCTCCTGGACGAGTACATCGACTACCACAACCGCCGACGCCCGCACTCGTCGCTCGGGTTCGCCACGCCGTTGGGAGAACGACCCTCGATCCGCGCCGGACCGATCCAGTTTGGCCGTATCCGGTGCGAGGAGCGGCTCGGCGGCGTCCTGAAGCACTACTACTGGAAGGCCGCGTGAGCGAAGACTGCGCCGGAAACACCGCATGGATCGCCTGCTCGAGTATTTGCATAGGACGGTTATTTCAGAAATCACTCTTCAACTTCATCATATCATCACAATCAATCTCTCGATTGTGAGCCAGACGACGCAACTCTTCCTCTACACGATCGGCTTCTTCCTCACGTCCACAGTCACGCAATGCGCGAACTAAACCAGCAAGAACAGGCACTGCATGTTCCCCTTTGGTCCGCGCCTCCTCAAGCATCTGGACAGCCCTCCTTGGTTCATCGCATTTAATCAGCACATCACCAAGAATCAACAACGCACTGGCGCTGCGAGCACACGCATCCGCGTGCATGCTCGCAACGGCGAGAGCAGTATCGCACTTCCCGTCCTGCAAATGAAGATCACACAACACTCGTGCAAGCCAAGCTTGATCAGGGCGCAGTTCAAATGCGCGCGACAAACTGCTTACAGCAGCGACGCGGTCACCTTGCTCCAACAGCACATAGCCAACCCGCCACCAAGCTTGAAAGTACTCCGGTTGTATTTCAAGAGCGCGATGAAACGCGGCAGCCGCTTGCTTGTGCTTGCTTGTTCTCTCCAAGGTCCTACCCAGGACATACCATACCTCAGGATTGTCCTCGTCGTGCTCGACAGCGAGTCGAGCTCGCTCTAACGACTCCTCGTACATCTCGCAATCGAGTAGCACTACGGCCCACGCCAAGTTCTCATCAATGGGGCTCCCCTGGAAATCCCGCGTCTCCCTCAACAGAGTAACTGCTTCTTTCAGTTGCCCTTGACGAGCCATAGCACGCACTGCGAGCGTCCCACCCTTCATGTCTGGCATGGCATGAGCGATTTGCAAAACTGCTTCATATTCCTTCAGCACAAGCAACTTTTCGCAGATTGCCCGTAACCCCGCGCTGTATTCTGAAGCCCCCGCTATTCTAGACAAAGCCGTAGTGCCTTCTTGAATACGTCCGACGGCAATCATGGCACAACCTAACCGATATTGCGCCTCAGATTGTTCCGGCTCCGATACAAGCCGCTCGAGCGACAGGAACTCATCATATGCTTCAATTGCTCCTTCAAAGTTCCCAAGGTGTTCCCGAGATCTCGCTAGCCACCACCAAACACTAGGCGCAAACGATAGGTTAGCGGAAACCTGCGTGTAAAGCTCTTCCGCTTCTCGGACATGTCCCAGCCTAAGATCTATATCTGCCGCGGTTGCCTTCGCCAGGATATAATCAGGTGCGATCTTCATGATTTCATTTAATTGATCGCGCGCGTCTTGCAATCTTCCAAATGATCTGTGCTGCATACTCTCGGATCTCATCGCCCGGGCTTTGGCTAAGCCAACCCTCGGGTTCGTCGCGTAATCGGCCCATTGTATCCATTGATCATCGTGTATTGTGGATGGCTGAACGCGTATCACATATATGGCATCACTTCCCAATGTGCCTCCAATAACGCCGACAACGAAGCCTTGGTCATCAAATGCGGGCGAACCGCTAACCGCCTCGCCGTCCGAGAATGCAATCAGGTATACATCGCCAACACCGATGATGGTCGAAATCCGTTCGACTCGGCTGCTAATCGTAACCGGGGCTTTGTCAACATCATCCTCTGGCCTGGAAACAAAGAAATGCAATGCATCACCAAGATGCAGTGGATCCGACCTAATTTCATAGCCGTTATCGCTTGCGCCAGGAAACGCCAATGCAAGCAGGTCCAGCCCAACGTCTAATGACGCAACATGATGTGGCAAATGCCGCTTGCCATCAAAAAACTCAACGTTGATTTCAGTCATTCCGTGAACTACGTGCTCAACCGTAACTATGCCGAGATCCTTGACAAGGACGCCTCTCGCTCGATTGCGTTTTAATACCATAGTCTTCGAGTCAATTCCAGCGCTCCAAACGGTGACAATGCAATCCTTTTGTTTATCGAGCATTACCTCTGCGGGTCGCTCGGTTTCTAAAGTAGTAGCCGTGGACACTTCTGATTGTCCTCCACTTGACGTCGACAATGCCCCCCAAAGGCCAAACGCGATGGGTGGGGCGAATCTCTTTGCGTATATATGAGTGGCCATGCTTAGTGCTGCATGACAATAAGTTAGCGTCATTAGCCATGCGATGAAAAGGTAGCCGGTGGGCCGCGGCATGGATGGATGACTTCGCTCGCTGCACGCCATTTTAGATGCCGAAATTGTACTCATTTCTTTGAATCGTCTTCTTTGTCTTTTTTCTTTCGAAAGAGGTCTCGCGTCCAGACCTTGATGCAACGCAACGCTGTCGCGATAGGGGAAGTGTAGTTGGGTGTTGCGAGATCTTTGATGTCTTTCTTCACGTCATCTAGCTCTTTCTTTGTAATTCTGCGCTGATCGATCGGATTGGGCGACAACGGATCATCTAGAATGTCCCTAATGGGGTCTTCCCAGTCATCCTTATTCGGAGGATCACCAGGTCCAGTCCACGGCTTCTGCTTCTTCTTCTCCGGCTGAGTTCCCTCCTGGGCACACGCCACGCATAACCCTATAAGCCCCCAAGGATCCAACCAAGCCTGTGGGTTGCTGTTTGCGTATTCGTAGAGGTTCAGCGTGCTCCCATCGTATCCGATCGGATCCCTGCTCTGCCACATCCCCAGGTACGGCTCGTAGACCCTGTGCCGCACGTGGTAGCGGCCGGTGAAGCCGTCCCAGCGGTAGCCGGCGTAGCCCACGCGCAGGTCCAGCGCGGCCGACGACAGCACGCCGCGCCCGCCCAGCGTCGCCGCCGAGTTGTACGCGTTCAGGTACGCGATCGTGTCCGTGCTGTTGACCGTGCCGTCCAGGTTCCAGTCGGCCCGGACGTCGCTCGCCACGTGCCACGCGCTGAACACCGACGCGTCCGCCGAGTCCACCACGCCGTCGCCGTTCAGGTCGGCCCGGTCGGCCCCCGTCGGCACGCCGTAGGCCGTGTACCACGCCCGCTGCACCGCCGCGCCGGACGAATCGACCACCAGCACCACGTCCGCACGCCAGTTCTGGCAGATGAAGACCCGCTCCTCGAGCACGCCGTCGCTCTCGAACAGCCACGTCTCGGCCGGGTCCGTGTTCGCCGGGTCGGCCTCGGGCTGCACCGCGTCGCGGTCGCGCAGCACCAGGTCGTCGATGTACGACCCCGACGACCTGTACCCCGCCGCGTGGTACACGTACCGCTCCTTCGCGTCCGACTCGACGGCCTCGTCCGTCCCCCGGTACGCCGCGATCACACGCCAACGCTCATCATACACGAACCAGCGCCAGGGATCGTCTCCGTCCACCTCGCCGCTGGCGTCGAAGTCCACGTGCTCGCCGATCAGGTAGCCGAGGCCGTTGTACCGGAACTCCGCCACCGTGTTCGGCGGCTCGTCGCGGTCGGTCACCAGCGTCAGACGGCCGCGGGTGTCGTAGACGAAGAGGTAGTTGTCGCCGTCGTCGATCAGGTTGCCGACGGCGTCGTGCCCCGGCGTCAGGGTCATGTCCGGGTTGGTGTCCCCGTCCGTGTCCAGGGCACGCTGCGTCAGCTCGTTGGCCGTGTTGAACGTGCGGAAGTCCTCGAACTCCCCCGAACCGGTGAAGTCACCGTCGCCGTCGAGGTCCAGGCCGTGCGTCGCCCAGTTCCCGAGGTGCGAGAGGTCCCAGACCTCGCCCATCCGACCCGGCGAGTCGATGCCGCTCCCCGTCCAGTCGCCCACCTCGATCCCGCGCAGACGGTCAAGACCGTCCATCACGAACGCGGCGTCCAGCAGGCCGAAATACCCGTGCTCCGTCCGGGTGATGTTCGAGTTCTTGTCGAACACGATGTCTTCGAGGTACCAGTCCACCGGCGCGCCGGACGCTCGCTCCTTGCTCCACCGGCTCGTCACCACCCGGTTGAAGGCGTCGAGCCCCGGGTAACTCCCGCTGGTCGAGCCGTAGTGGCGCGAGTGGACGTCGCCGCCGCCGAAGAAGTGCGTCGTCCCTACAACCCGGTCCACGCCGAGGAAGTCGTAGTGCGCCACCGTCACCGGCGAGCCGCCCACCTTCACCCGCACCCGGTCGCAGCGGCCGGCAAAGTACGAGACGGCGTGGTTGACGTTGAGCGGGTTCCCAGGGTCGAACAGCACCTCGGTCAGGTCGGGGTAGACCATCTTCGAGCGGTGGATCAGGTTCGGCCCGGCGGTGTGCTTGGCGTGCTCGTACTCGACGGTGAAGGCGTCGCCGTCGATGGCGGAGTTGACATCCTGCGTGAACGCGGCGAGCTCGCCCCAGCCGTCGTACTCGAGCGCGATCTGGTCGAGGACGGTCGTGTCGTTCTTCTGCGTGACGGTGCTGAGCCGACCGAGACCGTCGTACTCGCGCACGACGCGGTCGACGCGAGTGTCGAAGCCGCTCTGGATCACGGGGAAATAGCGGTCCAGTTCGCGCTTGGACTCGTCGTAGAGAATGACGGTGGCGTTGCCCGCCTGATCGATCATCTGGTTCACGAGCAGGCCCCGGTCGTAGCCGAACCAGACCGCGTCCTCGTCGGGGTCCGAGCTGTCCGGGTAGACCACCTTCTTCAGGAGGTGCCCGGCCGTGATGTCCATCACGATCTCGCCGTTGGGGCCGTTGGATGAGCCGACGCCGTAGACGTACTCCGTGATCTGGTCGCTCTCGCCGGGATTCTTGGCGATGATCTTGCGCAGCCGCCCGGTGCCGTAGTCGTCCGTGCCCGTCCAGTACTCGAACTCCGTGACCTGGTCCTCGTCGCCGAGCGTGCCGCCGCCCGGAGTGCCGTCCACATAGTTGCGCACGACCTTCGTGACCCGCCCGGCGTCGTCGTAGGCCCAGACGGTCGAGCGGTCGAGCGGATCGACCATCTCGACCAGCCGTCCGGCGTCGTCGTACTCATGGCTCGTGAGCAGCACGGACGAGCCGGTGGGACGTCCTGGAACGGAAAGGCTGTTCCGGTCGAGCGTGGAGCCGCCGTTCGTGCCGTACGCAGCCGCATCCGTGAGGCGGTCGAGGTGGTCGTACCAGAAGGCCGTGATCTGCGGCCGCCCGTTCAGGTCCGCGGCCGTCACCTTCAGGTCGTCGCCGTCACCGCCGGTCTCGTCGTTCTCGTCCAGGGGTCCGGTCAGAGTGGTCGTGCTGTCGTGGAAGCGGTCGACACGGAGCGCAAGCAGGACGTTGTCCATGACGTCGTAGCCCCAGGCCCGCTCCTCCAGCACGACGTCGCCCGCCACGTCGAGGGCGTGCGCATAGGCCGTGTCGTTGTCCTTCGCCAGCACGTACTCGCGCCGGACGCGGCCGAGGGGGTCGTACAGGCGCTTGACAAGCTGGTTGCCCTTCTCCTTGATCGGCCGGCCGAGTCCGTCGAACCACGTGTCGGCGTCGAGCGAGTCCGAGCTTGTCCCCGCGCCGGTCTGGCTGATCTTGTGGCGCGTCACGCGATGGCGGTTGCCGCGGGCGTCGTAGACCGCCTCGACGAGCGCGCGGCGGCCGGTCGTCTCCGCGATCGGGTCGGTCGTCTTCCAGTCTCCGTTGTCGATGTCCGAAAGATCGTCGTACACGCCGACAGCCGTCACGCGGCCGAGATTGTCTCGCTTGTAGAAGAACGCAGGCCCGTCGGGCGTCTCGACGAGCATGACCTCGTCGCGGTAGTTGAGGTAGACCTTTGTGTACTGCTGTTGCACATGCTGCACGAGGTTGTAGCACTCGGCCGACGTAGGCGGCGCATCGCTGTCGCCGCTCCCGCCGCCGTCGCCGCCCCCCGGTCCGCCCGTGCCGTCACCGGGGGAGCCGCCGCCGTGGCCACCTTCCGTGACCCAGATGATCTGGTTGTCCGGGAGCGCTCCCCCTCCGCGGATCTCCGCCCGCAGACCGACCTTGGCGAGCTGGCCGCGCGCCGTGTAGGCCCGGAACACCTCTGTGCCGGTCGGGTCAAGCACTCTCTCGAGTCGTCCCGCGTGGTCGTATCCGTACTGCGTGACATCCGAGTTCGTGTCCGACGCCCCGCTCATGTCGGCGGGAATCACGTGGAACACGCGCTGCTCGAGGGCCTTCCGGCCCGAGCCCGAGTAGACCCACGCGGTCAGGCTCGCGAGCTGCCCCTCGACCACCGCGGCGATCGCGTCGGCCTCGGTCTCGTCAATCCAGTCGTCAAGGCTGGTGGTCGTATCTCCGCCCGCGAGCGCGATAACGCCGGCCGCCTCGGTCTCACCGGCATGGTTGAACACTTCGTACTCGGCCGGGCCGTACAGTGTGCCGGCTGAATGTTCAGGCACGGTCACCACGACGACGCGCCGATCCGCCAGCGCCGTGTAGTGCGTGGTGACGAGCCGCCCGCTGGGCAGTTCCTCCTCGACCAGCCGTCCCTGGGCGTCGTAACCGAAGTTCGTGTCACGGTGCAGCGTCCCCGAACTCGACAACCCAGTGGGGATGGTCACCCCATCGTTCGAGAGAACCCCCGTGTCCGCGTCCTCGACCGTCCGGACCTCCAGCCCGCGCTCGTACCCGTGGTAGGTGATCGTGCCCTCGGCGTCCTGCTCCCACAGGAGTTCGCCGTCCTCCCCGTACCACTCGCGCGACACCGCGCCCGTCGGGGCGAATCCCGTGGACACCGCCGGCTCGGTGATGGTGCGCTTCTCGACCACGAGAGCGGCGTGGAACTCGTACTCGAACTGCGTCTCGTTGGCGCCCGTCGTGCCGCTGGTCACGAAGTTCGGATACTCGAAGAGGCTGGCGATGAGGGGGCGCACGACCTCGAAATCCCCTGCTGTCTTGGCGTGCAGCCCGTTGGTGGCGTCCTGGAAGAACGTCCGCGACCACAGCAGGTACTTCGGCAGCGCGGCGTCGTACACGTCCGTGTGCGCCTCGGAGAGCGTAAAGCCGTCGTAGTCGCCACCCGACTGCCGCGCGAACGCGGACACCCGGCCGTCACGGTTGTTCGTCGTGTTCTTGAGCGTGAACGACCCCTCAGGGTCACCGTTGTCGTCGTGCGTGTACGAGTCGGTGTGCGCGGGCGAGCCGATCTCGACCAGACGCCCCGCACCGTCGCGGTAGGCGTGCGTCACCCAGTACGTATTGCCGCCGGCGACGGACGGATCGGACGCCGATTCGACGCGGGTGAGCGGCTGCCCGACCTCGTCGAAGTACTGCGTTGTCCAGGCTACAGCCGTGTGGTACAACTCCGTCCCGTCAGGGCCGTCCACAACCGTCCGAATCGCCCATTGCCCGTAGCCGCCGTCAACGTCGTACCCGGCGCTGTCCGAATACGCCGGGTTGACGTCGTACGTGAAGGCGTACACGCCGTTGGGCGCGCCACCGCACCCGCACTCGCCGTCGAACACGGCCGTCGCCAGCCGTCGGGTCCCGTCGTGGTAGGTGCCGAAGAAGTCCGAGTACGGCTTCAGATCGGCATCCGACGCCGTCAGGTGATCGTCGTCGAAGGTCGCGTCCAGGTAATCGAACCTGCGCACTCCTTCGGTGCCCACGACCATCTTGAGCAGGTGTGGACCTCCTGGGTTGTAGTCGCAGCCTTCGTCCGGATCGCTCGTGTCGTCAAAGGCCTCATCCCGCCAGTACCGGTAGTGTGTGGTCTCGACGAGGTCCGGAGCGCTGCCGTCGCTCACGGGGGTTACGACCTTGACTTGTCGAAGGTCGCCCTCCTCACCGTGGGCGTAGTTGCTCGTGCATGTGCCGGGGTCGGGGTAGTACTCGTACTCGACGCGCTGCACCTCGACCCAGCCACCACCGGGGTCTTCCTCGGCCTTCACCTCTACCAACCGGGTGAGCGACCCCACCGTGTCGTACGTGTACGTGTACCGCCTGCCCTCGGTGTCGAACGCGAGGAGGATGCGCCCGCTTGCGTCGTATCCGTTCGTCACCGCCGTCGTCGCGGTGGTGCTCCCGATGTACGCGGTGTTGCCGGCCGCGTCCGTGATCTTCCACATCTGCCAGTCGGCTCTGCCGGATGCGGTGTTCCCGCCGAAGAACGCCACCTCCGTCCCGTTCTGATCGTGATAGACGTACAGGTCTGGCGAGCCGGCCACGTACTCGATCGCCCCCGCCGCTCCATTGACGCCCCGGAACGTCGTCTCGCTCGGCGTTGTGCCTCCTTCGCCTGTGCCGACGCGGCGGAACTCCAGGAACCGATCCGCCCCGTACACGAGGTAGATCATGTCTTCGAGTTCGTCGGTCTCCGGGTTGGCGTCATTGTCGAAGTACACCAGTTCCGGCTGGGACGTCTGCATCCAGTTCCAGCCCTGGTAGCCGTCGCTGCTGTGGGCGTAGGACGACACCTCCTGGCGTGGGTTGTACGTGCGGCCGATCACCCAACTGAACCCGCGGGCGGGGAGCGCCATGTCTACTGCTGTGATGGAGTAGCTGCCGGTGTCGAGGCGGACCACCCCGAACCGGTTCTGCCCATTCCACGCCTCCGGCCATGGGTTGCCCGCCACGGCCCACCCAAAGAGCGGCTCCTCGCACAGCGTCCCGTCGATCCCTACACCACGCTGCAGATGGATCGGACGGACGTCCTGCACACGCGTGGGAGAGTCGAAGAGCACCTCCGTCAGGGAGTCGTCGTCCACGAGGAGGACCTGGCCAGCCGCCGTTGGAGCAAGCGACGTGGCGAGGATCAGCGTGGCAATGAGACGCTTGGCGTACATCGTTCGTCCTCCCCGTGAGGGTGGGGTTCCGCTCGGACGCGCCGAACCTAGCAGCGTCCCCCCGGCCGTTGCAAGCGCGATCCCGCCAACTTGTCAAACTTGACAAGTCGCGGCGTCGCACGCGGCGCGGGCTTTGTCAAAATTGACAAGTTCACGCTCCGCGGCGGCGAGGGAGTCTTGTCAATTCTGACAAGTTGTGGTCTGCGCTCTTTACACGAACGTCGCGGCGCGGTACGAGTGGATGCTGGCGAACGGCGTCGCGCCGGCGCCGCCGCAGGAGGTGCCATCATGCTCAGAGCGCTCGCCCGTCCCGCCAACGCCCTGCCGATCCTGCTGTCCTTCATCGCGTTCGGGGCGTTGCTGCTCGCCTCGTCCGGCGTGCTGTTCCTGCCGCGGCACGCCGAGGACCCCCAGCCGCCCACCGCCGTCGAACTCGCCGCGGCCCTCCACCGCGTCGGCCTGGCGCCCCAACGCCTCGCCGCCGCCGGGCTCTCCTCCGCCGAGACCACCACCCTCGTCCAGAACGCCGCGGCTCACCTCACCGGCGAACGCTTCCTCGCGCTCAATCAGGCCGACACGGCGGTGCGTGACGCGCAGCGCACCGTGCAACGCCTCGAGCGGCTCGCGCGTTCGGGCCGCGCCGCCGGGAACGACCTCTCCGACCTCGCCGCGGCGCGCACCACGCTCGCCGGGGCGGAGGCCTTGCGTGACGGCGCCCTCGGCGATCTCTACGACGCGGCCATCGGCGACACGCCCGGCCCGAAGGCCTCGCGTCTCGCCACGCTCCGCGCCAACGCCGCGTGGGACCTCCCGGTGCAGTACCTGGCCGCATCGCGCGCCGAGGCCGAGTGGGTCGCGCTGCGCGACGCCCTCGCCAGCGTCCGGATCAGCGCACGGCTCGGCGAGGATCCCCACCACGAATGCTCCACCCTCGTCGCCCAGTGCGACGCCCAGACCCCCGTCGCCACCGCCAAGGCCTCGCTGGACGCCAATCTCGCCGCGATCGCGAGCGCGTTCGACGCCGCGGCGGGGATGTGAGGCCGTGCGCGGACGACGCGCCGGTGCCGCGATGACCGTGCGACCTCGCTCAGGGCCGCTGGAAGCCCTCGCGGTTCTGGCCGCGGCGCTGCTGCTTGCGCCCGCGGCGTGCGCGCAGGAGGACGATCCGCGGCTGACCCTGGCGGGGCAGGTCGAGCTGCCGAGGCTTGTTGACCTGGCGGCGCAGCGATTGCGGCTGAGCATCGACTACGACGCGCAGGTCCTCAAGG
>DAOMNQ010000088.1:0-11525 GCA_035443945.1 Phycisphaerales bacterium | reverse complement strand
GTCGGTGGTGCCTGTGGGCGTGCTGGGCGTGCTGGCGTTGGCGCTGGCGTGGCCGGCGGCGCGGGGGGGGGTGCCGGGCGTGGCGGCGGCGGCGGGGTGGACGGTGCTGACGGTGGGCGTGGTGAACCTGCTCTGGGAAACGGCGGTGTGGGCGAGCCGGCGGTACACACTGACCGACCGGCGCGTGGTGCGCGTGTCGGGCGTGCTGAGTCGGGTGACGGTCGAGGCGCGGCTGGAGCGCGTGCAGCACGTCGTGCTGTATCGGTCGCTCGGCGAGCGCTTGCTGGGGCTGGGGACCATCGGGTTCGCGACGGCGGGGACGGATGCGATCGAGGTGGCGTGGGTGATGATCGGGAGGCCGCGGGAGGTGTGGGTGAAGGCGAAGGAGGCGCTCGACAGGCGCACAGGCGGGACGCCTGTGCCGCCGCCTGTGCCTCCGGTTGAGAGCAAGGTGCTTGTGCTCGGGTTGGCGGGCGGGATCGGGGCGGGGAAGAGCGCGGTGGCGGCGGAGTTCGCGCGGCGCGGATGCGTGGTGGTCGATTCGGACGTGGAAGCGAAGGCCGCGCTGGACCGGCCCGAGGTGCGAGAGCAGTTGCGCCGGTGGTGGGGCGAGCGGGTGATCGGCGCGGGCGGGCGTGTGGATCGCGCGGCGGTCGCGGCGATCGTGTTCGAGGACGAATCGCAGCGACGCCGGCTGGAGTCGCTCGTGCATCCGCTGGTGCGGGCGCGCCGGGCGGAACTGGTGCGCGAGGCGGCGACGCGCGGGGCGGGGGTGGTTGTCGTCGATGCGCCGTTGCTCTTCGAGGCGGGCGTGGACGCGGAGTGCGACGCGGTGGTGTTCGTCGATGCGCCACGCGAGGTTCGCTTGGAGCGGGTGCGGGCGTCGCGCGGCTGGGACGAGGCGGAGGTCGAACGGCGCGAGCGTGCCCAGATGCCGCTGGAAGAGAAGCGGCGTCGGAGCCGGTACGGGATCGTGAACGCGGGCGGGCTGGCGGACCTGGGGCCGCAGGTGGAGGGGGTGCTGCGGCGGGCGAAGGCGGAGTTTGGGGGCGGGGGAGGCGGGTCGGGGGAAGAAGTTTCGGTTTGAGTGGCCACCGGGGGTGGTGGGGGCCGTATACTGTGTCGGGAGCGGCGGGCGGATTCACGAAAGCCGTGAGTCTCGCTGGCCGAGGAATCAGAAGCGGAATTGCCCGCACCGGATCACCACTCACAACTGGGCTGAACCCCGTCGCCCTCGCACGCGAGGGCTGGTGCGTGGCAACGGCTGCGGAACGCAGGCTCTGCGGGGCCGACCCGTCCCGACTCGTGCGGGTTTCGGGCATGCCGCCCCGTTCCACCCTTTCCCCTCCGGACATCGGAAGGAACCTTGGCAGTCATGGCGAAGACAACGAACGTTGCGCAGGAAGAGCGTCCGCAGCAGTCCCGCACGAACGGGGGCGACTCGAACGGCGGCGGGGAGCAACGCGAGCGTCAGCCGGCGTCGCGGCCCGCGGAGGGCCAGAGCGGCCCGCGGCCCGAGGGCGGTGCGCCGTCGGGTCAGGGGGGGCCGCCGCAGGGCGGTCCGCGGCCGGACTGGCAGGGTGGCGATCAGCAGGGCAAGCACCGTCGCAAGCGGAAGAAGCGCAAGGGCGGGATGGGCGGCGGTGGCATGGGAGGGGGCGGCGGGAGTGGCGGCGGCGGCTCGTCGTACTCATACCGGTCGTCGTACCCGGACCACGTGCTGCCGAGCGACGAGGAGTTGGAGCGCGAGGCCGCGGAACTGGAGCGGATCGCGGCGCACGCCGACCCGGAGGCGATCAAGGACCAGTTGAGCATCGGGCAGTTGCAGCGGATGGAGATGGACGAGTTGTTCGGCGTGGCGACGCGGGAGGGGCTGGACGAGTTCCAGCAGACGCCGAAGCAGGACCTGATCTTCAAGATTCTGAAAGCGCGTGCGGCGAAGCAGGGGCTGATGTTCGGCGAGGGGACGCTGGAGATCATGCCGGACGGGTTCGGGTTCCTTCGCAGCCCTGAGCAGAGTTATCTGCCTGGGCCGGACGACATCTACGTTTCGCCGTCGCAGGTGCGTCGTTTCGGGCTTCGCAAGGGGATGGTGGTTCGGGGAGCGATCCGCCCCCCGAAGGAGAGCGAGAAGTACTTCGCGCTGCTGCGTGTGGACAAGGTGAACGGGCGCGAGCCTTCGAAGATCCACGAACTGGTGAACTTCGAGGACCTGACGCCGCTGCACCCGGAGCAGCGTTTCATCCTGGAGACGACGCCGGACTCGCTCGAGATGCGGGTTGTTGACCTGGTGGCGCCGATCGGGAAGGGCCAGCGGGCGTTGATCGTTGCGCCGCCGCGCACGGGCAAGACGGTGCTGCTTCAGAAGATGACGCAGGCGATCACGAAGAACTATCCGGACGTGAAGATCATCGTGCTGCTGGTGGACGAGCGTCCGGAGGAAGTGACGGACTTCCGCCGGAACACGGAGCCGAGCGTGGAGGTCGTGGCGAGCACGTTCGACGAGCAGTCGGGGCGGCACGTTGCGGTTGCGGAGGTTGTGATCGAGAAGGCGAAGCGGATGGTGGAGTTCGGGGACGACGTGGTGATCCTTCTGGACTCGATCACGCGGCTGGCGCGGGCGTACAACGCGGAGATGCCGCACTCGGGCAAGATCATGACGGGCGGGCTGGACTCGAACGCGTTGCAGAGGCCGAAGAAGTTCTTCGGGGCGGCGCGTTCGATCGAGCGTGGGGGGAGCCTGACGATTATCGGAACCGCGCTGGTGGACACGGGGTCGAAGATGGACGAGGTGATCTTCGAGGAGTTCAAGGGGACGGGGAACAGCGAGTTGCACCTGGACCGGAAGTTGGTGGAGAAGCGGATCTGGCCGGCGATCGACATCAGCGCGAGCGGGACGCGGCGCGAGGAACTGCTGCTGGACCCGAAGGAACTGGAGTTGGTGCACCGGCTTCGGAAGGTGCTGAGCGACATGAACGTCGTCGAGGCGATGGAACTGATGAAGAGCCGCCTGAAGAAGGTGAAGACCAACGCCGAGTTCCTGATGACGATGGCGATGGGGTGAGGCCTATCCCCCGGCGTCGTGGCGGTAGCGGAAGAAAACCCGTGCATCGGGTCGGGGCGGTCGTGTAGACTCCCGCCGTGGGGCGTCGTGGGCGTCGGCCCCGTGGGAGCGACCGGGTGCATCTCTCGCGCCGCGTGAGCCTGACACTGGTGGTGCTGACGGCGACGCCGTGGGCTGTGCTGATGGTGGTGGCGGGCGCGTGGCTGGTGCTTGAGGGCGCGGCGCGCTGGCCGCACGCGCGGTGGCCGTGCTACGTGGGCGGGGCGTTCTGGGCGGCGTCGGGTCACTTGACGTTCTCGTGCCTGGTTGCGGACCGGCTCTTTCCGCACGTGAGCCGGCGTGTGTCGTGGCCGGTGGAGATCGCGACGGGCGCGGCGGTGTTCGTGGGCGTACTGTGGTGGGTGGCGGCGTTCGGCCGGGTCTACGCGGGAGGCATCCTTTGAAGATCGGCTCGTGGCGTTCGGTGGCGTTCTCGGTGTTCGCGGCTTTGAGCGCGGGCGTGCTGTGCGCGTTCGCGCCCGCGGACGGGGAGGCCAAACCGGCTGCGGCGGAGGCCTTCGAGCGGTACGCGCCGGTCATCCCGGACCCGGACGAGTTCCTGGCGCGATCGATCACACGGATCGCGCTGATGGACCTGCGGGCGCGGGCGGAGCCGGTTGCGCGCGACTTCCGCATCGCGTCGCACCTGCTGGGCATGGCGCAGGAGATCGCGCCCGAGGACGCGTCTGTGGTGCGGCGGCGGCTGGAGGCGGCGTGGTCGAGCGGCGACCAGGCGCTGTTCATGGAGTTGACTCGGAGGCTGGTGCAGATCGACCCGGGGGACACGGTGGCGCAGTTGCGGCTGATCAGCGATCGGATCAAGCGGCTGCAGACGGCGGAGGAGCGGATCGCGGCGTACGAGCGGCTTCTGGGCGAGCGCGGGGCCGCGCTGGACGTTTCGATCCGCAGCCGGCTCGCGTTGGACCTGGCGCTGCTGTTGCGTGAGCGCGGGGACGAGCAGGGCTTTGTGGCGAGGCTGCTCGAGGCGATGCAGTTGGACCCGACGAACAAGGACGCGGCGGCGTTGGCGTGGGCGTACTTCAGCCCGGGCCTGACGAACCCGGTGGATGCGTTCGAGTTGCAGACGCACCTGCTGTACGCGGACCCGATCGATCCGAACGTGTACCGGACGCTGGCGCTCATGCTCGCGGAAGCGGGGGCATTCGAGCAGGCGAAGCGGTTCTACCAGAGCGCGTTGCGGCTCTTCACGATCGCGGGCCTTGGGAGCCAGGAGACGGTCGTCATCGAGTCCATCGTGCTCGAGATGCAGACGACCGGCCCCGAGAAGGTGGTCGAGAACCTCAACCTGCAACTGGCCATCATGCGTGACCGCGCGGCGCGGGACCTCCGCCAGGCGCAGGAAGCCCGCATGCCCACCGACACGCTCACGCCTCCCGAGCAGGTGCGGCTCGGCATGGCGCTGGATCGGATCAGGATCGCGGCGGCGCGTGCCGCGGGCGACGAGGAGACGGTTCGGGCGGCGGCGAACGACCTGCGTGGCGCGCTCGAGGAGACCGCGTCCAAGGCGCTGAACCCGCAGACGATGCCGCCCGGCACGGACGTGAACCAGGTGCGGTCGCAGTTGATGCGCCTGGCGCTGCAGAGTTGGACGCTCATGGCGTGGGCCGGGGCGATCGACGAGTATCTCCTTCAGCAGGCGGAGGCGGTGGAGCGGACCCTTGGTCGGAGCGACCCCGAGGCGAACGTGCTCCTGGCGCTGGTGGCCCTTCACAAGGGTGAGATCGAGCCGGTGTTCGAGATGCTCGAAGCGATGCCGAATCAGAATGACGTGTCCGTCATGTCCGCGCTCGCGGCGGCACAGGAGGCGATGGGCTGGCACGACGAGGCGAGCGAGTTGTACGTTCGCATGGCGCGTGGTGCGCCGCTCTCGCTCGTCGGGGCATGGGCGCGTGTGCAGGCGAGGCGACTCGGAGTCGCGGACCCGTTCGAGACGCCGCTGCGTGCCGCGATGGTGCGTGCGTCGGAGGCCGTGCCGACGTGGATCGACCGCATGTCGATTGATCCCCGGACGTTCATGTCCGTTCGTGCGGAGGTGATCAACCGCGAGTCGGGCGCGCTGGAGCGAGCGGGCGTGCGCGTGGTCTTCCAGAACATCGCGCCGATCCCGCTCGGTTTCGGCCCCGAACGCGCGATCAACTCCCGCGTCGTCTTCTCACCCCGCATCGACGTGGGAACGCGGACGCTCTTCGAGGACTCGGGCCTGGAAGTCATCGACGTGGAGCGTCGGCTGCGCCTGCGGCCCGGCGAGGCGCTGACGATCGACCTCTGGCCCGATCCGGGTTTCCCGGGGTGGGTCGCCGAAGCGAGGGCGACGCAGACGCTTCGATTGAACTGGCGGATGCTGCAGGGGTTCCTGTTCGGCCCCGGCGGGAGTTTCGAGCCCGGACCGCTCTGTCTGACCGCGCTCACGGGCTATCAGACGCGCCGGCCGCTCGCGGATTCTCGCCGCCCGCTCGACGACCTGTTGCTGCTGGTGGAGGAGGCCCCGCGGACGCGGTTCCCCGAGATGCTGGGGAGTGTCCGGGCGCGCATCCTGGCTGGGGCGGCGACCGGCGATGCGCTCTCGCCGATCGAGATGCGGACGATGGCGGAGCGACTTGCCGAGCGGTACGCCAAGAGTGGGCGGTACGAGCGGCTGATGATGCTCGCGGTTATCCCGAACTCCTCGATGGAGCCAGGGATGCGGGCGTTCGACGAGGCCGCGCTCGCGGAGGAAGACCCCGGGACGCTCGCGCTGGCGCTCGCGACACGCGCCGTCGACCCGGACCATCCGGCGTTCGATCGGGCGGAGGCGTCGAGCGACCCGAGCGTGCGCGCGTTGGCAGTGCTGTTGCGGGAGCGCCTTCGCGAGCAGGGGCCGACGTACGCGCGGTGCGGCCCGGCGGGGCGCGACCTCGCGCCGCGCCGCCTCTTCGGCGGATCACCGCGGTGAGCGGCGCGCCGGCCTGGCGGGGCCGGTGGGACGGCCGGCGGGTCGTCGGGTACGCCGTCGGGCTGCTGCTGCTGGCGGCGGCGGTGTGGGCGGTGGCTTCGCAGCGCGGGGCGGTGGCGGGGTCGATGGACGCGGTGCGGGCCGCGCCCGCGTGGATGGTCGTGGTCGTGCTGCTCCTGCCGATGGGGAACTGGCTCGCGGCGTCCGCGTCGCTGCGGGCGCTGACGCTACGGCGGGGGGGCGGGGGGGACGTCGGGCGCGGCGAGATGCTGGCGCTCGTCGGCAGCGCGTGGCTGCTGAACTACCTGCCGATGCGCCCCGGCATGATCGGGCGCATCGCGTACCACAAGCGGATCAACGGGATCGCGGTGCGCGATTCGGTGCTGGTGCTCGTCGAGGCGAACGCGATGACGGCGGGGGCCGTGGGGCTGATGCTCGCCATTGCGCTCGCGCTGCGGGCCGCGCCGGCGGGGGCTTCGTGGTCGTGGCTGGTGCTCGCGCTCCCCGGGGCGGCCTTCGCGGGGGCGTGGGCGGCGGGCGCGGCGCGGGGGGCGGTGTGGACGGCGTGGGCGGCCGCGGCGACTGCGCGCTACGCCGACCTCATGGTGTGGCTGGCGCGGTATGCGTGCGCGTTCGCGCTGCTGGGCAGGCCGCTGACGGTGGAAGGGGCGGCGGTGTTCGCGGCGGTGAGCCAGGCCGCGTTCCTCGTGCCGTTCGTAGGCAACGGGCTGGGCGTGCGCGAGTGGGGGATCGGCCTGGTGGCGGCGTCGTGGGCGGGGGCGGACTCGGCCCGCGAGGCGGCGGCGTTCGGGCTGGCGGCGGACCTGCTGAATCGGGCGGCGGAAGTAGCGGTGTCGGTGCCCATGGGGATCGCCTGCACGGCCTGGCTGGGGCGGCGGGTCGCCCGCGCGGGTCCGGATGCGGGATCGGGCTTCGGCGATGGGGGCGATCCGGCCGATGATGGCGTCCGTACAGAGTGATGGGAGGCGCGGCCGAACGCCACGGATCGGGCGGGGACGCGCGGACGCATGGTCAGCAAGATCGAACAGGATCATCAACGGTTCCGCCAGATCGTGCGCGGGCGCATCCGCAAGGACCTGCGCCGGTTCCTCTCGCGCGGCGAGTTGATCGGGCGCGAGGGCAGGCGGTACATCTCGATCCCGCTGCACGACATCGACCTGCCGACCTTCCGCTTCGGCGACAACTCGGGCGGCGTCGGCATGGGCGAAGGCGAGGGCGAGGGCGGCTCGGGCAAGGACGCCGGCGGCGAGCAGGAAGGGCGGCACATCACCGAGGTGGACGTCACGCTCGAGGAGTTGGCGGACATCCTGGGCGAGGAACTGGAACTGCCCCGCATCAAGCCGCGCGGGCGGCACCGCATCACCACGGTCAAGGACAAGTACTCGGGCATCCGCCCGGTCGGCCCGGCGTCGCTGCGGCACTTCAAGCGGAGTTACCGCGAGGCGCTCAAGCGTCAGATCGCGTCTGGCGAGTACGACCCGGACAACCCGGTGGTCGTGCCGATCCGCGACGACCTGCGGTACCGCTCGTGGAACGAGGTGCGCAAGCCGCAGAGCAACGCCGCGATCGTCTACATGATGGACGTGTCGGGGTCGATGGGCGACGAGCAGAAGGAACTGGTGCGGCTGGAGGCGTTCTGGATCGACACGTGGCTGCGCCGGAACTACGAGGGCGTGGAGTGCCGGTACGTCGTGCACGACGTGCGCGCGGCGGAGGTGGACCGCGAGACGTTCTTCTCGATCCGCGAGGACGGCGGGACGCGGATCAGTTCCGCGCTCGCGCTGTGCAAGGACATCCTCGCCGAGCACTACGACACCAACGACTGGAACGTCTACCTGTTCCACTTCTCCGACGGGGACAACTCGTCGGAGGCGGACAACCGGGTGTGCGTGAAACTGCTGGAGGAGAACCTGCTGCCGGCGTGCAACCTCTTCGGGTACTGCCAGGTGGCGTCGGCGTACGGGAGCGGGAACTTCCTGAGTGTGCTGCGCGAGGCGTTCCCCGACGGCGCGCCGGACGCGGACGGCCCGCGCCTGCTCACGAGCAAGGTCAACGGGCGGGACGACATCTACGAGTCGCTGCGGACCTTCTTCCGGACCGGGCGCTAGCGGCTTAGCATGACATGACCGGCGCGCTCGCCCCCGGGGGATCGGCGGACGAACGCGAGCATGGCCCGCGGAGCGGGCGGAAGGCGCTGGACGTGATCCCGTTCTTTGTCGGATATGCCTTCGTGGTGTGGATGCTGGCGTACCGCTGGCGGCGCGAGCCGTCGGGGTACCTGGCCGCGGCCGGCGGGCTGGCGGGGCTGCTGGGGATCGCGTGGCTGCACTACCGGCTGTCGATCTGGACGGACGGGGCGGTGTACCTGCCGATGCTCCAGACGCTGCTCTACCCGTACACCGCGCTGGTGAGCGTGGTGGCGTTCGTGCTGGCGAGCGTGGTGCGGCCGTTCAGGGCGGGCGGGGGGAGGTTCTGCGGGTACTGCCGGCACGACCTGGTCGGGCTTCCCGATACGCAACCGGTCTGCCCGGAGTGCGGCGCGCCGCGTTCGTTCGAGGACCACGCGCAGCGTGAGTCGGTGCGGGAGAGCCAGTTGCGGCGGTGGGCGCCGCGGGAGAAGGGGGCATCGGCGCACGACGCGACCCGACGGACGGACGCCACGAGGCTGCACTTGTGAAGCCGTTTTCACCGTTGATCGTGCGATCAGCCGGGAGATGGTGCGTTATCCCGGGGCCGCACTTCCGTCCAGGAGGAGGGCGTTTTGACCCTTGCGGCCTGAGTGCCACCGTTCCCGATCGGTGACAACAGGGGTGTCGGGGTATGCCTCGTACATGGCCGTGATCTCTCGCTGACGGTCCGGGTTCGGCGTCTCGGCAAGCCCATAGTCCGCCATGAAATAGCCCGCGAGGTACAAGTAGCTGGCGCCGACTTCGGCGGCGAAGGTCGTGTCGAGCGGGCAATGGAAGGGCGCCAGCAGTTCGCACGTGCCGTCCTCGCGGACTCTCGGCAGCGGGACAGTGAGGTGATGGGCCAGCGGGCCGTACAGGCCGTACTCGCCTTCGGGCATGTTCGGGAGGAAGTGCGCGAGGGGAAGGAGAGCGTCGGAGTGCCCCGAGAAGTACGCGTGAGTCGCCTGGCCGTGGGATCGAAGGTTGTTCAGGCACACGATCGACCTGGTCTGGCGTCGAACGCCGCCAAGGGCGGGAAACAGGATTGCGATGAGTGTGGCGACAAGGCCAATGACGACCAGGAGTTCGAGCAGCGAGAATGCCCCTCGGCGCGGGGTTGTTCGGCTGAGGTTACGCATCACGAGGTTCCGAGGGTCTTCACAACTTCCTCTACGACGAGATAGTT
This sequence comes from Phycisphaerales bacterium, assembly GCA_035443945.1. Taxonomy (GTDB): domain Bacteria; phylum Planctomycetota; class Phycisphaerae; order Phycisphaerales; family UBA1924; genus CAADGN01. Next base: position 2,094 of record DAOMNQ010000088.1, on the reverse strand, counting down.
GGGATCGTTCCTCAGCGGTTCGATCCGGCGGCGCACCTCCGGGTCCGTCGTCCACCCCAACTGGTGGAGGAACCGGACTGCGAGTGCCCGGTACTCCCACTCACCATAGGTGAGCATGCCGAGGTAGCAGTCCCGGATCAACTCGCGGCTCGCGGCGTCCGGAACCTTACCGTCCCTGGCGAGTTCGAACGCGAGCGAGAAGGCCATTGATCGGATGGGCATTTCGTCCGATGCAACACATGAGACGACGTACTCCACGTCTTCACGAGACACCGCCCGCTTCGGCTTGATCTCGTTCAGCATCCGGGAGTAGGCATCGTTGGTGGCCGGCGAGAGATGATCCCGCGGCGTCCATGCCGGAGGCGTCCGATCCTTGACAACCGACAGCGTGACCACCACAGCAAGCGCGGAGACGCCGCCCACGGCCACAAGCAGGGCAAGCGTCCTTCGCAGAATCGTGCGACGCCCGACGCCAGCAAGTACGCGGCGCACCGCGAACTCACTCCTCCCCCTGGTTGCACGGATCCCACTTGGCATTGCACCACCATGTGGGGTCGTTATTGTTGCCGCAGATGTCCTGCACGCACGCGATGCACGCTGTTCCGTTGCATGAGTTGGTGCAGTTTAAGACCCAGCAGCGCGGGATCGGCCACGGCTGCACCTGGAAGGCGGTTGCGCCGGCAGCGAGCGCAGCCGTCGCGCCGACGGCGAGAAGGAGGTGATGCTGAGCATCGGACTTCAGTGGGCTGGTTCGCATGATTCTTCTCCCTGGTTCACCTGACTTCGAGGATCGACTTCCGGGTTCGCCCGGAAGACGTACATCGCGCCTGTCGTCACGAATCCGACGCCGGCAATGAGCGTTGGAAGCCCCTTGGCGGCCTGCGGCAGATTCTCTCCCAACGCCCCCAGGCAGGGGCAATCCGAGACTGCTGTGAAGTGTCTCAGGACGGCGTACGAGCACGCCAACGAACCGAATGCAACCGCTCCGGCTGCCGCGAAACGATTCGGTGAGACCGCAAGAGCCACGCCAAGGACCGATTCTGTGGAGACGACCACCCAGCCAAGTCCACTGCTAGCCGCGTCCGCCTCCGCTCCGGGGGCAAGCCACTGGATCAGCCAGTCTCCGTTGCCAGCCTTGGCAACGGCCGCGATCAGCAGCATCACGCCGCACAGCCGGGCTATCCACTGGGTAGTCGCGAACATGCGGGCAAACATACCCCCCCCCCCCCCAGCCGTGTCAACGAGGGGTATCCCTCGTTTTGCGGCGGGCTTGCCGCGGTCAAAAAGTTAGGGTATTATTTGGTATAGGACCGGATGGTCCAAAGGTCACTCCCATGGCCCTCACTACGCTCTTCCTCGACCTGAACTCGTACTTCGCCTCGGTGGAGCAGCAGTTGCAGCCGGGGCTTCGGGGGCGGCCGGTGGTGGTGACGCCGGTCGAGGCGGGGTCGGGGTGCTGCATCGCGGCGAGTTACGAGGCCAAGGCGTTCGGCATCCGCACCGGGACGCGTGTGGGCGAGGCGCGTCGGCTGTGCCCGGAGGTCGCGGTGGCCAGCGCGCGGCACGGCGAATACGTGCGGTTCCACCTGCGGATCATCGAGGCGGTGGAGACGTGCATCCCGGTCGCGGAGGTACACTCGATCGACGAGGTGTCGTGCCGGCTGGACCGGCGCGAGCGCACGCCGGAGGCCGCGGCCGCGCTGGCCCTGCGGATCAAGGCCGCGATCCTGGAACGGGTGGGCGAGTGCCTGCGCTGCTCGGTCGGCGTCGCGCCGAACACGCTGCTGGCGAAGGTCGGGACGGACATGCGCAAGCCGGACGGCTTGGTCGTGCTGCGCGACGAAGACCTGCCGCACGCGCTGTACGAACTCAACCTGACCGACCTGCCGGGGATCGCGGGGGGGATGGAGCGTCGTCTGAACGCGGCGGGCATCCGCACGGTGGAGCAGTTGTGCGCCCGTTCGAAGGAGGAGTTGCGCGAGGCGTGGGGGAGCGTGCTGGGCGTGTACTGGTGGCACTGGCTGCGGGGGCACGAGGTCGCCCGGCCGGCGACGCGGCGGCGCAGCGTGGGGCACTCGCACGTGCTGGCCCCGG
>DAOMNQ010000087.1:10903-11612 GCA_035443945.1 Phycisphaerales bacterium | reverse complement strand
CCTACACGCAAAGCGCCGGTGCGGGCGGCGGCGGCGGCGCGGGGTCGTGTCACTCGGGACAAGGCGGAGGAGGCGGCGGCTACGGCACAGCGGGCGGAGGGCACGCGATGAGCGCGATCCGGTCCGCGGTGCTGACGGTGAGCGACCGGTGCTCGCGCGGCGAGGCCGAGGATGTCTCGGGGCCTGCGCTGGCGGCCATGCTGCGTGAGCATCTCGCGGCGGAGATTGTGGATACAGGGTGCGTGCCGGACGAGATGGAGCGGATCGAGGGTGCGCTGCTCGGCTGGGCCGAGCCTGGGCGACGGATCGACCTGGTGGTGACGACGGGGGGGACGGGCCTCGCGCCGCGGGACGTGACGCCGGAGGCGGCGGCGCGGGTGATCGAGCGGCCGCACGCGGGGCTGATGGAGTTGGCGCGCGCGCGATGCCTGAGCATCACGCCGCGGGCGTATCTGTCGCGCGGCGTGGCGGGTGTCGCGGGGCGGACGCTGATCCTGACGCTGCCGGGATCGGTGCGGGGGGCGACAGAGCAGTTGGGCGCGCTGCTGGACGTGCTGCCGCACGCGGTAGAGACACTGCGGGGCGAGGTGCAGGACGATGGGCGCGCGGACGCAAAGCCGGCGACGGGACGGGTTGTCGTGCATGGAGACTGAGCTGGGCGAGCGCGTGCAGCCCGTGGTGCTGGTGGGCGGGAAGAGCCGGCGATTCG
>DAOMNQ010000087.1:0-10876 GCA_035443945.1 Phycisphaerales bacterium | reverse complement strand
CGTCGGGGGGGGCTTCTGGTTGACCGGCCTATCGCTGCGCTGCGGGGGGTGTTCGGGGCGTGTGTTGCGCTGGTGGGCGATTGCGATGCCGCGGTCGCGGCGCGGGGGGATCGGCACATTGCCGACAGGTTCCCGGGGCTTGGGCCGATGGGGGGCGTGCTGACCGCGCTGGACGAGTTCGAGTGCGCGGTGTTCGTGCTGTCGGGGGACTTGCCGGGCGTGACTGCCGCCGGAGTGCAGGCTGTGCTTCGGGTAGCGATGTCTCAGCCCGGTAGGGCGGCGGTGGTCGGCGCGACGGCGAGACCGGAGCCGTGCTACGGGGTGTATCGGCCTGCGTGCGCGAATGTGCTTCGGAGCGCGATAGCGGAAGGCAGGCTTGATCTGTGGCGACTGATCGAGCGGGAAGGATGGGCGACGGTCCCGCTGCCGGCGTCGGAGGTGGTGAACGTCAACACGATCGGCGACCTGGAGGGCGAAACGGGAGGGGGCGTTCGAGATTGAACGAGCGGGCTATCCGCCGATGGCGGACATGGGGCGATCGGGCTGGCGGAAGCCGGTGGAGTCGATGCCGTGGCCGGCCTGCTTGGTCCACGTGGTGTCGATGAGGAAGCGGTCGATCTCGGCGTCGGTCGCGCCGTCGCGCAGGAGCGGACGCAGGTCCCACTCCCACGTGCTGAAGAGGCAGGGGCGCACCTTGCCGTCGGCTGTGATGCGAAGGCGGCTGCACCGTCCGCAGAAGGGTCGCGTGACGGGCGCGATGAGGCCGATGCGTCCGGGCGCGCCGTCGGCGAAGACGAAGTTGAGAGCGGTGGCGGAGTCGGAGTCGCGGCCCTCGGGGGCGAGGGGCCACTTCGCGGCGATTCGTTCGAGCGTTTCGGAGGCGGGGACGACGAGGGAGCGGTCCCAGCCGCGGGCGTCGTCGAGGGGCATGAACTCGATGAAGCGCATCTCGACGCCGAGATCGCGGGCGAGGGCTGCGAGCGGGACGATCTCGTCGTCGTTGATGCCGCGCATGAGGACGGCGTTGATCTTCACGGGTGCGAAGCCGGCGTCGATCGCGCGGCGGACGCCTTCGATCACCTGCTCGGGCGTGGTTCGCGAGCGTGTCATCGCGGCGAAGCGATCGGGGCGGACGCTGTCGAGACTGACGGTGATGCGGGTGAGTCCTGCGGCCCGCCACTCGGCGAGGTCCGCCGGTGCGAGGCGCGTGCCGTTGGTGGTGAGCGCGAGGTCTGAGACGCCGAGCGCGGCGACGCGGGCGATGACGGAGGTGAGGCGCGGGTGGAGGGTCGGCTCGCCGCCGGTGAGGCGGATTTTCTCGACGCCGAGGCGGATGCAGGCGGCGGCGGCTCGGACAATCTCGTCGTCGGTGAGCAGGTCGAGGCGGCGCATGAAGCGGGCGTCCGGCTCGAGGCAGTAGACGCAGCGGAAGTTGCAGCGGTCGGTGAGGCTGAGGCGCAGGTCGCGGATGGTCCGGCCGTGGGAGTCGATCATGCGGCCGGGCGAGATCGCCGCGCTCGGCGCGGGCGGTGGGCGCAGCGGACCTCGGCCCGTCGTCCGGTCTTCGAGCAGTGGCAGGGCGTAGCCCATCGTCGCTCCGTTGCTGCTCATGCGTGAGCGGGCGCCTCGCGCTCGGTGTCGAGCAGCACCTTTGATCCTACCACGGGCTGGAAGCGGGCCTGGAAGAAGCGGAGGTATTCCGGCTCGTGGGTGAAGCGGAGGCCGACGATGCGGTCGCGATGCTCGAAGAGTTCGATGACGGACTCGGCGGTGACGTCCATGTGGGCCTGGGTGTAGACGCGGCGGGGGATGGTGAGCCGGATGAGTTCGAGGGGCGGGAAGAGGTTCTCGCCGGTGTCGGGGTTGCGGCCGCTGGAGACCGCGCCGCGCTCCATGGCGCGCACGCCGGACTCGACGTAGAGGGCTGCGGCGAGAGCCTGGGCGGGGAACTGCTCGCGGGGCATGTGGGGCAGGAAGCGAGCGGCGTCGATGAAGACGCCGTGCCCGCCGACGGGGAGCACGATCGGGATGCCGGCCTCGCGGAGGATGGAGCCGAGGTACTCGACCTGTCCGACGCGGGCGCAGATGTGGTCCTCCTGGATGGACTCCTCGATGCCGATGGCCATGGCCTCCATATCGCGCCCGGCGAGGCCGCCGTAGGTGTGCAGGCCCTCGAAGACGACGACGAGGTTGCGAGCCTTCTCTGCGAGTTCGTCGTCGTTGAGGCAGAGGAAGCCGCCGATGTTGACGAGGCAGTCCTTTTTGGCGGAGTTGGTGCAGCCATCGGCGCAGGCGCAGAGGTCGAGGAGGATGTCGGCGATCGCTCGGCCGCGCTGGTCAGGCTCGCGCTGGGAGATGAACCAGGCGTTCTCGACGGCGCGGGTGGCGTCGAGGATGACGCGGATGCCGTGGGCGCGGCAGAGTTCGGATGCGGCGCGGAGGTTGGCGAGGCTGATGGGCTGGCCGCCGGCCATGTTGACGTTGCACTGGACCCAGATGAAGGGGATGCGGTCGGGGCCGACGGAATCGATCAGTGATCTGAGTTTTCGCAGGTCGACGTTGCCCTTGAAGGGTGCCTCGCTGAGCGGGTCGTGGGCCTCATCGACGATGACGTCGGCGAAGCGGCCGCCGGCGAGCTCGAGGTGGGCCTTGGTGGTCGTGAAGTACATGTTGCCGGGAATGACGGAGCCGGGCGAGACGAGCATGCGGCAGAGGATGTGCTCCGCGCCGCGTCCCTGGTGGGTGGGGATGAGGTGGCGGAAGCCGTAGCGGCGTTGGACCACGTCTTCGAGGTGGTAGTAGTTCTCGGATCCGGCGTAGGCCTCGTCGCCGAGCATCATTCCGGCCCACTGGCGGTCGCTCATGGCCGAGGTGCCGGAATCGGTGAGGAGGTCGATGTAGACGTCCCGGCTGCGGAGGAGGAAGGTGTTGAAGCCGGCCTCGGCGATGGCGCGCTCGCGCTCTTCGCGCGTGGTCATGCGGAGAGGCTCGACCATCTTGATGCGGTACGGCTCGGCCCAGGAACGCTTCCCGCTCGTTCGGCGGTTCATCGGTTGCGCTCAGTTCTCCCCCGGGATGGAGTCGGCGAGTTCACACAACGCGTTGTAATACTCTTCGCGGTCGAAGCCGAGGAGGGTAGCGCCGAAGAGTTCGGCCTCGGCCGGGCCCCCGATCTCGCCGTAGTTGATCGTCGGAATGTGGTAGGCGATGAGGAGGGGCCAGACCTCAGGCGTCGGCTCGAACCACGGGTGCAGGCAGAGGCGGAAGCCGTCGGAGGGTTGCTCGCCGAGGGGCTGCGGGTAGGCGAACTCGCCGGGTTCGAGGGGCGATGCGTCAAAGGCGATCTCGACGGGGTAGCGGACGGTCTCGCGGTCGGTGAGGATGCGCAGGATCGCGTCGGCATCGATGAGCAGGCCGTGGCGGAGGCGCGCGCTGGTGGCCTTGTCCACGAGGTGCTCGTGGAGCGCGACCCGGGTCTCATCGGCGGAGGGTGCGTGCGGTTTCATGCTGCCCCCTCCGGCGCGCGGGCGTGGGAGTCTTCGGGAGCACGCGGCGGTGCATCGGGTGAGTACCCCGTGTGCTCGGAAAGCCGGCCTGAGAGCACGGGCACGGTGATGCGCACCATGATGGTGAAGAGGAGCAGGCCGAAGGCCCAGATGCCGGCGGAGACGAGCGATTCGTTGAGGGTGGGCGTGTACTCGACGATCTCGCCGAGGGGCGTGGGCACGAAGCCGGGGATGATGAGGCCCATCCCCTTCTCGATCCAGATACCGACGATCATCAGGAGGCAGGCGGGGTGGAGGAAACGCTCGCGCCGGGAGACGGGCAGGTAGAGGAGCACGAGCGCCGCGGTGTTCATGGCAATCGCGGACCAGATCCAGGGGACGAGGGCGGCGCGGCCGTCGAGGCCGAGGTAGAGGTAGCGTGCGGAGGCGGTGTGGGCAGAGTCGGTGTAGAACTCGGTGAAGACCTCGGAGCCGAGGAGGAACATGTTGATCGTCATGGCGACGGTGACGATGTTGCGGAGGGTGAGGAAGGCCTTGGGCGGCACCTCGTATGCGCCGATACGGCGCAGGACGCCGAGGGTGAGGATGAGGAAGGCGGGGCCGGCGGCGAAGGCGGAAGCTAGGAACCGCGGGGCGATGACGGCGGAGTTCCAGAAGGGGCGGCTGCCGAGGCCGCTGTAGAGGAATGCGGTGACGGTGTGGATGCTGACGGCCCAGACGATGGCGATGAAGACGAAGGGGAGGTAGAAGAGTTTGCCGGGTCGGCGGCCGCGGTAGGCACAGTAGATGAGGTAGCCGCAGATGTGAAGGTTGAGGAGGAGGTATCCGTTGAGGACGAGGACGTCCCATGTGAGCATGGAGATGGGGAAGTTGAAGCGGAGGAAGAGGTGGTGGAATCGGTCGGGTCGGCCGAGGTCCACGGTGACGAAGAGGAGGGCCATGATGATGGCGGCGACGGCGAAGAGTTCGCCGAAGATGACGAGGTCGTGGAGTTCGCGGTTGCGGTAGATGTAGACGGGGATGACGAGCATGACGGCTGCGGCGGCCATGCCCACGAGGAAGGTGAAGTTGGCGATGTAGAGTCCCCAGGAGACCTGGTCGGTCATGCCCGTGACGGCGAGGCCGTGGACGAGTTGTCGGCAGTAGGCGTTGAGGCCGAGCAGGGCGACGGCGGTGAGGAAGAACATCCAGGCGTAGTAGCGTCCGTCGCCGACGAAGGAGAGGCGGAAGCATCGCCAGAGGAAGGTGAGGTAGGTTCTCACGCCAGCGCCCCCTTCGTGGGCGGCGCGAGGTCTTTCCAGCGGAGTTCGGGGCCGTCCGCGCCGGGGAGTCGGCCGTAGCGTGCGCCTTCCTCGTCTTCGAGCCGGCGCGCGATCTCGGCGGCTTCGGGGTCGAGGCCGCTGGGGTATCGCTCGTCGAAGTAGTAGAAGAACCTGGGGAGCGTGCCGGCGTCCTCCTTGAGGACGAAGACTCGCTTGGTGCGGAGGATCTGGGCGACTTCGCTTTCGGGGTCGAGGACGTTGCCAAACTTGCGCGCGCCTGTGGGACACACCTCGAGGCAGGCGGGCATGCGGCCCTGGCGCGTGCGCTGGAGGCAGTAGTGGCACTTCTCCATGACGCCCTTGTCGCGTGGGCGATTGGAGAGGTAGCCCATGTTCGGGTTGACCTGGTCCGCGGGCAGGCGGGGTTTGGAGAAGTTGAAGCGGCGCGCCCAGTAGGGGCAGGCGGCCTCGCAGTAGCGGCAGCCGATGCACCAGTCGTAGTCGATGACGGTGATGCCGTCGGCGTCCTGCCAGGTCGCCTCGACAGGGCAAACCTTGACGCACGGCGGGTTGGCGCACTGATGGCACTGGACGGGGAGGTAGAAGTGCCCGTCGTCCGGAACGGTCGGGCGGTCGTAGTGGTGGTTGCCCTTTTCCATGTCCATCGTGCCGCGGGGCATCTCGATGACGCGGATGTACTGGACTTCGGGCGAGCGGCTCTGGTTGTTCTCGGCGACGCAGGCGTGGACGCACTTGCGGCAGCCGATGCAGCGGCTGATGTTCAGTGCGTAGACGAACTCGACGCCGTCCATGGGCTTGTAGTCGCGCAGTTCGGGGCGGATGCCGTAGCGGCGTTCGACCTGGGCGCGGATGCGTTCGAGTGCGCGCTCCATGTCTTCGGGGGTCATTTCCTTGTAGTGCTTCTGGAGGAACTGCTCGAGGGATGGGGCGTCTTCGCGTTCGAGTTCGCGGAGGGGGCTGAGGGCGGCGGCGATGGCGGTCAACCCCCCCGCTGCCGCGGTGCCGGTGCGGAGGAAACTGCGGCGCGACATGCCGGGTCCGTTGTCCGGGGTTGGCGAGCCGTTGCCGGAGGCGCACCCGCAACCGCTGCCGCACGAGCCGCCGTTGCCGTTGCCTTGCGACGGGCTTTTGAGGATTGGGAGTCTCATGGCGTTCCCCCGGGCAGGTGCGGCTGCGGTTCGCCGATCTGGCGCAGGAGGGGGTGATGGCGTGCGGGCGCGTGGTGACCGTGGGGACTCTGCTCACCCATTCGGAGCGTGTTCGGACCCGGCAGCGGCGTGAATGGCGGGTAGCGGGGCGAGTGCGGGTCGTGGCACTCGGTGCATCGGAGGCGGAGGGCCTCGCCGAGGTCTCTGTCCCAGTAGCCGAGGGTCTTGCCGTGCGTGCCGCGCTGCCAGTCGCGGTAGGCGGTGCCGTGGCACTGGGCGCAGAGGGTGGCGACCTGCGAGAAGGGGACGGTTGAGCCGTCGTGAAGGCGGAGGCGGTCGTGGTCGTTGCGGTCGTGGCAGTTGAAGCAGCGGTCGTTGAGGCCGTGGCTCAAGACGATCTCGTGGTGCATGCTGAGTTCTGAGACGGGCTTGTCCACGGAGACGAAGATGCTGTGGCAGTCCTGGCAGCCCTGGGGAACGCCGTTGATGTGGGCGTAGGGCGGATCGTCCATGGCGGATCGCCGCGGGCCGGTGTCGAGGTCGTGTCGTGAGACGATGACAGGCTCGGCTTCGGGCACACGAGCCCCGATGGGATCGAAGGCCATGAAGGCGGCCAAGAGAAGGAAGCCGGGCAGGAAGAGCCACCCGGCCCATGCCGGGCTTGAGGAGCGGGGCATTCGGGAGTGGCCGGGTGAGGACCGCATGCAGCCTGATAGCCTACAGTCAGCGGACAAAAAGAGTAGTCGATGATGATATCGTGAATGGATGACCGATCAAGCACGGCGCGAGCGGATCGGGCAAGATGGGGAAGAGGAGATCGCCGCGTGTCGATCAGCGGGTTGGTGGTGACGCTGGAGAGCGACCCGCAGGGGGCGGAGCGCGCGATCCGAGCGCTGCGGCAGGATCCCCGCATCACGCTCGGCGATCGCGCGGGCGAGCGTTTGGCGATCGTTGTGGAGACGGGATCGCGGTTCGAGGACGAGGAGGTCTACGCGGCGTTGAAGTCCACGCCCGGGGTGCGATTCGTCGACGTGGCGTTCGTTGAGTTCGGGAGCGGCGAGGAAGGAGCCGGTGATGCTGACGGTTGACAGGCGCACGTTCGTGAAATCGGCGGCGATGGCGGCCGCGACGGCGGCGGCCGCGGGGACGGCGCGATCGTTCGCACTGCCCGTCCTGGAGGGGTCCGGCCTTCGCTGGGAGAAGGCACCGTGCCGGTTCTGCGGGACGGGTTGCCACGTGATGGTGGCGACCGAGAACGGTCGGGTGGTCGCCATTCAGGGGGACCAGAAGGCGGACGTGAACAAGGGCCTGCTGTGCGTGAAGGGGTACCACGTCGGGGCGATCCTGTACGGGGAAGACCGGCTGACGACGCCGATGCTGCGCCGGGATGGGCGGCTGGCACCGATCTCGTGGGAGGAGGCGATTGGGATCATCGCGGACAAGATCGCCGAGAATCCGAAGGGGTTCGCGCTGTACGGGTCGGGTCAGTGGACGATCGGCGAGGGCTGCATCGGCAACAAGTTCATGAAGGCGGGCCTGGGGAGTAACCACATCGACGGCAACCCGCGGCTGTGCATGTCGTCGGCGGTGACGGGCTTCCTCTCGACGTTCGGCGTCGACGAACCGCCGGGCTGCTACGACGACCTCGACCGGTGCGACGTGGCCATCATGTGGGGCAACAACATGGCGGAGATGCACCCGGTGCTGTTCTCGCGCCTGGTGGACCGTCGCACGCGCGGCCAGAAGGTCACGATCATCGACCTGACGACGCGGCGGACGCGGACGAGCGAGTTCGCGGACCATGTGCTCTTTTTCAAGCCGCACGGCGACCTGGCGATCGCCAACGGGATCGCGCACCTGCTGATCCGGAACGGGACGTTCGACCGGGCGTTCGTGGAGCAGCACTGCAACTTCCGCCAACTGGGTCCGGCGTCGGAGGACGGCTCGGCGCCCGCAATGCTGGGCGTGCCGATGACGTTCGACGAGTACGCGAAGGCCGTCGAGCCGTACACGCCGGAGAAGGTCGAGGAACTGTCGGGTGTGCCGGCCGACAAGATCCGCATGCTGGGCGAGATGTTCGGTCGGCGCGACGTGCGGATCAACAGCCTGTGGTGCATGGGCATGAATCAGCACACGCGGGGCACCGCGATCAACTGTCTCGTGCACGGCATCCACCTGCTTTCGGGGCACATCGGGACGCCGGGCAACGCGGCAACGAGTCTGACGGGTCAGCCCTCTGCGTGCGGGACGGTCCGCGAGGTGGGGACGCTATGCCACTTGCTGCCGGGGGGGCGCGTGGTGACGAACGCCGAACACCGGCGCGAGGCGGAGGAGTTGTGGAACGTGCCGGAGGGCCGCATCGGCGCGACGCCGGGGTACCACACGGTCGAGATGTTCAAGCGGTTCAACACACCGACGGCCGAGGGCGGGGACATCACGACGATGTGGGTGCAGGTGACGAACCCCGGGCAGACGCTGCCGAACCTTCACCGCAACTTTCGCGTGAAGAAGGACCTGGCGGACAAGTTCCTGATCGTCTCGGACGTGTACCCGACGGCGACGACGGAACTGGCCGACCTCGTGCTGCCGAGCGCGATGTGGGTCGAGAAGAACGGGATGTACGGCAACAGCGAGCGGCGCACGCAGCAGTGGTTCAAGATGGTGGAGCCGCCGGGAGAGGCTCGCGACGACGCCTGGCAGATGATCGCGGTGTCGCGCCGGCTCTTCGACATGGGCCACGAGGGCATGAAGGGCCGCGACGGCCGGTGGATCTACCACACGACGGACAAGGCGGGGCGAGAGGTTCCGATTTGGGAGTGGGATCGCTACTACGACGTGAACGTGGATGAGCGGATGTTCGAAGAGTACCGCCCGTTCACGCGGCTGAAGCACAAGGACCTCGCGCCGTACCAGGAGTACGTGAAGGCGCGCGGGCTGCGGTGGCCGGTGGTGCAGCAAACGGACGGCTCGTGGCGTGAGACGCGCTGGCGGTTCAGCGGGTTCGACGACCCGTACGTGGGGAAAGGCAAGGACTACCAGTTCTACCACTCGGTGACGAAGGACGACAAGGCGCTCATCTGGTTCCGGCCGCACGAGTTCCCGCCCGAGATGCCGGATGCGGAGTACCCGTTCTGGCTGTGCACCGGGCGCGTGCTGGAGCACTGGCACACGGGGACGATGACGCGGCGCATCCCGCAGCTGCATCGCGCCATGCCGAAGGCGTACGTGGAGGTGCACGCGGACGACGCGGCGCGGCTTGGCGTGCGCAACGGCGAAGTCGTCACCGTGAAGAGCCGACGGGGCGAGATCGACCTGCCGGTGTGGATCGGCGGGCGCGGCGACCCGAAGCCGGGGGAAGTCTTCGTGCCGTTCTTCGACGAGGGTCGGCTCATCAACCTCGTCACGCTGGACGAGTACGACCCGTACTCGCGTCAGCCGGACTACAAGAAGTGCGCGGTCGCGATCGTGCGCAAGGCGTAGGAGGTGCCCATGTCACACGAGCACGCACGCCGGAGGTTCCGCGGTGAGATCGCGTGGACGGGCATGGTCGTCGGCCTATGTGCGGCGGTGGCGCTGGCTTCGGCGGGAGCGGGGACCACACGGCCCATGCCGGTCGGCGCGGACGACCGCGCTGCGCCGGCGGTCAGTGCGGCGTGGCTGCTATCGCAGCCTGCGGTGAACATCGTGCCCGCGGAGCGCGCGAATCCCGGGAGCACGGACGACAAGTTCACGGCGCGGGTGCGCTCCATGGAGAAACGAGCGGCCTTGCGTGCGTACGAGGGAGCTCCGCCGGTCATCCCGCACTCTGTGGGCGAGTTGAAGTACCAGACTTGCCGGGCGTGCCATGCGCAGGGGCTTCGGGCTGGTGAGCAGGTCGCGCGGATGGCGTCGCACACGCATCTGACGAACTGCACGCAGTGCCATGTCGCGGCGGCGGGGATGTTCCTGGGCCATGACGCGGGGCCTGCCAACTCGTTCGTGGGCCTTCGAGCGAGCGGGTACGGGAGCACGCGGGCGTGGGCGGGCGCGCCGCCGGTCATGCCGCATACGACGTTCATGCGGACGAACTGCGTGAGTTGCCACGGCGAGCACGGGTACGACGGGTGGAAGCCCGATCATCTTGACCGAACGAACTGCGTTCAGTGCCACGCGCCAGCGGCCAGCCTTGACCAACTCTCCCCGGTGTTCGGGGAGGATTTGCTGCGCGTGTTCACTTCGCCGCGGCCGTGATACGATGAACGATCCGGGGGACATCTCGCGTCGTGACCTGCTGCGCGGGCGCGTTGGCTCGCGCCGTTCGCCGCCGGCTTCGGGCGCCGGGTTAGGGTCGGACTCACAACGGCGTGTGCCGCTGCCGGTGCATCGGCCGCCGGGGGCGGCGCCAGAGGCAGAGTTTCTGGCCGGATGCACACGGTGCGGGGCGTGCGTTGATGCGTGCCCCGTGGATGCGATCGTGCTCGCGCCGCCGCGATTCCGCGAGGCGGCGGGGACGCCGATGATCGACGCGCATACGACGGCGTGCGTGATGTGCGCCGACACGCCGTGCATCGCGTCATGCGAGCCGGACGTCTTGCGGGCCGGACGGCCGCTGAAGATGGGCACGGCGTGGATCGATCGGATGAACTGCCTGGCGTGGACGGGGAGTTTCTGTACCGTCTGCTCCGAGCGGTGCCCGGTGCCTGGCGCGATCACGCTAGAGCAGGGCCGACCGATCATCGTCGAGTCGGTCTGCACGGGGTGCGGAGTGTGCCACGGCGTGTGCCCCGCGCCGGTGAACGCGGTCGGGATCATGCCGCTGCCCGATCGGACCGAGTAGCCGCTTCGGACTGATTCGGGTGCGGCCGCCGCGGGTTACGCGAGACGGTTCAATGGGCGCGGCTGGATTCGAACACCCCCCGGAATCGTCGGGAAACTCGCGGGTTTCGGAAACAGGCGGCAG
>DAOMNQ010000086.1:0-11682 GCA_035443945.1 Phycisphaerales bacterium | reverse complement strand
ACGAGATCCTGAAGGAAACGCCCGCCCTGCGCCGCATGCGCGAGAAGGCGAAGTTACAGCAGAAGGGCGGCGGGCTGGGCGGCCTGGAGCACCTGGGCGGCGGCCTGGGCGACCTGAGGCTCTGAACGATCACCGCTGCGCGCGGATCGCTTCCAGCCTCCGCCGGTGAAGTTCGCGGTCGGGTTCGAGCACGATGAGGGCTTCGATCTGGGCCTGTGCGGCGGCGAAGTCGTTGCGCAGCAGGGCGATCCGCGCCGCCTGCTCGCGCACGGAGGCGTCGAAGGGGGCGATGCGTGAGGCGCGGACGGCCTTGTCCCAGGCCTCGTCCAGCCGGCCTGCCTTCGCGTATCGCTCCGCGAGTTCGAGGGCATACGCGGGCGAGCGCAGTTCACGGGCGTCGAGGTACTCGAGGTGCTGAATGGCTCGCTCCGGCGCGCCGGGGAGAGAGCCGTCGATCGCGAGCCGTGCGAGATGGCGGCGGGGGAGCGGATCCTCGGGCCGCGCTGCGGCGAGGCGTTCGAGGAGCGGGGCCATCTCGGGTGAGGGCCGGCCGCGCGACGCGGCGAGGGCGACCTGGACTGCCGCGGCGAGGGCTTCGGGATGGTCGGGGTGCCGGTCGAGCCATCGCGCCGTCATCGTCGCGTCCGGGATCGGCAGGGTCGTTCTGCCGAAGTCGGGCAGTCGCGGCGGCTCGGAAGCGCCGGCGTTCCCCCCCCCTGAGCGATCGGCCCAGAGGGCGTCGCGGTCGATCCGGCGTGCGACCTCGGCCATGAGGAGGTCTCGGAGGGTCGGCGTGCCTTCGGGCAGGGCGAGGCCCAGGCGTTCGAGTTCCGCGCGCGCCCACGGCAGGAACGCCTCGAAGAACTGTTCGGGCGTGACGCCGAGGATGGCCTGCATGGCCGCGCTCTGTCGCTCGCCGGCGGCGTAGCGGTCCATGAGCGCGAGCGGCGCCTCGTTCCCCCAGCGTTCGACCATGAAGCGGTACATCCACCACCCCTGGGCGTAGGCCTGCGAGCGGTCGGTGGGGCGCAGGGGGCGGACGAATCGGAGGCTGATGGTGTCGAGGTCGAAGAGTTCGTTGCGCTCGTACGCGCGTGCGAGCAGCGACCACCAGCGCGGATCGACGGGCGCGTGCTCGACCCACACTGCGGCGGCCTCGGTGAACCAGTGCGGGATTCGGTTGTTGGTGCGCGAGAGCGTGACGGTGTGGGCGTACTCGTGCTGGAGGGTGCGGGGCCAGTCGTACGGGCCGATCGTGCTGCGCGGGCCTTCGCGCGGAGCCTCCATCGCGATCACCGGGCCGGTCGAGGCCGCCATCGTGTGGACGCGGGGCATGCCGGTGATTCGGACGCTGAACCACGAGTGGTCGGGCATGAGTTCGATCTGCGTGCGCTGCCCCGGCTCGTGATCGAACCCCTCCGGGCCGGCGACCACGGTGTGGATGTGTTCCAGCACCGGGAGCATCTCGCGGGCGAGCAGGGCGTCCGGCCCCGGGCGGTAGCGCACGACGAAGTGCTCGCTCTCGACGGTCTCGTAGGTGAGCAGTTCCTCGATGAGGCGGAGGCTGTTCTCGGCGCGGAGGTTGAAAGGGTCGAGGGCGGCCGCACGGCGGAGGGCGTCGCGGGCGCGCAGGTCGCGCCCCGCCTGCAACTCGAGCAGGCCGAGTTCGATCCAGGGTTCGGGGAGCGAGGGTCGGCGTGCGGCGGCGAGTTCGAGGGCGTCGGCGGCCTGCCGGTACTGGCGTGCCTCGCTGAGCGCGCGCCCGACCTCGTAGAGCGCCTCGGCGGATTGCTCCGTGCGGTTGAGGGCGTCGAACGCGGCGAGCGCTCGCGACAGTCCGGCGTCATCGAATCGTGCGGCGAGGGCGGCTGCCTCCAGCGCGAGCAGGGTGCGGGCGTTCGGGAATCGCTCGAGCGCGGGCGCGAGGGCGAGCGACGCCCCGTCCGGGTCGCTCTGGCGAAGGCGCGCCCGCGCTGAGATCGCCGCGCCGTCGGCCGAGAGTCCCGGTCCGGCGAGCGCGTGCAGGCGCAGCGCGATGGACTCGGCACGGTCGAAGTCGAACGAGTCGACGGCCATCCGACCCGCGAGCGACCACGCCGCGGCGCACGACGGATTCAGCCGGAGCGTCTCCTCGACGGCCTTGCCCGCCTCGGGCAGGTTGTCGCGCGAGTAGAGGAGTTCGGCCTCGGCCAGGGGGGCCTGCCACGCGAGGCGGTCCAGATCGTCGCGTGCGACGGCGAGCATGGACATGAGTGAGCGGTACCCGCCCGCGGCGTCGTCGGCCCGAGCGCTGCCGCGTATGCGAAGGCGGATGGCCAGGCCGCGGACGCCGTCCACGAGTTCGTCGGCATCCGCCGCCCGGCGCCCGGCGAATCGCTCGACGAGCGGTTCGAGCGCGGCGTCGGCTTCGTCGAGGCGGCCGAGGGATTCGAGCGTCTCTGCGCGCAGGCGGATCGCGCGGGTGGAGTCGCGGCCTTCGAGGGCTTGCAGGGCATCCTGAAGGTCGCCGCGATTCCGCAGGGCCTCGGCGCGGTCGAGGGGGTCGGCGTCGGGGTCGTCCAACGATGGGTCGTCCCAGGCGCCGCGGATGAGGGCGGCGCGCGCGCGCAGTGCGGGCGACGCCAGGTCGTCATCGGTCCAGACGCCGTGGCGGACGCGGAGCGCTCGGCGCTCGTCGTCGCTGAGGTACTCCGCGCCGAGGAGTCTGGTCACCGGTGCGGCCAGCGGTGGGGCCTGCATCGGCTCGGGCGACTGTGTGGGCGCGTCCGCGACCTGCGCGTTCGCGTGCGGCGCAGGGGCGTTCATGGCAAGGGCACAGAGCGCACAGAGGAGAGCGGGGCTGAACGCTCTGGATGTCCTGCGCGTCGGGTGCAAGCGATTCATCCTGCGAGGAGGGGCGGGCGTCACTTCGCCTGCCAAGGCTCGACCTTGATCGCCCAGCCGTCGCGCTTGGCGGGCAGGTCCGTGGACATCGCCTTCTCATCGACGCGGACGGCCTCGTTGGTTCGTACATCGCGCAACTGCACGAGGGACTCATCGCCCGAGGGGCTGACGGTGCGCACGACGCGCGGCAGCAGGTCGGCCTTGTCGTACCAGACGCGAACTTCTTCGAAGTCGGCGTTGTCGGCGAGTTCGGGGTGCGGGGTGAGTCGGAGTTGCCAGCAGTCGGCGGCGTAGGTGCGCAGCGCGTCGCTCTCGAGACCGTCGGCGGGCGGGAGCAGTTCCGCCGAGAACTCGCGGAGCACGTCCTCGCGGCGCTGGCCGACGGGCACGGGGAACGGCCCCTCGCCGAGCCGGAGCGGGTCCCAGCGCTCGCCGGGGGGGACCACCTCGCGCTTGACGATCTGCTTCTCGGAAGGGAGGCGTTCGAGGAGCCAGCGCCCGTCGAAGACGTAGGTCTGGGGCTTCTGCTCGACGCGGCGTCCGACGGTGAGGCGATCGAACTCGATGAGGAACCGCCGGCGTGGCGTCGCGCCGTCGTCAGCCGGATCGGTCACGAAAACCAGCGAGCCGTCGCGGGTTTCGGTGTCGCCTGCGATGGCGAAGGTCTTGACGTAGCGGACGGTCGCGGAGAAGCGTGTGACGGACTCGCCCGTGCGCTCCAACTCGCGCAGGAGGTCGTCCGCGGTACGGATTTCGCCGTCGGCCTGTTCGGGTTGCGGTGGCTCGACGGAGGTGAGCGCGGGGTCCGCGCACAAAGCAAGCCCCAGCCCCATCGGCAGGACCACCGCACGCATCGCAAGCAGGAGCAGGGTCATCACGGTCATCATCGGTCGGCCCTTCCCATCGCCCGCACAGTTGAACCCGTGGGCGTCAGACACGGTTGCGTCACGGCTCCCCGGCGGGCGATTCCGTGCTGCCGGCGGCCCCTGCGGCGAGAAACTCCTTCAGGATCGCCGCGGCGGCGAGGGCATCGCGCCGCTCCTTCTTCTGCCGGTGCGTCATCCCGGTTCGCGCCATGGACCAGTCCGCGGAGGCGGTGGAGAGCCGCTCGTCGTAGAGGTGGACCGTCCGCCCCGTCCGCACCGCGATGCGGCCCGCGAACGCGCGCACCAGCGCGGCCCTCGGCCCGTCCGTCCCGTCCATGTTCAAGGGCAGGCCAAGCACGATCTCGTCGCCCGCTCCCAGATGTTCCTGTGTTGCCCGCTCGATCGCGTCGAGCAGCGCGATCCCTCCTCTCGTGTCGATCGAAGTTTCGAGCACGCCGACGGGGGAGGCGATGCGTGTGGTGTCGTCGCCGACGGCCAGGCCGGTGCGACGGTCGCCGAGGTCGATGCAGAGGTAGCGCACGGCGTCATTGTTCGCACGCCGCGGCGGGCGATCCGAGGGCGGTCAGTCTCGGATGTACACCCGGCTCACGCCCTCGGCGAGCATCTCGTAGACGAGTTCGACGTCGTCGGCAAGCAGGCGGACGCAGCCCATGGACATTTGCCGCCCGATGCTGTGCGGCTCGATCGTGCCGTGCAGGCCGTAGCCGGTCTTGACGGCGTCATCGCCGAGGCCCTCGATGCCGATCCAGCGTTCGCCGATCGGGTTCAGCGGATCGTTGGCATCGAACTTCTGGCCTGTGCGGGGGTTGACCCAGTGGGGGTTGATGAGTTTGCTGCCGCGCTTGACGACGAAGCGGCCGGTCGGGGTGCTGTCGCCCTCGCCGAGGCCGACGGGGAACGAGCGGATGTAGACCCACGCGGACTCGTCGGCGGGCGGGCCGGCGTAGAGGTCCAGGCGGTACGTGCTCTTCGAGACGACGGCGTGGAAGGGTCCGCGCACGAGTTTGAGCGACTGGCCCTCCTGGATGCGGTTCGGATTGCTCAACCGGTTGACGCGCTGGAGCAGGCGCCAGTCGACGGCCAGGTCGTTGCGGCGTGCGATGCGTTCGAGGCTGTCGCCGCCCTGGACGACGTAGGTTCCGCTCAGTGGGTCGTCGGTGTGGACCTTGGGCGAGAAGACGAGGTCGTCGTTGAGGCGGGCGAGGCGGTCGCGGACGGCTGCCGTGTCGGCCGCGCTGAGGGTCGAGTCGCGCAGCGCGCGGTTCAGCAGTTCGCGTGCGACGACGGGCTTGTTCTCGGTCAGGCTGCGCTCGGCGGCGGCGAGCAGGTTCCGGGCCGTGTCGGTGACGGACGGCGTGCTCCCGCCTCCGGGCAGCGGCTCGGCTTCGCGGAGGGCGTCGCCGAGGCCGGCGGGCGAAACGGCGGTACTCGTGTCGGGCGGCCGCACGACCGGTGGCGATGACTCCCGCGCCGACGATTGCACGCCGTCGCTCGCGCCGGGCTGCGTCT
This sequence comes from Phycisphaerales bacterium, assembly GCA_035443945.1. Lineage (GTDB taxonomy): Bacteria > Planctomycetota > Phycisphaerae > Phycisphaerales > UBA1924 > CAADGN01. The sequence goes on along the minus strand of DAOMNQ010000086.1, from coordinate 6,403 downwards.
GGTTCGGTCGGCCCTGCCGGATCTCCAGCGGGGGCGGATTGTTGGGTGCCTGCCGTTCCGGCTCGGACCGCGCAGGCTGCGACGTAGGCCGCGCGGGCTCCTGACTCGCCGTCCGATCCGGCACGAAGGGGTCGCTGAGCATCGTCTCGGCAGCGCTCGCCCCCGCCGGCTCACCGCGGCCGATGCCCATCGCCAACGCGGAGACGACGCCGCCTACGACCACCACGATGATCAGCGCGGCGAGCGGTCGCCGCCCGACCTTCCGCCGGTGGTTGCGGACGTAGGTTCGGCCCATCTTGTTCGGGCGGGGGGACTGCGAGGGGAGCGACATGCGGTACTCCTCCGTGTCTGCCTGCGGTTGGAGCGTGTTCCATCACGCCCGGGCAGCCGGACCGACGATCCGGCGTTCGGTCGCGACCGCGTCGAGCGGCACATCCAGTGCATCGGTCGGGACGCGGGGGACGACCTGCAAATCGAATCCCACGCCGACCTTGCGTGCCGCGAGGCCGGGGCGAGAGAGGAATCGATCATAGAAGCCCGCGCCGCGGCCGAGGCGGTTGGCGAGTTCGTCGAAGGCGAGGCCGGGGACGAACACGGCGGCGAGTTGGGCCGGGGGGATCGCTGGCGCGTCATCGGGCGGCTCGCGGAGGGTGTGGCGCGTCTCGACGAGCCGGTCCCAGGGCCAGTCGGCGAGTGCGGGTTGGAGCGTGCCGTCCTGCCAGCCGACGCGGGGCAGGCAGAGGGTTCGCCCGTCAGCATGGAGCGCGGCCGCGAGCGTGGAGAGATCGACCTCGCCGGGCAGGGGCGCGAAGAGCATGACCGGGCCGGGCCGGTCGAGCACCGGGGAGGCGAGCAGGCGCGTGCAGAGCGCGGCGGACCACGCGGCGGTGTCGGCAGGGGCGATCGCGCGCAGCCGCTCTCGCATCTCGCGCCGGAGAGCGGCCTTGGCGGGCGCGACGGCCGGATCGCTCATGGCTCGCCTTGCGGGGTCGTTCCGCGGATGTGCTCACGCAGGCGGCGCAGTTCAGCGAGGCGTTCGCCAAGCCGTTTCTCGTCGCCGCGGGCGGTGGGGCGGTAATAGCGCTTCTCTACGCCGAGGTAGTCCTGCCCGGTGAACGCTCCGGGGGCGTTGTGGCTGTACTCGTACTTCTCGCCCGTGCGGTCGCGCATCTTGACGCCCTCGCCGATGGGGGAGGAGTTGGGATCGCGCAGGTAGAGGGGCACCGGCACGGTTCGCCCCTCGCGCACGTCGGCCATCGCCTCGTCGATCGCGGCGCACGAGGCGTTGCTCTTGGGGGCGAGGGCGAGGTAGATGGCGCACTGGCTGAGGGTGAGGCGGCACTCGGGCATTCCGACGCGCTCGACGAGGTGCCAGCAGGCGGCGGCCAGGGGCATGGCGTGGGGGTCGGCGTTGCCGATGTCCTCGGAGGCGAGGATGCCGAGGCGCCGCGCGATGAAGCGTGGGTCTTCGCCCGCGTCGAGCATCCGGGCGACCCAGTAGACGGCGGCGTCGGGGTCGCTGCCGCGGATGCTCTTGATCATCGCGCTGATGGCGTCGTAGTGCTCGTCGCCGGTGCCGTCGTAGACCGCCGCCTTCTGCTGGATGGAGTCCTCGGCGATGGGGCGGTCGATGGATATTGAGGGCTGGCACTCGCTTGCGCTTCGTGCGCCGTCCGGTTGGGTGGATTGGCACTCGCTTGCGCTTCGTGCTCTGTTTTGTTGGGAGAGGACCGCGACTTCGAGGGCGTTCAGCGCCCGGCGCGCGTCGCCGTCGGACTTGACGGCCCAGACGCGGATGGCGTCGTCGGCAACGCGCAGGTCGAGCCGGCCGTAGCCGCGTTCGGGGTCGGCGATGGCGCGGCGGACGACGTCGGCGACCTCGTCCTCGCTGAGCGGTTCGAGGCGGAAGAGCGTGCTGCGGCTCACCAGCGCGGAGTTGCAGGCGAAGAGGGGGTTCTCGGTGGTCGCGCCGATGAGGGTGACCAGCCCGCGCTCGACGTCGTTGAGCAGCACGTCCTGCTGGCTGCGCGTGAACCGGTGGATCTCGTCGAGGAAGAGGATGGTCCGCCGGCCTTCGAGTTCGACGGCGCGGGTGGCTTCGTCGATTACCTCGCGGATGCGCTTCACGCCGACGCCGGCGGCGTTCTCGGCCACGAACCGCCGGCGCGTCTGGGCCGCGATCACCCGGGCCAGCGTCGTCTTGCCGGTCCCCGGCGGCCCGTGGAGTATGATGCTGGTGATGGCGTCGGCCTCGATCATGCGTCGCAGCAGGCGCCCCGGCCCGAGGATGTGCTGCTGACCGACGAACTCGTCCATGGTTCGCGGGCGCATCCGCACGGCGAGCGGCTCGACGCGCTGCCTTGCCGCTTCGCGCTTGGGTGCCCACAGGTCGGTCATCGCACGGATTGTACACCCCGGATGTTGGGGATCCGAACGGGTTTCATCGCCCAATGAGGCATGGAATCGTTGTAGAATGTATCTTTGCGGACGCTAACATATGCCGTGCCGATTTCCCTTTGGCTCATCGCCGTGCCTTTGTGGTTGCTGTGGGCGGTGGCGGCGCGGCGGCTCCTCGCTGGGCCGAGGGGGGACGTCGAGAGCGGGCTGGTCTGGCGGTTCCTTCGGCTCTACGCGCGGCTGGTGCATCGCGTGCGGCATGAGGGATTGGAGAATCTGCCGCGGTCGGGCGCGCCAGGCCCGCTGCTCGTCGTGTGCAATCACACGGCCGGCGTCGATCCGGTCCTGGTGCAGGCGGCCTGCCCGTTCTTTATCCGCTGGATGATGGCCAAGGACATGAAACTCGACGCCCTGGCGTGGCTGTGGGCTTGGACGGAGATCATCACGGTCGACCGGGACGGTCGCGAGGTGGTCGCTGCGCGGGAGGCGCTGCGCCACCTCCAGGAGGGCGGGGTGATCGGCATCTTTCCCGAGGGGACGCTTGAGCGGCCGGCTCGGAGCGTGATGCCGTTCCTGCCGGGCGTGGGGCTGATCGTGAAACGGGCGGGAGTGCGCGTCCTGCCGGTGATCATCGAGGGCACGCCGCAGGTGGACCCGGCGTGGGGCAGTCTGTGGCGCCGGAGCCGCGCGGTCGTCACGTTCAAGCCGGTGATCGACTACGCCGGGAGCGGCCTCAAGCCGCACGAGATCGCGGACGACCTGCGTCGGCGCTACGTCGAGTGGACCGGCTGGCCGGCGCGCGACCCGCCGAAGGAGCTCTTCCCCGGCGGCAAGGGGAAGTGAGCGTCAGTGCCCCCCGGTGGACCCGAACCCGCCGGAGCCGCGCGCCGTTTCTTCGAGCGTCGGGACTTCGACGACGGCGGCGCGTGCGACCGGGGCGATCACCATCTGCGCGACGCGGGCGCCGTGTCTCACCACATACGGCTCGGGGCCGAGGTTGATGAGCGCGACGAACATCTCGCCTCGGTAGTCGGCATCAACCGTGCCCGGCGCGTTGGGGATCGTGACGCCGTGCTTCGTCGCCAGGCCGGAGCGAGGGCGCACCTGCCCCTCGAAGCCGGGCGGTATGGCGACGGCGATGCCGCAGGGGATGCGGAGAATCTGGCGCGGCGCGAGCGTGATGGCTTCGCTGTCGAACTCGCCGCGAGGGAGGCAGGCCGACAGGTCCAGCCCGGCCGCAAGATCGGACTGGTATGCGGGGAGCGCGGCACGCGGGTCAAGCCGGAGCACTGGGAGCGTGAGGTCGTGTTGCACGGCGACACGATACCGCGGGTCGGCGATCGTGTGTGCCCGGAGGCGATCAGAACTCGCGAGCGGAGTCGATGAGGGCGAGGTCCTCGTCGGTCAGCCCCTGCTTGAGTTGGAGGAGGCTGCGGTTGAGCGTGTCGATCATGCGTTGGGTGCTGGCGATGGCGTTCTCGATCGAACTCTGGCCGGTGACGGCTTTGAGGGCGTCGGTCTGGCCGATCTCGCGGAGGTGGCGCTCGGAGCGGGCGCGGGCCTCCTGGAGTCCGCGCAGCAGGGCCTCGGCCTTGTCTCGGGCCGCGGTCGTCTCGATCAGCACCTGATGACGTTCGGTCATGGTCGCTGGCATGGTTCGGCTCCATCCATCCTTCGGATCACCGACCCGCCCGTCTTATGCTCAGCCCCTCCCGGGCTTCAGAGCATTGTCGCATAATTCGGGCACCGGTCAACCGACACCTTTCAGACGCCAAACATCAGACGGCCTTGCGATAGCAGGGGATCGGCGCGGCCAGCGTCGGGAGATACCGACGGAGCGCGTCGAGAACGGCGAGACGTTCCGTGCCCGACCGGACCCTGGCGAGGCGTTCCACGGCGTCGGTGATGTCGATGGGCGTCCCGGAGCCGCCGCTCCAGGCCATGATGCCCGGGTGGTCGGTGGGCGCGAGGTCTTCGGTGGAGTAGGCGAGTTCCTCGTGGAGTTTCTCGCCGGGACGGACGCCGGTGCAGCGGATGCCCACGGCGGGGAGCGCGTCGGGAGCGAGCGGCGCTTCGCCCGTCTCGTCCTCGATCAGTCGCGGCTCGACGCCGTGCGCACGCAGGAACCGTTCGGCGAGGTCGAGGATGCGGACAGGTCGGCCCATGTCGAGGACGAAGACGCCGGCGCGGTCGCTCGCCGGGTCGCTCATCGCGGCGGCCTGGGCGACGAGCGCGGCGGCCTCGGGGATGGTCATGAAGTAGCGGGTCATGCGGGGGTCGGTGACGGTGAGGGGCCCTCCCTCGGCGAGTTGGGCGGCCCAGATGGTGAGGACGCTGCACGCCGAGCCGAGGACGTTGCCGAAGCGGACCATCGAGAAGCATGTCGGCGTCTCGCCCGCACGCGCTGCACGCCGCAGGCGTGCGTGAAGGTCCGCGACGTACAACTCGGCGAGGCGCTTCGTCGCGCCCATGACGCTGGTCGGGTTCACGGCCTTGTCGGTCGAGACCATGACGAAGCGTTGCGTGCCCGCGGCGGCCGCCGCGTCGGCGATCGCCCGCGTGCCGAGCAGGTTGTTGGTGATGGCGTGGGCCGGGTGGTCCTCCATCAGCGGGACGTGCTTGTGTGCCGCCGCGTGGAACACCACGTCCGGGGCGAGGTCCGCGACCAGACGCCGCGTGCTCTCGGCCTCGGCGACGTCGTGCAGCACCGCGCGGCGAGCCACACCGGGGAACCGCTCGCCAAGGCGGCGGTCGATCTCGAAGAGGGCGTTCTCCGACCGCTCCATGAGCACCAGCAGCGAGGGTGAGTACGACGCGACGACGCGGGCGAGTTCCGACCCGATCGACCCGCCCGCGCCGGTGATGAGCACACGCCGACCCTCGATGAGCGATCCGACACGCTCGTGGTCGATGGCGTGCGGCTCGCGGCCGATCAACGCCGCGAAGTCAAGCACCGGCGCCGTGGCCAGACCGGTGTGCGGCGGGCTGGGGGCACGGGTGAGCAGTTCGGCGAGGGGAGGAACGACGCGCTCGGCGATGCCCGCCCGGGCCAGTTCGGCGCGCACCCGGCGTGCCTGCGACCACATGGACGAGGGGAGGCAGACCACCGCGATGCGCGCCCCCAAGCCGTCGCGTGCCCTCGTGAGAGAGTCCAGCCCCTCCACCAGAGCCAGTCCGGGCACCCGGTCGGGCACAGTCCCGTCTTCCGCCAAAACGAGGCATCCCACGGGCAGGACCATTCCCGGCGCGGCCTCCAACTGGCGGCGCAGGGCGGGGATTGTCTCGGGCGTGCCGATGAGGATCGCTCGATCGGCCGCCGGCTTGGGAGTGACCTCGACGGCCGCGCGGGCGGGAATCGTGACTCTGGGCATGTCGGTCCTCCGGCCCGCGTCGGGCTTCGGGGTTATCGGCTGGACCGGGGCTGCCTGTTCGCGCTTCGGCGGCCTGATTGTGCTTCAATGGGGTGATGATCACCCGCATCGCCGGCACGCTGGTCTCGGTGGACGCCCGTGGGGGCGTGGTTCAGCCCGAGGGGACGGGGCTGGCGTACGAGGTGCTGCTCCCGGCGTACCTGGCCGACCGCCTCGCGGCGGAGGTGGGGCGGCGCGTGATCCTGCACACGCTCGAATACCTGGAGGCCCAGGGGCAGGGGACGAGTTTCGTGCCGCGGCTGATCGGCTTCGAGTCGCGCGACGACCGCCGGTTCTTCGAGGTCTTCACGACGGTGAAGGGGATGGGGAACAAGCGAGCGCTGCGCGCTCTGGCCGTGCCGCCGGGCGAAGTGGCCGCGATGGTCGTGTCGAAGGACGCGAAGGGGTTGCAGCGACTTCCCGAGATCGGCAAGCGCGTCGCGGAGACGGTGATCGTCGAACTGAGCGGCAAGTTGGACGGCTTCGTGACCGCCGATGCGCTGGAACGGCGGGCCGGCTCGCTCGCGGAGCCTTCGATCGGCATCTCGCCGGCCGCGGCGGAGGCGGTGCGGGCGCTCATCGCGCTGGGCGAGACG
>DAOMNQ010000085.1:1564-11898 GCA_035443945.1 Phycisphaerales bacterium | reverse complement strand
CGCTGGCCGTGGCGGGGGGCGTCGGGGCCGGGGAGAGGGCGTAGGGGCAGCCCGGAGGCGGGGGCGGGGGCGGGGGCGGGTCTGTCGAAGTCTTACCCACCTTCAAGCCGCCCGTCCTCTTCGGCAGCGGCGGCGGGTACCCGTTCGGCGTCGCGGCCGGGGACGTGATCGGCGCGAGCGGCAGCGAACCCGACGGCTTCCCCGAGGTCGCGATCGTCAACGGCGCGATGAACGTCAACACGACGAGCCTCGGCTCGGGCGCCGGCGTCTACGTCTATAGGAACACCGGCGACTGGGAGAACCCTGCGAACGGGCTGACGTTCCTTCAGAACATCACTGAGGGGTTGGTGGACGGCATGGGCGAGCCGGTCACGGTCCCGGCCGAGGTGCGCTTCGCGCACATGAACGCCGACGAGCACCTCGACCTCGTCGTCTCCGCCGCCAGCCTCGAGCCCAATGCCGACCCCGCCGAGGGTACGTGGGGCGTGTTCGTGTACGTCTGGAACAGCCAAGCAGAACAGTTCGATCTCAAGAGCCACATCCAGACGCCTGCGCCTGTCCGCGGCTTCGCCATCGCGGACTTCGACAACGACGGCCTGATCGACGTCGTCGCCGCCGTCGATCTGAACCAGCAGACCTACGACCCGCTCGACGCGGCGTACTTCCTCTACAACCTCCCCTACGACCCGGGCAGGCTCGAACTCGCCGCGACCGTCGTCACGGGCACGTTCCTCAACTCGGGCGACGTGGTCGCCGCCGATTTCAACAAACTGCTCTTCGGCCTGCCGCTCATCGACGCTGTGACCGGCGACCTCTTCGACGACGGCGTCTCGGTGCTGACCAACGGCGGGGGGTTCAACTTCGGCCTGGCGCGGCGCACGCCGGCGTGCAGCGAGGGCTTCAACGCCTGGCTCTTCCACGACATGGCCGTCGGCCGGTTCACCGCCGGGTCCACGCGCGAGGACATCGCGGGCCTCCTGCGCAACGACCAAGTCCGCATCCTCCACGGCGACGGACGCGGCAACTTCATCTACGACTGCGGAGACAACGAGAACCCCGGCCTCGACACCGACGACTTCGACCCCCCGGGCGGCGGCGGCGACCCGCTTCCGCCGGTCTGGAACGGGATCGCCGTCGGCCACCTGAACGGGGGCACGAAGCCCGACCTCGTCGTGACGGTACCCGCTGACCTCACAAGTCGCGCGTGGATCCTCCTGGGCAAGGGCGACGGGCGGTTCCAGTACAACGCCGGCGACCCGAAGTATCGACTCCCCCTCGACGACGGCAACGGGTCGGACTTCTCGAAACTGTCGATCCAGGTCGTGTGCGCCGACCTCAACCAGGACGGCTTCGACGACATCATCACGAGCAACCACCGCAGCCACACGATCTCCGTTCTCATCAACAGCACGCTCATCGTCGGGGGGCCGTGAAGCACGCACGCCGGTCTTGAGTCGGGCGTTGCACCGCTCTCCCCCCTGCGTTGAGAGATCACGCCATGCGCATTTGTCACCTCTTTGCCGTCGCCTGCTCCATCGCGTGCTTCGCGTTGATCGCCTCGGCGCAACGCGCCGCAACGTTCTTCGGCCTCGGCGACCTACCGGGGGGCGGCGAGAACAGCGTCGCCACCGCCATGACCGGCGACGGGCGTGCCGTAGTGGGATTCAGTCTGGCCGGCGGCGGGTTTCCTGGGCTGTATGAGGGCTTCCGCTGGACGCACGAAGACGGAATGATCGGTATCGGCACACTTCCCGGCGGGAACGAAACCCAAGCCTACGGCATCTCGGCCGACGGACGCCATGTCGCTGGGAATGGTAACTCTTCGCAGGGGCTTCAGGCCTTTCTCTGGACTGAGGGTGTCGGCATCCAGGGACTCGGCAAGCCGGACGGCGCCACGTCGACCAGCGCGCGGAGCGTTTCGATGGGCGGAAGTGCCGTCGTAGGGAGAGTTCATTACCCGGGCCGAACGGAGGCCTTCCGCTGGACGCCCGAGTCCGGCATGGTCGGCCTGGGCACGCTCCCCGGCATGACCTCCAGCATCGCCGTCGGCGTGTCGAGCGACGGCGCCGCCATCGGCGGATCAAGCAGCGGCCAAACCGACGGCCGCGGATTCCTCTGGACAGCGCAGGACGGCATGATCGGCCTTGGTGTCCTCTACGAACCCGCCCCACTCAGTTCCGCGCACGCCGTCTCGCCCAACGGCGAGTACGTGGTCGGCAGGTCCAATGCAGGCCTGCGGGAGGAAGCCTTCGTCTGGAGCGAGGAATGGGGGATGCGCTCCGTTCGCAGCGTCCTGCTCGACGCCGGCATCGACATCACCGCACTCAACTGGTCGATCGGGCGCGCTAGCGGCGTCACGGTCGTTGGCGACACGCTCATCATCACCGGCACGGGCTGGAACCACACCCCCAACCGCCAGGAAGCCTGGATCGCCCACATCCCCATCCCAGCGCCCGGCTCGCTCGCGCCGCTCGCCCTCACCGCGGCGGCCATGCGGCGCAGACGCTGAAAGGAGGCCGGTATGTCTCGTGGCAGCCATACACAGACCCGCTTCGATGACATTGCTACGTCGAGTTTCTACACGGACGCGATCAGCGTGCTGCCCGTAGATCGCGCCTGATACGGAATCGTATCGCGATCGTCGCGTGGCGCCGTGGTGGCGGAGATGTCGGCGAGGGGAAGCGCGCAGGCGAGACGCCTGTGCCACCGCTGCTCGCGGGCTGATTGACCTGCGTCCGTGGGGGGTCGCTATTGTCTGCGCATGCGTGGGACGGACGTGCTCATCGTCGGCGCGGGGCCGATCGGGCTGGAGGTGGCGGCGGGGCTGAAGCGCGCGGGCGTGGAGTACGTGCAGATCGAGGCGGGGCAGGTCGGGGCGACCTTCGGGTGGTGGGCGCCGCAGACGCGGTTCTTCTCCAGCCCCGAGCGGCTCGCCATCTGCGGCGTGCCGATCCCCTCGGTCGATCAGGGCAAGATCACCGGCGAGGAGTACCAGGCGTACCTGCGCGAGATCGTGCGGCAGTTCGGGCTGGAGGTGCGGAGGTACCGGCGGGTCGTGGGCGCGCGGCGCGAGGGGGACGCGTTCGTCGTGCGCAGCGAGCGAAGCACGCACGGCGTCGGTGGCGTGGAGGAACCGGAGCGAGATCGGGGCCTGCGAAGCCCCGCCACGGACGGCGCGGAGGAGTATCGGGCGCGGCGGGTCGTGCTGGCGATCGGCAACATGCACCGCCCGAGGATGCTGGGCGTGGCGGGCGAGGGGCTGGCGCACGCGAGCCACTACTTCGAGGGGCCGCACAAGTACTTCGGGACGCGGGTGCTGATCGTGGGCGGGAAGAACTCGGCGGTGGAGGCCGCGCTGCGGTGCTGGCGGGCGGGCGCGCGCGTGACCGTTTCCTATCGCGGCGAGCGCTTCGACGAGCAGCGCGTGAAGTACTGGCTGCGTCCGGAGATTGAGTGGCTGATCGAGAAGGGCGAGATCGGCTGGCTGCCACGGACCATCGTCCGCGAGATCCGCCCCGGCTTGGTCGTGCTCGGCGATGCGGGCGGGCGCGGCGTGCCGACCGAGGTCGAGACCGACTTCGTGCTGCTGATGACCGGCTACGTGCAGGACCCGTCGCTCTTCGAGGCGTTCGGCGTCGCGCTCGAAGGCCCGGAGCGTCGGCCGGCGCACGACGCGCGGACGATGGAGACGAACGTGCCGGGGGTGTACGTCGCGGGGACGGCGTGCGGCGGCTCGCAGGAGCGGACCCGGTACTTCATCGAGAACACGCACGTCCACGCCGACCGCATCGTGCGGGCCATCACGGGCACGGGCGGCGCGAGCGAAGAGCCGGAGTTCGGCCCGCTGGAGGAGTCCTGACGGGCACGCCGGCGCGCGTTACGCCTGACCGGAGGCGGTGAGCGTGTCGTTCATCAGCGTGCGGAATGTGCCGAGGGCGGCGGGCGAGTCGGGCAGCGCATCCGGGGGGGGGACGAGTTGCGTGTACGAGCCGTCGGGGTTGAGCGACCAGGCCCGTCGGCGGTCGGCGAGCATGACCTCGCGGATGCGGTTCAGGCGCCGCCGGGCGTCGGCGTCGCGCACCGGGATGACGGCCTCGACGCGGTTGTTGAGGTTGCGGTACATCCAGTCGGCCGAGCCGATGTACCAGTCTCCCTCGAGGGGGTTCTCGCGGGCGTTGGCGAAGTGGAAGACGCGCGAGTGCTCGAGGAATCGCCCGACGACGGAGAAGACGCGGACGTTCTCGGAGAGTCCGGGCACGCCGGGTCGGAGGCAGCAGAAGCCGCGCACGACGAGATCGACCCGGACGCCTGCCCGCGAGGCCTCGTAGATCAGTTCGGTCATCTTGCGGTCCTCGAGGGAGTTGACCTTGGCGAAGATGCGCGCGGGCAGGCCGCGCCGGGCGTTCTCGGTCTCGCGCCGGATGAGTTCGGAGAACTGGCGGCGGAGGTTGGCCGGCGCGATGAGAAGTTCGTTGTAGTCGGTCTGCTGGCTGCGGCCGGTGAGGAGGTTGAAGAGCGCGACGACGTCGTCGGTGATGCGCGGGTTGGACGTGAGCAGGCCGATGTCGGTGTAGAGTTGGGCCGTGTGGGGGTTGTAGTTGCCGGTGCCGAGGTGGGCGTAGGCGCGCAGTCCGCCGCTCTCGCGCCGCACGACGAGGGAGCACTTGCAGTGGGTTTTCAGCCCGACCACGCCGTAGGCGACGTGGACGCCGTGCTTCTCGAGTTGGCGCGCGAAGCGGAGGTTCTTCTGCTCGTCGAAGCGCGCGCGCAGTTCCACGAGACAGGCGACCTGCTTGCCGCTTTCGGCGGCGCGGATGAGCGAGGCGACGAACGGCGAGTCGCGGCTCGTGCGGTAGATCGTCTGCTTGATCGCGAGCACGTCCGGGTCGCGTGCGGCGGCGGCGATGAACCGCTCGACCGACGCCTTGAACGACTCGTAGGGGTGGTGGAGCAGCACGTCGCGCTCGCGCACGATGGCGAAGAGGTCCGAGTCCGAGGACGAGGCGTGCGCGATCGCCGGCGGGATCATCGGAATCCACGGCTCGAACCTGAGGTGCGGCAGGGCGAGGTCCGCGATCTGGAACAGATCGGCGTACTCGAGCGGGCCGGGCCGCTGATAAACGTCCTCGTCGGTCAGCCCCAGTTCGTCGGTGACGAAGGCGAGCACGCCGGGCGAAGGGTCCGGTCCGGTCTCGATGCGCACCGCGCTGGCGAAACGCCGCATGTGCAGTTCGGCCTCGACGTGCTCCAGCAGGTCCTCGACCTCGTCGTCCTCGCGCTCGACCGCCGCGTTGCGCGTCAGGCGGAAGGGCGTGACGTCGTGCGTCTCCATGCCGGGGAAGAGGTCGTCGAGGTTGTTGATGATCAACTCCTCCAGGGGGAGCAGTCGCAGCGGAGCATCGGAAGAAACGTTGATCTTCGAGAGGTCGCCCGGCTGCATCGGCGCGTCCGCCCCCACCGGGACAAACCGCGGCAGCACGTCCGGCACCTTGATGCGCGCGAAGTGCCGCTCGGGGCTGCCGGGCGCGCACACGAGGATGCCCAGATTCTCCGACAGGTTCGAGATGAACGGGAACCGGTGCCCCGGATCGACCGCCAGCGGCGTGAGCACCGGGAAGACGTTCGCACGGTACCAGGCGTCGATCGACGTGCGCTCCGCGGCGTTCAGGTCGGCATACCGCAGGATGCGCACGCCCTCGGCCTCGAGCGCGGGGCGGAGCGTGCGCTCCCACAGGTCGGCCTGGGTACGCTGCAACTCGATCACTCGCGCGCGCAGGGCCGCGAGCACCTGCCGCCCTCGCAGGCCGTCCGGCCCCGGCGCGTCGATCCCGGCGAGCACCGAGCGCTTCATCTGGCCGATGCGCTTCATGAAGAACTCGTCGAGGTTGTTCGAGAAGATGGCGAGGAACTTCACCCGCTCCAGCAGCGGGAAGTCCGCGTCGGCGGCCTGCGCCAGCACGCGCCGGTTGAACTCCAGCCACGAGAGGTCGCGGTTGAAGAAGTGCGAGGCCTCGGGCGGCGGTTCCGGCTCGCGGGTCACGGGGTTGGCACGGTGGGTCCGGGTCACGGCTCAGGACGGTAGGTCGCGGCGCACCCGGCGGCTTCGGTGACGCGCACAGCCGAGACGCGGGCGCCCCGGGCGAGCGCGGGCGCGAGTCGCCGGGCGAGTTCGTCGGTGACGTGCCTGGCCACCAGTTCGGCCGTCGGGTTGCGTCGGTCGAACGGCGGGGCATCGTGCAGGTTCGCGTTGGCGAAGGGGGCGACGACCTCGCGCAGCGCGGCCTCGACGGAGTGGAAGTCGCAGAGCAGCCCGTCGTCGTCGAGCGTGTCGCCCGAGATCGTCGCCGTCACGCGCCAGTTGTGGCCGTGCAGCGGCTCGCGCACGCCGCCGATCACGATGGCGTGCGCGGCGCAGAACTCGGTCTCAACGGAGATGGAGTACATGGAAGGGCGTGAAGTATAGGAGGACGCAGGAAGGGCGCCGTGCATCAGGCACCGGGCAACGGTGGGCCGATGGCGAGTCGGCGTGTAGGCTATTGCCAGCCGGGAGGCGGGAGGCACGATGGGCGACGGGCCGTTGATGGTCGGGGTGAGCGGGATGCGCGGGATCGTCGGCGCGAGCCTCACGCCCGAGGTCGCGGCAGGGTTCGCCGCGGCGTTCGGGTCGTGGCTGCCGCGCAGGGACGGCAGGCCGACGGTCGTTGTCGGACGCGACGGGCGCGCGGGGTGCGATCCCATGCACGCCGGGGCCGTGGCGGGCCTCACCGGCGTGGGCTGCGACGTGATCGACCTCGGCGTCGAGATGACCCCCACCGTCGGCGTGATGGTCGACGAACTCGAAGCGGCGGGTGGAATCGTCGTCACCGCGAGCCACAACGGCCAGGCATGGAACGGGATCAAGTGCCTCGTCCCGGATGGCGAGGGCGTCGCCAAGGGCGTGCGCGCCTGCGCCCCCCCACCGCGGGCCGCCGATGAGATCGCGGCGATCTTCCACGGCGATGGCGTCGCGTGGCGGAACTGGGCCGAGGCCGGGCGTGTGCGGACGAAGCACGACGCCGGCTGGGACCACGCCGCACTCGTCCTCCGCAGGCTCGGCGACGAGCTCGTCGCCCTTATCCGCGCGCGGCGTTATGCCGTCGTGCTCGACTCCGTCAACGCGGCCGGGGTCGAGGGCGGGCGGCGGCTGCTCGAATCGCTCGGCTGCCGCGTCACGCACATCGGCGACGACGAGTCGGGCGTCTTCCCGCACCCGCCGGAGCCGACGCGGGACAACCTCCGCGACCTCTGCGCCGCCGTGCGCGAGGCCCGGGCGGATGTCGGCTTCGCGCAGGACCCGGACGGCGACCGCCTTGCGATCATCGACGCCCAGGGACGGTACGTCGGCGAGGAATGGACGCTCGTGCTCGCCGCACGCGGCGTGCTGGAGGCGTGCGATGCCCTCGGCGCGCGCGCGCACGAGGGCCACCGCGGCATCGTCCTGTGCGCGAACCTCTCGACCAGCCGCATGATCGATGACCTTGCCCGCGAGCACGGGGCGCGCGTCGTCCGCACCCCCGTCGGCGAGGCCCACGTCGCCGGGGCGATGAAACGCGAAGGCTCCGAGATCGGCGGCGAGGGCAACGGCGGCGTCATCTGGCCGGGCGTCTCCTGCGTGCGCGACTCGCTCGGCGCGATGGCGCTCGTGCTGGCGCTGATGGCCCGGCACGGACGCCCGCTCGCCGACCTCGTGGCCGACACGCCCGCCTACGCGATCGAGAAACGCAAGGTCGAGATCCCCTCGCGCGACGCGGCGTCACCGGCCGTCGAACGCGTCGCCGCCTGGGCGGGCAAGGCCGGCGCACGCGCCGACCGCCAGGACGGCGTCCGCGTGGACTGGGACGACTGCCCCCACGCCGGCGGCGGACCGGCCTGGGTCCACGTGCGGGCGAGCAACACCGAGCCGATCATGCGCCTCATCGCCGAGGCACGCACAAAGGACGGGGCCGATCGACTGCTGGCCGAGGTCGAGCGTGCCATCGGGCGATGATGCCTCGCGTATACTCACCGCCATGCCGCCGCAGACCAACACGTTCGAGCCTGGCGCCCGCGTCCGCGTGACGAAGGAACTGCCCCGCCTCTCCGGCGCGATGACCACAACCTTCGAGGGGACGGTCGTCCGCTCCGGGCGCGAGAAGACCGGCTCGTGGTACGCGCACGGCGAGGACAACAAACTCTGGCTCGACCGCCTCGTCATCCGCAAGGACGACGGCGAGGAGGTCGTCTGCAACCTCGACCGCTCGACGCGCGTCGAGATCATCGGGCCGGAGGAAGCGGCCTAGCGCGCGTACGCCCGCACCGCGTACTCGGCCACCATCCGCTCGGCCGTGAAGTACGACCCGTTCACCGCGATGCAGTTGAGCATCATCCGCGCCCAGGCCGGCTTGTCGCGGTGGAAGAGCGGGGCGACGGCACGCTCCAGTTTGTCGTACAGGTCGGCGGCGTGTCGCGGGTCCATGCTCTCGGGGCCTTCGGAGCGGCAGTCGTCCGAGGCCGAGCCGATCGACCAGCCCGTCACGCCCTCGACGCAGCCCTCGAGCCACCAGCCGTCGAGCGTCGAGAGGCTGGGCACGCCGTTGAGCGCGGCCTTCATGCCGCTGGTGCCCGAGGCCTCCATCGGCGGGCGCGGCACGTTCAGCCACACGTCCGCGCCCGCGACGAGTCGGTGCGCGAGCGCCAGGTCGTAGCCGTTGACAAACACGATGGGCACCGAGCCTTCGAGCGACTTGGCGACGGCGTGGATGCGCCGGACGATCTCCTGCCCCGCGCCGTCGTGGGCGTGGGCCTTGCCCGCGAAGACGAACTGGATCGGGCCGACGCGGTCGGCGATGGCGCGCAGGCGCGCGGGGTCCGCCAGCGCGAGCGTCGGGCGCTTGTAGTCCGTCATGCGCCGCGCGAAGACGATCGTCAGGGCGTCCGGGTCCAGCGAGCGCCCCGTCGCGGAGGCGACCGTGGCGAGCATCTCGCCCTTGGCCTTCGCGTGGGCCGCGAGGACCGCGTCCGCCGGGATGCGGTGCGCGAGGCGCAGGTCCGCGTTGTGCCGCCGCCAGTCCGGCATGTGCTCGTCGAGCAGGGCGGTCACGTGCGGACTCGCCCACCGCCCGGCGTGGACGCCGTTCGTCACCGACTCGATCCGGTAGCCCGGGAACATCGCCCGCGACACCTCCGCGTGCCGGCGCGAGACGGCGTTGGTGAACGCGCTCAGGTTCATCGCCAGGCGGGTCGTGTTCAACTCCCCCTCGCCGTGCAGGTCCGGGCGGTGCAGGGCGGGATGGTCGCCCACGATCCGGCGCACCGTGTCCACGTCGAACCGGTCATGCCCCGCGGGCAGCGGCGTGTGCGTGGTGAAGACGAAGTGATCGCGGACCTTGGCGATCGTCGCCGGTCCCAGAGCGTCGTGCGCCGAGCCGCCGTGCTCCGCGCACCGCGCGATGCACGCGCTCAGCGCCTCGAGCGTGGCGAACGAGGCATGACCCTCGTTCATGTGGAACAACCGCACGTCGTGCCCGATGGCGCGCAGCATCCGCGGGCCGCCGATGCCGAGGACCGTCTCCTGCCGGATGCGGTGCTGGTGGTCGCCCGCGTACAGCCGGCGCGTGATGATCCGCGCGTCCGGGTCGTTCTCCGGCAGTTCCGCGTCGAGGAAGTACACCGGCACCACGTGCCCGCCGACGCCGACCGCGTCGTGACGCCACGCCCGCAGCATCACAGGCCGCCCGTCGATCGGCACCACCACGCGCGGCAGCATCTGCCGAAGCACTCGCTCCGGCTCCCACGGCTGCGGGATGTCGCGCGCGTTGCCGCCCGCCGGCTCCTGAGTGAAGTACCCCTCGCGGTAGAGCAGCGTGACACCCACCATCGGGATGCCGAGGTCGGCGGCGGCGAGCATGGTGTCGCCCGCCAGCACGCCCAGGCCGCCCGCGTAGGTCGGGATGCGCTGGTCAATCCCGATCTCCAGCGACAGGTAGGCGACGTCGAACTCGAGGCGCATATTCAACTCCGGAGGGTGGTGCGGTCGCGCGAGGCCCCGGCAAGCATCGACACGGTGTCTACCCGCCGTGAGCCGGCGCGGCGGGCACGCCCCGCGATCGTCCGAGAAGCAAGCGGTGGGGGCGGGATTCGAACCCGCGAGACCCTGACGGGTCTACCGGTTTTCAAGACCGGCGCCTTCGACCACTCGGCCACCCCACCGGCAGGGGATCGTAGGGGGTGGCGGGAGTCCTGAGCCTTGCGTCCTGAGTCTTGAGTCCTGAGTCCTGAGTCCTGAGTCCTGAGTCCTGAGTCCTGAGTCCTGAGTC
>DAOMNQ010000085.1:0-1464 GCA_035443945.1 Phycisphaerales bacterium | reverse complement strand
TGAGTCCTGAGTCCTGAGTCCTGAGTCCTGAGTCCTGAGTCCTGAGTCCTGAGTCTTGAACTGTCAACTTGACAGCCCGGATCGTCCGCTTTGCCCGCACGACAGTCCGGCCGCACGTGACCGGGCGTGCGCTCCGGCCGAGCGCGCTGGCACGCAGGTTGCCCTCCCTCCCGTGCCGCCGGCGTGTGGGAATCGGCGGCCGGAAAGTAACGATCGAAAGGAGGCGCCCCATGCGTGGCACACTGATCCTGACCCCCAAAATCGACAGCCTTTCGAGGCAGTTCGGGCGGGTGTTCGACGCCATGACCCGCCAGATGGACGAGGCCCTCGGCGTCACGCCGTCGCAGCCCGCGGCGTGGCCCGCCGTCAACCTCTGGCACGACGACGCGGCGTTCCATCTCGAGGCGGAACTCCCCGGCTTCTCGCTCGACGAGGTCGAGGTGACCGCGACCGAGAACCTCGTCACCGTGCGAGGCCGGCGCGAGCGCACCACGCCCGAGGGCGCGGAGACCCTGCGCGTCGAGCGCGAACTGACGCACTTCGAGCGCACCGTCGGCCTGCCGCTGCCGATCGATCCGTCGCAAGTCGAGGCGACGCTGACGAACGGCGTGCTCCGGGTGACGATGCCCAAGGCCGAGTCGGCCCGCCCGCGCAAGATCGAGGTGCGCGCCCTGAGCGCCCCGGAGTCGACGCAGGCGAAGTCGCTCCCCGCGAACGCCTCGTGAGGCCGTGCCGCTCGACCGAGCACGAAACGGAGGACTGCACCATGAACGAGACGACCGTGATCGAACGCAACGGATCGGCGCACGAAGCTGCGGGCGAACGCAGGTTCTACAGGCCGCCGAGCGACTTCTTCGCCTTCGATGACCGATTCGAGATTCACGCCGACGTGCCCGGGACGACGCCCGAGGGCATCTCGCTGACGATCGACGACGGCGTGCTGACCGTCGAGGCCCGCGTCGAGCAGCGATACCCCGAGAACGCCCGCTGGGTGCAGGGCGAGTTCGGCGTCGGCGACTACCGCCGCGCCTTCCGCCTCGGCGAGGACGTGGATCAGGAGGCCGTCACCGCCACCTGCCGCGACGGCGTGCTGACCATCGTCCTTCCCAAGCGCACCGCCCGACGCGCCCAGCGCGTCCAGGTCCGCGCAGGCTGACCAACCAACACAACCCGTCCCCCATCCGAGCCGCCCGTGCGCCGTGTGCCCACGGGCGGCTCCTCCTTCCGGTGACCGCCCCGCGTCCCCGGCGACGCGGTGCGCTGACCGCGCTCGCGAGGGCGAAAAACCCGCGAAACAGGCTTGGCACGCGTCGGTGTCTCCGGCATACTGATCCCGTGGGCCGCTCGTGCCCGGTCTGCCCTCGCGGCGGGCCGGGTTGGTGAACGCACACCGGACACCGGGAGACCGACCATGGCAGCGACCGGCACGAAGGGCATCGCAAAGCGACTTCACTCGATCGTCTG
>DAOMNQ010000084.1:0-11972 GCA_035443945.1 Phycisphaerales bacterium | reverse complement strand
GCGCAGCGCGCCGTCATCCGGGTTGTCGCGCACGGCGTTGCGGTACTCGATCTGCGCGGCACGCAGATCCCCGCGCGCCTGGGCGGCGCGGGCGGGCGCACGCTCGTGCGCTTGGTCTCGATGCCGGCGACGGAATACGGCGTGGCCGGGTCCGCCGTGCCGCGCACCGTGCGACGCCAGCGCGCCGGCCCGCGCCCCTCCGCGTCCTCCTCGGTCGAGACCTCGACCTGCCGAAGCCCCGCGGCCTCAACGATCGCGCGCACGCGCGGAGTCAGGTCCGTGCCCGCTTCGCCGGTGCGCACCTCGAACTTCTCGCCCGCGACCTCCACCAGTTCCGCCCGGATCAGCCGGTTCTCGGCGAGCCAGGCGTTCTGGGACTTGATCGTGGGCGGGTTGCCCTTGGCGTCGCGCTCGTCGAGCAGGCCGCGCCACGCCGGGCCGAGGCGGCGTGCGTCCTCCTCGCTCAGCGCGAACACGCCCTCGACCTGCCAGTACTCGTCGGGGACGAACGCCCTGATCTCGCGCTCGCGCTCGACGATGAGCCGGACGGCCACGCTCTGCACGCGCCCCGCGCTCAGGCCGCGGGCGACCTTCTTCCAGAGCAGCGGCGAGACCTGGTAGCCGACGATGCGGTCGAGGATGCGCCGTGCCTGCTGGGCGTTCACCTTGTCCACGTCGATCGGGTGCGGGTGCTGGAAGGCACGGTCGATCTCGGTCTTGGTGATGGCCGCGAACATGACCCGACGGGCCTGCGCCGGGTCGATGCCCAGTTCCTCGGCGAGGTGCCAGGCGATGGCCTCGCCCTCGCGGTCAAGGTCGGTGGCGAACCAGACGTCGCACCCTGAGGCCCTGGCGTCCTTTGCGGCCGCCTTCAGGTCGCGGATCACGCCCTCCTTCCCGGAGAGCACCTCGTAGGTCGGGCGGAACTTCTTCTTCAGGTCCACGCCGGGAACAGGGCTTTTGTCCCCCTTGGCCGCCTTGCTCGGCAGGTCGCGCACGTGCCCGACGCTCGGCAGCACGATGTAGTCCGGGCCGAGATACTTATTGATGGTCTTGGCCTTGGACGGGCTTTCGACGATCACGACGTGGCGGCCCTTGGCGTCGCCGGCCTTGTAGCCCAAGCCCGAGCCGCGCCGTCGCCCGGATGCGCCCGCGCCGCTTCGCGCACCCGACCCCCCGCCCGCACTCGACGCTCGCTTTGCCATCGTGACTTCCGCGTGGTTCCCCTCGGCCAGGCTCGACCCTCCCCCTCAGGAGATCGGCACGCCGCTCGGGGGGGAGGGAATGGCCGCCCTAGGGCAGAGTCAAGCGAGATGCCTACGCCACCCGGCCAGTTTCCTGTTCGGACGCCCGGGCACGAAGCCTGCAATGGTGGGGGGAACGGGGGGAGTCGTCCAGGCCGGCGACCTACGGCGTAAACACAGCATCAACAATGGCTTGCGCGAATCGGGCGGGCGTTTCGCCGTTGGCGTTCAGCCACAGCGAACCCGGGGTTCCCCGCAATCGGCGCAGCCATGTCCTCTGGTTCTTGGCGAAGCGACGGGTTTCGATCTTGACCGCCTCGACGGCCTCGTCGAGCGTGGCCCGGCCTTCAAGGTGAGCGAGGAGTTGCTTGTACCCAAGGGCTTCACGGGCTTGGGGGCCGAGTCGAGGCGTGAGGGCGCGGACCTCGTCGAGCAGGCCGCGGTCCAACATCTTTTTCACGCGGGCGTTGATGCGCCTGTTGAGGACTTCCGTGGGCCATTCCAGGCCGACGAGCAGGGCGTCCGGGCGCGGCGTGCGGTCCCACTGCGACTGGTGCTCGCTGATCGGCTTCCCAGTGAGCCGGTAAACCTCCAGGGCGCGGACAGTCCGGCGTTCATCGTTGGGGTGGATGCGGTCTGCCGCGGCGGGGTCGGCGCACTCCAGTTCGCGCCAGCGTGCAACAGGGTCCATGGCGCGGAGTTCGGCGCGGAGGTCCGCGTCCTCGCCCGGGCCGTTGAACAGGCCGTCGAGCAGGGCCTTGACATAGAGGTGCGTGCCGCCGACGACGATGGGCGTGACGCCGCGCGCGCGCAGGTCGTCGATGAGCGCGTTGGCGAGTGTGAGCCAGCGGTGGAGCGTGAACGGCTCGGGGTCGTCCGGCTCGACGAGGTCGATGAGGTGGTGCGCGACCCCGCGCCGCTCGTCGGCGGTGGGCTTGGCGGTGCCGATGTCCATGCCCCGGTAGACCTGAAAGGCATCGGCCGAGACGACCTCCCCTCGGGCCAGCCCGCGGGCTTCGACGGCAAGAGCCACCTCAACGGCGAGCGCGGACTTGCCGGAGGCGGTGGGGCCGACGATGACGGGGAAGCGGGAGGGCACGGGGGAGGGTATGGGGACCGCGGAGCACGACCGTCGGGGGAGGGTTGCGAGGAGAAACGAAGGGATCGAGATCGACGGTCGTGGCACGGCCCGGCGCGTCGCGGCTCAGTTGTCGGCGCGGTCGTCGTGCAGGCGGTAGTTCGGCGGGTGCGTTCGCTCGGTCGTGCTCGGGAACATCTCTTCGGTGTAGAACATGGCGTCCATCTGGTCGGGCCAGACGGCGAGCATGGGGGCGTAGCCCAGCGGGCGGGCGGAGAGGCGCGTGCGCAGCGGGTGGTCCGCGGGGGCGGAGCGGAAGTCGATCCAGAGAAACCGCCGGCCGGTGGCGAGCGCGGCGGCTTCGAGCGAGCCTTCGGCCGGTGGGTCGAGGGTAACGGGGTTCATGCCGAGCCTTCCGGTGCGGCCGCGCGCCGCGGTGAAGCCGACGGTGAAGAGGTCGTCGCCGAGCGTCTCGCGCGCCCGTTCGCCGGCGGTGATGAGGCCGTCGTAGGTGAAGGGGAGTCCGGTCTCGATCTCGCACGCGCGGTGAACGGCGTGCATGGTCGCCTCCCAGACGATGAGCCTGCGGCCCTTGAAATACTCGTCGGCGAGCCAGGCGAGGTTGTCGCCCATGCGGGCGTCGCGGATGTTGTTCATCGACGCCCCGCGCGCGTTCGCCTCCGCGAAACGCACCCACTCGCGCATGTCGTCGATGACGCGCGCGAAGAAGTCCGCCTCAGGCTCGCCGTGGCGGGCGACGCGGGCCGGGCGCGACGCGGCGGCGTCCATGGCGAGGGCTTCGAGGCCGCGCTTGGTGTCCGCGCTGATCTCGCCGTCGATGACCGCTTGACGGGCGTTCGAGCCGGTTGCAAAGAAGCGGAGGGCGGCATCGGCGTCGGGGGAGAGGGTCGCGCCGGCGTCGGCCAAGTGCGCGCGCACGCGGTTCGCCCACTCACCCGTGCCGTGGTCGGAGGTGAACTGCGTGTCCATGCCGGCGGTGGCGATCGGGCGGTCGGTCGTGTGCGATTCCGCGATGTAGTCGAGCAGCGGGCGGACCTGCGCGCTGTATCGCCAGATGCCGAAGACGCCGTGGGCATGGGCGTCCATGGTCGGCATGCCCTCGCGGAGTTGCTCGTCCACGACGCGGCAGTCGAACAAGCCCGACTCCCAGACGAGCACGTCGAAGCCCATGCGCTGATGGAGGAACCTGACCAGGCGGACCTTGGCGAGGAAGGCCGCCCCGTCGCCGTGGGTCTGCTCGCCGAGTTGCACGACGCGGGCGTCGCCGATGAGCGGGATGAGCGGTTCGAGGTCGGCGAAGTCGTCGTCGGCCGGGTCGATGGAGCGGATGGGGACGGCCTGGCCGGCGAGGAGATCGGACTGGGCGGTGG
Organism: Phycisphaerales bacterium; assembly: GCA_035443945.1. GTDB lineage: Bacteria > Planctomycetota > Phycisphaerae > Phycisphaerales > UBA1924 > CAADGN01. Next base: position 8,259 of record DAOMNQ010000084.1, on the reverse strand, counting down.
CTGGAAGCGCGGCGGGCGCGGTGAATGCGACGGCGAGCAAGTTGAGACGATTCAGAAGCATCGGCTTGAAGGATGATACGGAATGTGGTTGGCGCGGATTCCGGACGGGAGCACTATCGTCGGGAAGACGGAAGTGGGGAAGGAGGAGGTGGAGGCCGACGGTGGTGGCACGTGGGTGCGGGTGGGGGTGGCCGCTCGCACCTACGATTGACCATGCCTGTGCCGCGGATCGCCATCGTGGGTCGCCCGAACGTCGGGAAGAGTTCCCTGCTGAACATGATCGCGGGGGCGAAGGTGTCGATCGTGGACCCGACGCCCGGCGTGACGCGCGACCGGGTGAGCGTGGTGGTGGACCTGCCCTCCCCCGACGGGTCGGAGCCGGCGCGGGCCGTGGAGTTCGTCGATACGGGCGGGTACGGCGTGTACGCGGCGGAGGGGGCGCGGTACGACGAGGTCGGGGCGGACCTGTCGCGCCTGACGCCGGAGATCGAGCGGCAGATCGGCGAGGCGGTGGCGAGCGCGGACATCGTGCTCTTCGCGGTGGACGTGCAGGCGGGCGTCACGGCGCAGGACGAGGAGATCGGGCGGATGCTGCGCGAGGGGCGATTCGTGTCGAGGCGGACTGAACGGAGGCTCACGCAGAGGCGCAGAGGCGCGGAGGGGGATGGGGAGGAGGAGAGGGGGGACGAGACCGTCACCCTGCCGCTCCGCCAGTCCGCCACCTCCCCGCGTGTCCGGGTGGTGGCGACGAAGGTGGACGGCCCGAGTTGGGAGTCGCACGCGCACGAGTTGGCGTCGCTCGGCTTCGGCGAGCCGATGATGGTGAGCGCGAAGAGCAACTACTTCCGGCGGGACTTCATCGATGCGCTGTACGGGATGCTGCCGGAGGCGACGGAGGAGGCCGCGCCCGCGCCTGCGGACCTCCAGGTGGCGATCATCGGCAAGCGGAACGCGGGGAAGAGCTCGCTGGTCAACGCGCTGGCGGGCGAGCCGCGGGTGATTGTGTCCGAGATCGCGGGCACGACGCGCGACGCGGTGGACGTCCGGTTCGAGATGGACGGGCGGGCGATCGTGGCGATCGACACGGCCGGGCTGCGCCGCAAGCGGAGTTTCCAGGGGCAGGTGGAGTGGTACGCCTTCGACCGGGCGAAGCGCGCGGTGGATCGCGCGGACGTGGTGCTGCTCCTCATCGACGCGACCGAGCCGGTGAGCCAGGTGGACCAGCAACTGGCGATGCTGGCGCAGAAGGCGTACAAGCCGGTCGTGATCGTGGTGAACAAGTGGGACCTGGCCGAGGGCCGGCAGGGGGCGAAGGGGCGGCGCGTCACGACGGAGGACTACGAGGAGTACCTGCGCCGCGAACTTAAGGGGCTGGCGTTCGCGCCGGTCGCGTTCACGTCGGCGACCGAGAGCAAGAACCTGCGCGGGCTGATCGACGTGGCATTCGACCTGCACCAGCAGGCGGGGCGCCGCGTGACCACCGGCGAACTGAACCGGCTGGTGCGCGGCATCCTCGAGACGCGCGGGCCGACGAGCAAGGTCGGGACGCGGGTGAAACTGTTCTACGTCGCCCAGGTGCGCACGAACCCGCCGACGATCGCGCTGGTGGTGAACCACCCCGAACTCTTCACGGCCAACTACGAGCGGTTCCTGCTCAACCGGTTCCGCGAGGAACTGCCGTTCGAGGAGGTGCCGATCCGGCTGCTCGTGCGGGCGCGCAAGCGCGGCGAGCGCGTGGAAGAGCCGGGCCGGAGCGCGGTGGATGCGGCGGTCGAGGCGCGCACGGACGCGGCCGAGTGGTTCGAGGACGAGTGAGGCTCAGCCGCCGAGGAGTTCCCGCATGCGCACGCTCCGGTAGGCGAAGATCCGTTCGAGATCCGGGCGGACGAGGACGTCGTGCAGGAGCCTTCCGCCGGGTGCGGCGTACTCGACGGTGTCTGTGATGCGCGTGCCGCCGCCCGGGAGTTGCTCGAAGCGGTGCTCGTGCCACCACCACGCGTACGGGCCGACGGACTGGGCGTCCACGAACCGGTCGGGCGGCTCCCAGGCGAGAATGACGGACCGCCACCGCATCGCAAGCCCGCGCACGCGCAGACGGTAGTCGAGCGCCAGCCCCTCGCGCATCGCGATTGGGGGCGGCGTGAGCACGCGGAACCGAAGCCACGGCGGCGTGAGCGACTCGAGGTTGAACGGGTCTGCGAAGAACGCGAAGACTCGCTCGATGGGGAGAGGCGAGAGCGTCTCGGTGCGGAGCGTGTGCAGGGCGTGTTGGTCGGATCGGCGTTTTGCGCCGAGCACAGCCGGACGGTCGTGGCCGTGCGCAAGCGAGGCGTTGGCGGTCGTGGCGAGCATGGGCCGCTCCTGGCGTGAAAGCCCGACGCAGCGTTTCCGCCGCGCCGGGCCGGGGTCGCTCGATCGGGTCAGGCCATCGCGTGGCGGTGCGATCCGGCGGCGAGGCGTTGCGGCAGGGTGCGGAGGTTCACGGCCTGGAAGACGGCGGAGAGGCCGACGAGGACGTAGACGACGCGTGCGAGGGCGGCGGTGTTGCCGCCGAGCAGGAAAGCGACTAGGTCGAACTGGAACGCGCCCCAGAGGCCCCAGTTCAGGCCGCCGACGATGACGAGGACGAGGGTGACGATGTCGAGAATCTTCACGGTGCTTCTCCTTCCGGGCGTCGGCCCGGCGTTGTTCGGTGGGCGTGTCACTGAGGGAGGATGACGGCGTCGATGACGTGGATCACGCCGTTGTAGGCGTCGATGTCGGTGCGCACCACGCGGGCGCCGTCCACAACGAGTGCGCCGTCGGCCAGATCGAAGACGACCTCGTTGCCCTGGAGCGTGGCGGCCGCACCGAGCGCGAGGGCCTGAGCGGCGTAGACGCGCCCCGGGATGACGTGGTACTTGAGGATGGAGGCGAGTTTGTCCTTGTTCTCCGGCTCGAGGAGCGACTCGACCGTGCCCGCCGGGAGTTTCGCGAAGGCCTCGTCGGTCGGGGCGAGGACGGTGAAAGGCCCTTCGCCGGCGAGCGCATCGGCGAGTCCCGCAGCCTTGGCAGCGGCCAGCAGCGTGGCGAAGGTGCCCGCCTTCGACGCGATGGCGACGATCGTGCCGTCCGCGGGCAGGATCACGCGATCGATGACGTGGATGATCCCGTTGGAGGCCTCGATGTCCGCGGCGATGACAGCCGCGCCATCGACGCGAACGCCGTCCATGCCGCGCGTGAACTCGATGCGCTGGCCGTTGAGCGTGGTCGCGCCGCTCATCCGGGCGACGCGCGACGCCGGGATCGCGCCGGGCACGACGTGGTAGGTGAGAATGCCCGCGAGCGCCGCGCGGTTCTCCGGGCGGAGGAGCGACTCCACCGTGCCCGCTGGGAGTCTCGCGAACGCCTCGTCCGTCGGCGCGAAGACGGTGATGGGGCCGCTGGATCGGAGCGCATCGACGAGTCCCGCGGCCTCGGCAGCGGCGAGGAGCGTCGTGAACTTGCCCGCGCCCGCCGCGACGCTCACGACGTCGTCCGCGGCGACGGTGTACGACGCGAGCCGGGCCTGCGCCGGCTGCTCCTTCGTCGTTTCGCAGGCTTGCTGTGTTGAGCACTGGCCCCAGGCCTGTCCGGCCAGGGCGGCGAGAGCGACCAACCCACCGACGATCGACGTGCTGCGGTTCATTCGACCACCTCCTGTTGTCCGGCCGGAGCGACCCGCACGGGCCGTTGGTGACCGGGATTGGGAGCAGTATAAACGGTCAAATCGTCCAAATCAAGCAAATCGTTCGACATCGGGCCAGAATATCGTTACACTTCCCGTCGGTGGTTCCGAGAGGGACTGGCGGGACCGGTCTGGACGATTTGTAAACGCCTGTACATCAAGGACTTGACCGATGGAGGCGACGCAGACCCTGCTATCCCCAAACGACTTGGCCCGCGCGATCGGGGTGAGCGAATCGTCCTTGAAGCGGTGGGTGGATCGGGGGGAGATCAGGGCCGTTCGGACTTTGGGCGGTCATCGGCGCATCCCGCTGGAGGAAGCGGTTCGTTTCATCCGGCATTCGCAGCACCCGGTGGTGGACCCCGCGGTGCTGGGCATGGCGGAGGCCACGGGGCATGCCGGCCGGGTGGAGGGGCCCGGCTGGCGTGCCCTCGCCGAGGCGCTGAAGGCGGATGATCACGCGCCAGCGCGAGGGATGCTGCTCGCGGCGTACCTCTCGGGCACACCCATCGCTCGCATCGCGGATGAGTTGATCCACCCGGCGATGGAGGAGTTGGGCGGGCTGTGGAAGCACGGTTCGGCGGGGATCATGGTCGAGCACCGCGCGACGGACACGTGCATCCAGACGGTGAGCCAGATTCGGTCCCTGATCCAAACGCCTGAGGGCGCGCCGGTGGCGGTGGGGGGAGGGGCACCGGGCGATCCTTATGTGCTCGGCTCGCTGACGGCCGCGGCGACGCTGGCCGACGAGGGCTTCCGCGCCGTGAACCTCGGGCCTGACACCCCGCTCGACGTGCTCGCCGCCGCGGCGCGCGAGTACGGCGCGTCGCTGGTATGGCTGAGCCTGTCGTCGCAGGGGCGGACGCGCCCGAGCGGCCCGGACCTCGCGGCGTTCGCGCAAGCGGTGTCGGAGGGGGGGGCGAAGGTCGCGCTGGGCGGCCGCGCCCTGCCCCCACTGCCCGCGCCGGGCATGCCGGGCTTGTTCGTTGGCAAGTCCATGAGCGAACTTGCGGCGTTCGCGGGGGGGGTGCGGGCGGGGGCGGCGCTCGAAGCGTGACGCGGGTTCAGAGCATCTCGATCAGGTCGAGCCTGAGCCAGTCGCTATCGGCGTGGCGGACGAAGGCGACGGGCGCGCCGTCGTCGGTCCGTGCTGCAAGAGTGCGGGCGTGCGGGCCGGAGCCGTGGGGGTCGGCGGCGTGGCCTCGGGCGGGGTCTTCGGCTCCCGCGCTCTGGACGATCTCGGCGCGCCAGGTCTGGTTGGCGACGCTCCAGGTGTAGACGATGGTGGCGCCGCTCTCGTCGACGCCCACGAAGTTCAGCGAGCCTTCGACGGTGTTGTGCCAGGAGTCGATGCTGGCGTCGAGGGAGAACCGTTCCGCGGCGAAGCCGATGAAGTCTGTGCGCCAGTTGCCGTGCCCGAGTTCGGGCGCCCACCAGAGCGTGAACAGTTCGCCGTCGTCGTTGAGGCCGGTGATGTTGAAGGCGTTCCACGCGGTTATGAAGGCGGTGACGGCGCGGAAGGGCGGAACATCGCCGATCCACTCGCTGAGGTTGGTGATGACCCAGCCGTCGATCTCATGGCTGTTCCAGATGGCCCAGGCGTCTCCGTGCTCGTCGATGCCGATGATGTTGTGCCCGCCCCACGGGGTGGCATACGCGTCGATGGCGCCGACAAGGCGCGGCGTCGGCAGGCCCCTGGGGCGCAGTTGAGATTCATAGAGTTTGTCGAATCTGTTGAGCGACGACCCCGAGCCGACGGTCTCGGTGATTTCGCCGTAGATCACGACCTCGCCCGCCTCGGTTCGCGTGGCCACGATAACGAGGCCGTCCGGGCGGATCATGACCGCGTTGTCGGTGGTGTAGAAAGATACGGTCTGCGTGGCCCAATACCGGACACCGTCGGGCCGATCGCGGTGGCTCGTCACGTGCGCGCCCTGGAGGAAGAAGTGGGTCTCGCCGTCGAGAGGCCCGATCCACGCGACTCCGCCGCCGATTGGCTCTCGGGTCGGCAGGTTTCGGGCGGTCCACGCGCGCCACTCGTCGCCGGGGAGTTGTTCGAGGATCGTGATGCCGCCGAGTTCGTTGACGAACGCGCTCCAGGTCGAACCCGGACCGGAGAGAACAACGGGCGACGCGAACGTCGCGACTCGAAGGATCCGCTCGTCGATGCCGGGCGAGTAGTGTCTGAGGCCGCCGGGCAGGTTCCAGCCGCCCCAGCCGACGACGAAGCCTCCGTCCGGCGTCAACCGATTGACGGTGCTGATCAGGCCGGGCAGCATCCCGTGGTCCGGCCCGCCGAGGACGTGCTCCTCGAGCACGCCGTTGAACCCGAGCGCGGGGTCGAACAGCCGCAGATCCCCCTCGCTCCATGAGTACGGGTGCGGCTGGAAGTGCGGGCTTGTGAGTCTGGTTCTGATCCAGAGGACGCGGCCGTCGCCGTCGATATCCACCGGGCGGATCGTGACGGGGTGCTCGGCATCGACGGTGAAGAGTGGTGTGACGACGCCGTAGAGAGAGCGAACTGCGACCTCGCGCGTGTCGAAGAGGACGCCGACGATGCGGCCGTCGGCGGTGATGCCGCCGGGGGTCTGAAGGTCGGGGATGAGTTCGACGCCCGTGCCGGGCCGCCACAGGGCGGTGGTGTAGAAGGGTTCGCCGGTGCCGATGTCGAGGCTGTCGTAGCGTCGGCCGAGGATGCCGGCCTCGCTCGCGGCGACGAAGGTGCCGGTCCAGAGGTACTCGGCCGTGTCGCCGTGGATGCGCCAGACGGAGTGCCCCGCGGGTGTGTGTGCTGTGGCCTCGTCGAGGCGGCCGACGATCACGCCGCCGTCCGGCGTGAGGCCGAGCGCGCGCATATCAGGCGTGAAGATCATGCCGTCGGGCGCTCCGACGAAGTGAGCAACGGTCTCACCGACATTGATCCAGTCGCCGCCAAGCGTGAGGAAGGCCGCTTCGGTCCGGTTGCCGTCCGGGAACACCCACGCGCTTGCGAGCACGGCGCCGTCATCGCCGACCTCTACAATCCGAAAGAACTCCACAGGCGTCTGCGATGGCGCGGGGTAGCGTGTCAGCCCGCCAGGCCCGAACAGGAAGAGCGCGTCGACGGACGGCCTGCGGAAGGCGATCCACTCAAGGTTGCGCGAGAGGCCGTTGATCAGGATTTCGAGCGAGGGATCGACCCTCAGGATCGCCTCCACGGTTCCGCCCGTTTCGGCAGGCACGTCCGCACCGGGGAACCGGGGTGTGCCATCGCCGACGAGCAGATCGGAAAACTCGTGCCCGGTGAGGCGGGCGAAGGCGACGCTCGCGCCGAAGTTCGGTCGGTCGGAAGCGCGGACGGCGTGCGCGAGTCCGATGTTCATCCGTGGGACGATGAGTTCGTCTGCCAAGAGCGTGAAGACGCTGACCAGCCCTCCGTTCGCGCCCGGCGAACCGATGGCGAGCAGAGGATGGCCTTCGAACACGTTGCTCCGGTCCACGTGCGCGATCGCGTAGCCGAACAGGCCGTCGGACTCTTTGCCGGCGAAGGTGGTGAAGGGCACGCCTTCCCAGTCGAACACGGTCACCGTACCGGCCGCGCGGACGAGTCGGACGCCGTTGACGACGACATCGTCGAGCGGCGCGCCGACGGCAAGATGGAACGCCTCCGGCCCGAAGACGCTGAAGGCGTGCAGGGCGAAGCCGAAGAGGCCGCCCGGCGTGCTGCCGTACCCGGCATGGATCGGCGCGCCTTCGGGGGTGATACGCAGGATGCGTCCGGCATCGGAACCCGCGTCGCCGTCGTACCCGGGCGCTCCGATCGCCAACTCGACGCCCTCGACACCAGGTCCCGCGGCGACGGCCCAGCCGAAGTGCTCGCCCGGCTGCTCGCCATCGAAGGTGCGGATGGGGGAACCGTCGCTGCCGGAGAGGAGATACACGCGGCCCGCGCCGGTCGCTCCGTCGAACGGCGCGCCGACAAGAAGGTCGGGGAGGCCGTCGTCGTTGGTGTCGCTCGTGCCGACGACGCTGGCGCCGAATCCCGCGCCCGCGAGCGCGCCGAGACTCCCGCCTGCGACGGTGAGGATGACGAGGCCCGTCGAGCCGGAGCGGACCTCGACCCGGCCCGGGCTGTCGCCGACGCCCGGCGCGCCGATGATGAGGTCGTCCGCTCCGTCGCCGTCGAGGTCAGCGATGCGGGCGAGGGCGACCCCGAAGCCGCCGGATGTGCCGGTCGCGCTCCAGAGCGGAGACGCACCGCCCGCGCCGGAGTAGACGGCCACAAAGCCGGGGATGGAGTGCGTGCCTGGGGCGGTGACGGCGTAGTCGTCGATGCCGTCGCCGTTCACGTCGCCGAGCACGGCGATCGCCGAGCCGAAGCCCGCGACCTCGACGCCGTCTGGCGCGCCGAAGGGCGCGGAGCGTGCGGCGAGGAGCCGCTCCGCGATGTCCTCCTGCGTCCATGCCGCGAGGAGGACGCGGGGTTCGAGGTGCTCAGGGGCGAACGTGGTGTGCGGAGCGCGAGCGTCGCGGCGAGTGCGGTCTCGCGCGCCACCGGCGAGGCGAACTTGACC
>DAOMNQ010000083.1:0-12004 GCA_035443945.1 Phycisphaerales bacterium | reverse complement strand
TGTTCTGCTCGGCGATGCGGCATTCGACGAAGCGGTCGGCGAGTTCGGAGGACTTGGCGAAGGTCTCGGCGTAGGTGGAGTTGCTGACGTCGGCGTCGAGGACGACGACGCGGTCGTTGACGCGCCCGAGGGCGCGGAGCGCGATGCCGTAGGCCTTGCGGGTGGCGAGGCGCCCGGCGTGGAGCACACTCTCCATGTCCATGCTGCGCATCGCCTCGGCGAAGGAGGGGAGATCGCCGTAGCCCTGCTCGCGCGGTGCGGCCTGGGCGGGCGGCTCGATGGTGAAGGCGTCGGAGGCGGTGAGCGCGCTCGTGAGTTCGACTCGACGCTCGTCCAGTTCCGCCAGGGCCTTCTGGAGCGCGTCGCCCGTCGCGGGCTTGCCGTGCCAGCCGCCGCCCTGCACGCTCGGCGCGCCCCAGCCCTTGACCGTCTTCGCCACGAGCGCCATCGGGGCGGCGTCGGGCTGCGCTGTGCGGGCGATGAACTCATCGAACGCGGCCTTGATCTCCTTCGGGGAGTGGCCGTCGATGGTCTTGACGTGGAACCCGGCGGCTTCGAGTTTCGCCGCGAGGCGCTCCGGGCACTGCTGCTCGGCGACGCGGCTCGCCTGCCCGTAGCCGTTGCAGTTGAAGATGGGCAGGACGTTGGCGAGCCTGCGCTCGGCGATGAAGTCGAGCGCTTCGGCAATCTGGCCCTCGCGCGACTCCCCGTCGCCGATGATGCAGTAGATGCGCCGGTCGATGGCGTCGAGGCGGGCGGCCTCGGCCAGGCCCGCGGCGACGCTCAGGCCCTGGCCGAGCGAGCCGGTGGCAGCGTCGAAGAACGGGAAGCCCTCCATGGGGTTGGGGTGCCCGTCGAGGGGGGAGCCGTCGGTGCGAAGCGAACTCAGGTCCGCGACCGTCAGCCGCTTGCGGGAGGCCGGGTCGCGCCCGACCATGACGCCGAGTTTGGCGGCGGCGGCGTAGACGGCAGGGACGGCATGGCCCTCACTGAGGACCAGCCGGTCGCTGGTGGGGTAGTCGGGGTAGTCCGTACTCCAGCGCATGGTGTGGAACATGAGCATGGCGACGATGTGCCCGATGCTCATGGCCGAGGACGGGTGGCCGCTGCCCGCTTCGGCGGTCATGGTGAGGGAGAGGCGGTCCAACTCGATGGCCTGGGCGTGCATGGCGGCTTCGAACGACATGGGGAGTCCTCCCGCGCCCTGGGCGCATCGGCGACCGGCTCGTCGGGGGCGCACCCCCGGCGCGGCCCCGGGGACCGGACCCGTCCGACCGTCGGCTGTACCGGTCGCCCCGCGGCCGCGATGAGCGGCAGAGGTGAGTATCCCCGCTCCCGGACGGGTTGACAACCCCGCGAGGGGATTCGGCCCGAGATTTGCAGGCGGTTCGTGGCACGGGGGCGTTTGGGGGCACTCCGGCGGCTTGTGCGCGGTACACTCTGGCCCAACACGGAGGAGCCGTCCCCATGAAGGTCACCTGCGATCGCGGAGCGTTGCTGGAGGCGATCAACCTGGCGTCGAGCGTGGTGGCGACCCGCTCGCCGCGCCCTCAACTGACGTGCATCAAACTGACGGCCGAGCGCAAGGGCAAGGCCGGGACACTCACCCTCGCCGCCACCGACGGCGAAATCTCCATCCGGCTCTCCGTCGCGCAGGTGGACGTGCAGACGCCCGGCGAGGCGCTGCTTCCGGCGGACAAGTTGCGCCAGATCGTCTCGGCGGAGGACAACGAGCCGACGCTCTCGCTGGAGATGGACGAGAACCTCGTCTGCCACATCCGCGGCAACGATGCCCACTTCAAACTGATCGGTCAGCCAGCGGGCGAGTTCCCGCCCATCACCGAGTTTCGCGCCGCGGTGGCGGGGTCCGGCGGGCGTCCGGCGGCGAAGGCCGTCTTCACGCACGACGCACGCTCGCTGGGCGAGTTGATCTCGCGGACGCTCTTCGCCACGGCCCGCGAGACCTCGCGCTACGCGATCAACGGCGTGCTGATGGTGCGCGAGGGCAAGCGCCTCCAGATGGTGGCGACGGACGGGCGCCGGCTCGCGCTCTCGCGGGCGACGCTCTCGGGCGGCGAGAAGGACGCGCCCGCGGTGCGTTGCATCGTGCCGAGCAAGGGACTCTCGACGCTCCAGAAACTGCTGGGCGGCTCGGACGAGGCGGTGCAGGTGGCGGTGACGGACAATCAGGTGTACTTCAACGTCGGCGCGCCGGACGCGAAGGACCACGCCGACGGGCGGGCCGTGCTCTCGTCGAATCTGGTTGAGGGCGCGTTCCCGCCCTACGAGGACGTGATCCCGAAGGACCAGGACAAGACGATCGTTGTGGACCGCGACGCGTTCACGTCCGCCGTGCACCGGGCCGCGCTGCTGACGAACGAGGAATCGCGCGGGGTGCGGATGGCGTTCGACTCCAAGGGGCGGCAGGCGCACCTCTCGGCGCACGCGAACGAGGTGGGCGAGGCGAACGTGGAACTGACGCTCGCGGAGTACAAGGGCGACGACATCGAGATCGGGTTCAACCCGGCGTTCATCACGGATGCGCTGAAGGTGATCGTGGATCCGCAGGTGGTGATCGAGTTGAAGGCATCGAACAAGCCGGGGCTGATCAAGTCGGGGCAGGACTTCACGTACGTGGTGATGCCCGTGAACCTGACGTGAGCCGGCGGGCGGTTGTTCAGCCGGGCGGGCGTCCGGACTGGACGTCCTGGCCGCGCAGGTAGCGGGTCAGGTCGCGCATGAAGACGGTGATGCGTTCGCGCTGGTGGGCGGTGGCGTGTTCCTCGATGCGCTGGTTCATGAAGGTGACCATGCCGCCTGCGTCCTGTGCGGAGACCGCCCCCGAGCGCATGACGCGTTCGTTGCGCCGGGCGTCGCGCTGGCCGCGGTTGACGAGTTCCTCGTCGGAGCGGCGGTCGATGGAGCCGTCGAAGGGGGCGGTGAGGCGTGCCATGCGGACGTAGGCGTCGGCGAGGTACTTCTCGCGCTGCTCGGCGGGGACGTTGGTGTAGTCCTTGGCGGCGAGGTCCACGACGTCGAGCATGAGCCGGCTGGCGTTGCGTTCGATCTGCTCGCGGGCCGCGCCGGAGATGCCGGCGAAGAAGGCGGCCATCTCGGCGGAGTCGGACGCGCTGAGGGACTGCATGCGCTCGTACAACTGGCCGATGAGGCGGATGCGCTCCTCGACGGGGAGGCGGTTGAACTCCTCGGTGAGGAGGGTGAAGTCGAAGACGGCGGCGATGCTGTCGGCGGTGTAGTCGGGGGCGGGCTTCGGGCGGACCATGAGCCAGGTGCCGACGCCGCCTGAGGCGACGAGGACGAGGAACGCCGCGCCGAGCGCGTTTCGGGCCACGGGCGAGCGCCACGCGGCACGGGCGATCGAGCGGAGGCGGGCGTCGAGGGCGTTCAGCCCTTCGCGGGCGGAGCGTCGCCTCGCCGGCGTGGTGAAGTCCACGCCTTCGAGGAGCGATCCGAAGCCTTGATTGTCGCGGGTCTCGTTCATGGGCGCGTCGGCTCCTTGGCGGTCATCCGGGGAAGCCGGAGAGTTTGAGGATCATGGCGAGGATCTGCTCGAGGACCGCGGCGGAGGGGTCGCCGGGGTAGACGTCCGCGCTGCCGTCGAGGTAGACGGCGTTGCGTCCCTCTTTGCCGCGCTTGGTGTGCCAGTGGTTGCCGTCGATCATGACGGCGAGTTTCTCGCCCTTGCCGGAGAAGACCTCGTAGGTGCGCGAGATGGCGGTCATGGCGGACCAGCGCGAGCCGCGGTCGTCGGGGTTGAGCGCGCCGAAGAGTTCGAGCAGGACGTAGCCGTCGGCGGGGGGGAAGCGGTAGGAGAGGCCGTAGGTGCGCCACCAGGGGTCGGGGTTGTCCTCGTCTTCGCCGCCGCGGTCGCTGGGGCAGAGGTAGGGGTCGCTCACGATCCAGTTGTTGCTGGTGACGTCGTCGGGGTTCTCGCGGCGGGGGCGTGCGGCGTCGACGTACTGCTCGAGCACGTCGAAGAGCGCGACTTCGTTCTGGTTGTCGTCCGCGCCGGCGATGGGCCGCACGAAGGGGAAGCGGTGGTCGGAGTCGCCGAAGTAGTTCTGCATGCCCGTGCCGAGCGAGCGGAGGTTGGTGAGGCACTTGAGTTTGCGGCCCTCGTCGCGGGCCTTGCCGAGCGCGGGGAGCAGCAGGCCGATCAGCAGGGCGATGATCGAGATGACGACGAGCAGTTCGATGAGCGTGAACGCGCGCCGGGGGGACTCCGCGGCCCGGCGCGTCACACCGGGAGCCGGAGCATCAGGCCGGTGCGTGTTGCCTCGTCCACGACGCGCTTGGCGGTCGGCGTCTGCGTGGCGCGGAAGGTGTCGGCGTGTCGCCTGAAGCATGCCCTGAACTCCTCGTCCTCACGCATGGCGGCGTCGATGCCGCGCGCCACCGATGCCAGCCCGGCCTTGAGCCGCCAGGCCCGCGCCGCCGCCCCGAGCGCGCCGAGCGCGAGCAGGACGGGGAGCCGCCCAGGCTCGGGCACCCACGCCGCCAACGCCTGACCGATCGGGTCCGACGGATTGTTGGCTTCGGCGATCGCGTACTCCAGGCTGGAGAGTGCGGCCCGAACCGCCGCCGCCCCTGCCTCCGACGCGGCCTGGCGCGCCGCCGCGGAGTCCCGCAGCGGGTCGCCCTCCGGGAGCGACTCGGCCCGCCGCCCCCATTCGGCCGCATCCGCCTCCAGCGATCGCTGCAGCGAGGCAGCCTCGGTCCGAACCCGCTCGACATCCTCGGGCGCCACGCACGCCGGCAGCATGAGCGCGGCACCCACGAGGGCGGTTGCCACCACGAACCGGCGAGCAGCGCCTTGAAGCCACCGAGACCTCCGACCCGACCCCGAACCCTCGACCAGACCGGCCATGACAGCCCCCTTTCGTACCCGGAGAAGCCCGCCGGGCTGCATCGGGGCGTCCGGAAGTCGCCCCGGCCCGGGGGGAAGGGGGGAGTCGTGCGTCGCCTGATTGTCGCAGGTCGGGGCAGAGAAAGGAAGGGGGATTCGGCCCATGACCGCGAGACGGCGCGCGCCGCCGGGCGGTGGGGGTCAGATCGCGGCTTCGAGGATGGCGGCGGTGAGGCGGTGGGTCAGGGCGTGGCCCGACCGCCCGGCGTGGACGCGGGCGAGGAGGGGGCGGCCGAGGAGGGCGAGGTCGCCGATGAGGTCGAGGAGTTTGTGGCGGGCCGGCTCGTCGGGGAAGCGGAGAGCGTTGTCGATCGGGCCGGAGGCGTCGAGGACGAGCATCTCGCGCGGGGTGAGATGGGCGAAGAGGCCGGCGGCACGCATCGCCTCGGCCTCGGCGCGCAGGCAGAAGGTGCGCGCAGGGGCGATCTCGGCGCAGTAGGCGTCCGGGTCGCCGGACCATTCGGCGCGCTGCGGCGGGATCGGCGCGCCCGGGCCGTAGTCGAGCAAGTAAGACGCGGAGAACGTGTCGGCGGGTTCGGCGGCGATGGCTGCGCTGCCGGCCTCAACGACCACAGGAGCGCGGAGCCGGATCGGCGGTGGGGGGGGGGCAACCTCGCGCACGCCCGCGTCCAGGATCGCGCGGACGAACGGGGCGGCGGCGCCGTCGAGGATGGGGAGTTCCGGGCCGGAGACCTCGACGAGGGCGTCGGTCACGCCGAGGCCCGCGAGGGCGGAGAGGAGGTGCTCGACGGTGGAGACGGCGGCGTGCTCGGGTCCGAGAGTGGTGCAGCGCGGATCGATGGCGCGAAAGACGGGGTGGACGGGGCGATCGGAGAGGGAGGCGCGAACGGCGGGGAAGGGGGGGGCGTCCGGGGCGTCGAGTCGGCGGAAAAGGACGCCGGAGCCGGGTTCGGCGGGACGGATGGTGCAGTGCGCGTGGGCGGCGGTGAACAGGGCGACGCCTTCGACGCGGGCGTCGCGGGCGAGCGTCCGTCGTGGAGCGCCTGGGACGATCACGGGAGGTTGGCGCGTTCGGATTCGAGCGCCTTGATTCGCGCCTTGATCTCGTCGAGCCTGCCCGAGAGGCGGCGCAGGAGGGCGATGTTCTTCATCGCGTCGTGGGCGTTGAGGGCGGGGGTGGCGAAGACCGATTCGCCCGCGGGGACATCGTCCATGACGCCGGACTGTGCGCCGACCTTCGCGCGCGTGCCGACGCGGAGGTTGTCGCCCACGCCGGCCTGGCCGCCGATCATCACGCCGTCCTCGAGGACGACGGAACCGGCGAGGCCGACCTGGCCGCAGAGGATGCAGCAGCGACCGACGCGGCAGGAGTGTCCGACCTGGACGAGGTTGTCGATCTTGGTGCCCGCGCCGATGACGGTGTCGTCGAGTTTGCCGCGGTCGATGGCGGAGTTGGCGCCGATCTCGACGGCCGACTCGATGAGGACCGCGCCGAGGTGGGGGATTTTGACGAAGCCCGAGCCGTCGGGCGCGGGCCGGTAGCCGAACCCGTCCGCGCCGATGACCGTGCCGGCGTGGATGGTGCAGTGGTCGCCGATGCGGCAGTTGTGGTAGACGGTGACGCCGGGGTGGAGCGTGCAGCGCCTGCCGACGGACGCGCCGCGCCCGAGGAAGACGCGCGCGACGAGGACGGAGCCTTCGCCGATGGAGGCGTCGGCCTCGACGACGCAGCCGGGGCCGACGGAGGCGGAGGGGGCGACGGCCGCGGAGGGATCGACGACGGCGGAGGGGTGGACGCCCGGAGGGGGGGGCGGGGGAGCGCTGCGCGCCGCGAAGAGTTCGAGCGTGCGGATGAGGGCGATGTCGGCATCGTCGACGAGCAGGAGCGAACGGGCCGCGGGATCGTGCCCGGGCACGCGGAGGGATCGGGAGACGATGGCGGCGGCGGCGGCGGAGCCGGGCCAGAGGCGGGCGTACTCGTCGGTGCGGATGAAGGTGAGCGCGCGCGGGCCGGCGCGCTCGATCGGCGCGACGGCGTCGATGGGCAGGTCCGCCCGCCCGAGCAGTTCCGCGCCGAGCGCATCGGCGATCGTGCGTGTGGTGGTCTCGACGGCCATGCGGACGGTCAGTTGCGCGCGCCGGCGCTGTGCAGGTTGTTCATGTAGGTGAGAACCTGATCGCTGATGTCAATCGCGCTGGAGGCGTAGATGATCTGCCGGGCCTGGATGGCCGCGTTGACGTTGCGGTCGGGCATGCCCTCGGGGATGGCCATGCCCTGGTCGTCGAACAGGACGAGGTCGTAGCCGGCCTTGGCGGCGACGTCGCGGGTGGCCTCGACCATCTTCAGGTACATGGCGCGGATGGCCTCGCCCTTCTCGATGTTCAGCAGCGTTTGGAGAACCTCCGTGCGGGCCTTGGCCTGCGCCTCGAGCTCGAACAACTCCGCCCGGACCGAACGCCGCTGGGCCACGGCGGTCTTCTGGAGTTCGTCCAGTTCCGCGGCCTTGCCCTCGATCTGCACCTTCAGGCGGTCGATCGACTTCTGGAGTTCGTCCACGCGGGCCTGCAGGCGGGCGTTGAACTCGGTGAGTTCGTTCAGCCCGTTGAGCACGCGCTCGACGTTCAGCACGCAGACGGCCGTGGGGGCGGCGGCGGGCTTGGGCGCGGCGTCCGCGCCGGCGCGCCACGCCAGCGAGGCGACGAGGACGAGCGCGAGCGCGTCGAGGGCGAGGGCGTGCGGCGAGAATCGACCCGTGGTCATGTTCGTGTCTCCCTTGCGAGGCCCGCGTGCGAGTGGGGACGCCTGTTCGGCGCGTCGGCGGGCCGGGAATGATACCGGCGATGCCCGCGGCGGTCGCGTGGGCGATTCCGGCTCGGGGGGGCGTTCGGGCGTCAGAAGGGCACGTCCAGCGAGAACGTGAAGAGGCGGCTGCGGTCGCCGGGTTGGTCCACGATGGGGAATCCGAAGTCGAAGGCGAGGGGGACGGGGCTGAGTTGGGGGACGTAGATGCGCAGCCCCAGTCCGACGGAGACGCGGTAGTCGTCGAAGCCCGGGTCGTTGGTGACGGTGCCGGTGTCGAGGAACCCGACGACGCTGACCATGTCCTCCCAGACGGGCTGCTGGATCTCGGTGCCGAAGAAGAACTGCCAGGTGCCGCCGACGGCGTCGTCGCCGAGTTCTCCGGTGTCGTTGCGTATGCCCTTGGGGCTGACGGTGCGGTAGGCGAAGCCGCGGAAGTTCGCGCCGCCGAGGTAGAAGCGCTCGTACAGGGGCGTGTCGTCCTTGCCCTGGGGGATGTAGCCGACACTGCCCTTGAACGAGAGGACGGTGCGGCGGCCCATGAAGTCCTCGTAGATGGGGACGTAGAGGGTCTGCTCGGCTGTGAGTTTGGTGAAGTCGAAGTCGCCGCCGAGGAGGCCGACCTGTTCGATGCCGAGTTCGGTGCGCGAGCCTTTGGTGGGTCGGTAGGGGTCGTCGAGCACGCCGCGCGTCATGGTGAACCCGACGCCTGTGATGATGTTCTGGTCTTCGACGGCGAAGACGTCGACGGGCTTGTCGGGGGAGATGTCGCTGAGTTCGACGGACTCGACGCGGAAGACGGCGTTGCCGGTCCAGCGCGTGCCGAAGCGGCGCCCGAGGCCGAAGCGCGCGCCGTAGCGCTGCTCGTCGAACTCGCGGTACTGTCGGTCGCGGTAGAAGGCGGCGACGGAGCCGGTGTAGTCGGTGCCGAGGAGGTACGGGTCGGAGAGGGCGACCTGGTAGGTCTCGACGCGGTCGCCGGGGAGGGCCTCGATGCGGAAGGTCTGCCCCGCGCCGCGGAAGGCGCGCCCGGAGAAGAAATCGCCGAAGGAATCGGGGGTGTCGTAGAGATCGAAGTTGCGCTGCACGAGGGCGATGCGCCCCACGACGCCGGCGTCGGAACTGACGGCGGCGCCGAGGTTGAACTCGCCGGTGTTGGTCTCCGCCACCTCGACGAGCACGTCCCGGTACTCAGGCTCGTCCGGGTCCGGCGGCTGGAGGGTGATCTTCGGCGGCGTGTGCTGCAGTTCGAAGAGGCGCGTGTTGCGCAGCCTGCGCTGGGCGTCGTCCACGGCGGTGCGGTCGAGGGGGCGGTCGGGGCGGACGCCCGCGGCCTGGACTTCGCGGCGCACCACGTCCTGCCGGGTGATGCTGTTGCCGGCGATGACGACCTCGCCCGTCTTGTAGGCCGCCCCCTGCGTGACCTGAAGGAGCAGGTCCACCATCGGCTGGTTCTCGTCGCGCAGTTCGAGTCGGCGGACGGTCACGTCGGTGTAGCCGAGTTTGTGGTAGGCGGCGCGGACCTGCTCGATGCTGCGGCGCAGCCGGTTGATGGAGTAGACGTCGCCGGGCTTGAGGTCCATCTGGCCGGAGAGTTGGTCGGCGGTGAAGACCGGCTCGCCGTCGAGCGTCTCGACGCGGAGGGAGCGGTAGGTGTAGAGGGGGCCTTCCTCGACGAAGAAGGTGACGATGGCTTCGCGGTTGTTGGGGGCGGGCTGGATGCGCTTGTCGACGCGGACGTCGAGGCGCCCGCGGTCGCGGTAGAAGGCGTAGATGGCGGCGACGTCCTGCTCGAGGATGTCGTCCTCGAGCGGGGCCTTGCCGAGCAGCCAGGCCTCGCGGGTCTGGATCTGGCGCTTGAGTTCGCGGTCGGCGAACGAGTCGTTGCCGACGAAGCGCAGGCCGGTGACCTTGAGCCGCTCGCCCTCGCGGATGCGGAAGAGGACGATGCCGGAGCGTTCGAGTTCCTCCTCGTCCCAGTCGACGTTGACGAGGTAGTAGCCCTTCTTGCGGTAGAGGTCCTCCACGCGCCGGGCGGCGCGGTCGAGTTGGAAGCGGTCCACCGGCGTGCCGACGAGGACGTCCACCTGCTCGGCGATCTCCTGGTCGGTGATGCGCCGGTTGCCGACCGCCTGCACGTCCTGCACGATCGGCTGCTCGGTGAGCACGAAGGTCAGGACGACCGTGCCGTCGGCGAGGGTCTCGAGTTCGGTCTCGACGGCGGAGAAGTGGCCGGTGCGGTTGAGGCGGGTGAGGTCGTCTGCGACAGTTCGCCGCCGGAACGGCTCGCCCGCCAGGGAGCGGAGTTGGTTGCGGACGAACTGGGCCGTCGTCGCGGAGACCGGCTCGAGCACCCGCCGCCCATCGACCAGCGTCGGCTTCATCAGGTCGATGCGACGGATCGTGCGTCCCTCGACGTCCTCGGGCTGGGCGTGGCAACGCGGGGCGAGCGACGGAATGAGCGCGGGCAGTCCCCACGCCCCGCAGGCGGCCAGGGCGACGGCACAGGCTCGGGCGAGCGTGGTCGAAGTGGGGGTGCGGCGGGGGTGCTGGGTCGGGCGGTTCACGGAGGGGGACAATACCGCTCGCCGGGCCGGGCCACAAACCCCCACGCTCCATCCCCCGTTGCGACCCCCTGAAGCAGCGTGTAGCATCCGCCCCCCCGGGCTGGGTCGGGGTTGTGGAGGGTCTGGAAGCCATGAGTCGCTTGATCCGCGTCGGCCGCCGGGCCGGCGTCGTTACGGTGACCGCCTGCTCGGTGCTGGCGGGGCTTGGGCTGGTGTTTCATCTCGTGAAGCCGGACGTGCTGCCGCGCGTGGACACGACAAGCCTGGCCGGCGTGCTGGCGATGCTGGTGCTGCCGTGCGCGACGCTGGGCGCGCTGGGGATCGACCGGGCGGCGGTGAAGCGGGAGCGGGGGGAGTCCTGACAGTCGGGGACGCTCTCGCGGGAAACCACTCCCTTACGGTCGTGGCTCGTCGGGAGCATGGCGAGCGTTGAAGGCGAGCGCGGCCTGGAGTTCGTGCGCGATGCGGAGCAGGCGGGCCTCGCCGAACGCCGGGGCGATGAGTTGCACGCCGACGGGGAGCGTGCGTCCGTCGAGCGTGGCGACGCCTGCGGGGAGGGCGATCGCGGGCAGGCCCGCGAGGTTGACGCCGACGGTGTAGACGTCCTCGAGGTAGAGGGCGAGGGGGTCTTCGGTCTTCTCGCCGAGGCGGAAGGGGGGGGCGGGGCTGGTGGGCATGAGGACAGCGCTCGCGCCGGCCTCGAAGGCGCGGTCGAAGTCGTCCTTGATGCGCCGCCGGGCCTTGAGCGCGGTGAGGTAGTACTTGTCCTGGTAGCCGCTGGAGAGGACGTGGGTGCCGAGCAGGATGCGCCGGCGGACCTCCTCGCCGAAGCCCTCGGTGCGCGATCGGCGGTAGAGGTCCTCGAGGCTGTCGCCCTCGCGCATCGCGGCCCGTCGCCCGTAGCGCACGCCGTCGAAGCGGGCGAGGTTGGAACTCGCCTCGGCCGCGGCGACGATGTAGTACGCCGCCACGGCGTGCTCGGCGTGGGGCAGGTCGATCTCGACGATCTCCGCGCCGCGTTCGGCGAGGGCAGCCGCGGCGGCGTCCAGCGCGGCGTCGACCGCGGCGTGGTTGCCCCCTCCACCTTCCACGCCCCCCCCTCTGGCCTGGCGGGGGATGGCGATCCGCAGCGGGCGCACCGGCTCGCCGAGGCGGGCGGCGAAGTCCTCGGGCGGGCGGTCGCAGCAGGTCGCGTCGAGCGCATCGCGCCCGGCCATGATGGAGAGCGCGAGGGCGCAGTCGCCGACCGTGCGCGCGAAGGGGCCGACCTGGTCGAGGCTCGAGGCGAAGGCGACGAGGCCCCACCGGCTGATCCGCCCGTAGGTCGGCTTCAGGCCCGCGACGCCGCAGAAACCGGCGGGCTGGCGGATGGAGCCGCCGGTGTCGGAGCCGAGGGCGAGGGGGACGAGTCCGGCGGCGACGGCGGCCGCGCTCCCGCCGGAGGAGCCGCCGGGCACGCGCGAGTCGTCCCACGGGTTGCGCGTCGGGCCGAAGATCGAAAACTCGCAGGAGGAGCCCATGGCGAACTCGTCGAGGTTGGTCTTGCCGACGACGACCGCGCCGGCGTCGATGAGCCGCTGCACGGCCGTGGCGGTGAAGGGGGACTCGTAGGCCTCGAGCATCCGGCTGGCGCATGTGGTGCGGCCGCGGGCGAGGCAGAGGTTGTCCTTCACGGCGACGGGCACGCCCGCGAGCGGCCCTGCGCGCCCGCCCGCGCGCAGGCGCGCATCAAGGGCGCGGGCGTCGTCG
>DAOMNQ010000082.1:0-12234 GCA_035443945.1 Phycisphaerales bacterium | reverse complement strand
CCAAGTCGCCCGAGGCGCGATGGCCCGCCATCCGCGCCGGCGTCGAGCGCGCCCTCCATGCCGCCGGCTGAACGCGATCAGTCCCGTGCGCTCCTCGCGTGGTTCCGGCGTGCCGCGCGCCCCCTGCCGTGGCGCCCGTGCCCACTCGACGCCCCGCGCGACCCGTACCTCGTACTCGTAAGCGAGTTCATGCTCCAGCAGACGCAGGCCGCGCGCGTCGCCGAGCGCCTGCCGCTCTTCCTCGCCCGCTTCCCCGACCTCGCCTCGCTCGCCCTCGCCTCGGAGCACGATGTCCTCTCGCTCTGGTCGGGCCTCGGCTACTACCGGCGCGCCCGCAACCTCCACGCCGCCGCCCGCGAGATCACCGCACGCCACGGCTCGCGCGTGCCCGCGGACCCGGCCGCCCTGGCTGCGCTGACGGGCGTCGGGGCCTATACGGCGGCGGCGGTCTCCTCGCTCGCCCACCGCGTGCCCGTGCCCGCCATCGACGGCAACGCCGCCCGCGTCGTGATCCGTCTTTACGCGCTCCCGCTCGCCGCCGCCTCACCGCGCGCGCGCACCGCGGCCCACGAGCAGGTCGCCGCGTGGATGCACTCCCTCCCCCGCGGCGCACACCCCGGCCTGGTGAACGAAGCCCTCATCGAACTCGGCGCGACCGTCTGCACCCCCCGCGCCCCACGCTGCGACGCCTGCCCGCTCGCCGATTCCTGCGCTGCATCGCGAACCGGTGTGCAGCACGACCTCCCGATCCCTGCCGCACCGCCCGCACGCACCCCGCTCTACTGCGACGCTGTGCTCGCGCGCGACAGTCGCGGCCGCGTCCTCGTCGAGCCACGCCCTTCCGCCGGCATGTGGGCGGGACTCTGGCAGGCGCCGACGCGCGAGCACCCCACCCGGCGCGCGACCGCTCGAACGCTCCGTGCCTGGCTCGCGCTTGACGTGCCGCTCTCACGCGCCGACCGCTTCACCCACGCGACCACGCACCGCACCGTCGAGTTCACCGTCTGGACCGCGGGCGTCCTCGCTCCGAGCGACGCCCGCGCTCTCGCACACATCCGACCCGGCTCGCGCTGGCTCACCCGCGCCGCCGCGGCCCGCCTGCCGCTCTCGACGCCGCAGTGGAGGATCGTGCTCGGAACCCGCAAAGGCTGAGCAACGGTGGCACAGGCGTCCCGCCTGTGCCGGTCACCGTCGCGTCATGCGGATCGCCGCTCGGATGGTGGAGGCTCAGAAGACCGCAGGACGAGACGAGACGGATTCTGGCGTTCGATCCTGCGAAGTTGCTCCGCAACGATAGCGAGATTCTCGCCGCTCTCTCGCCAGAGCCGCTCGCGAATCGCTCGCAGTTCGTCGATCAGAGGATCCTCGTAGGTCCGACGCTGCTCACTCTTCGACTCTGTCATGGCGTGGACTCCCAGAGGAGATCAGGCGTGATGATCTGCGGCGGCACGAGACCCGCTCGAAGGCAGACACGCCGCAAGTGAACGAGTTTGTTCGGATTGGCCAGATGGCGGACGTTCCAACTCAGGAGATACTCGACACGGTGCGCCGTCGCCACCGCGACGTGCATCGCATCACCGCCGGCTGCCGGCCCGGGCATGACCCGCTCTGCCACAAGCAGCGATGCGAGACCGAGAACGTCTTCATCGAAGGCTAGCGATGCGACGCCCTCGATGAGCCGAAGCGCTGCGTCGCCGTGCCTGAAGCCCGGAGTCGTGAGTTCGCGCAGGACTTCGGCCGAGATGAAGAGCAGATGCCGGCTTCTCTGCGTCGCCCACCACTCGAGGCTCGAGGCTATCCCGTAACCTCGGAGAACCGATCTCACCACAGAGGCACAGAGAGCACCGAGGCAGGAATCCTTGGTTTTTCTCTCGGTGCCCTCTGTGCCTCTGTGGTGAATCATGGGTTTGGGGATAGGTTCTCGTCTCCCGACGATAGACACTGGCCGCGTCGGTTCGATCCGTCACGCACGCACTCACGAAACTGGTCTCGAGATAGACGGTAGCCACGCGATCAGTCTAGGAGAGCACACTCGCGGGAAGGCTCTCGAACGCACCTGGCGAATAGAACTCCTCCAGCACTCCCCGCCAATCGTCCAGGCTGCACACGCCCACGAACCGGCGGCGGGCCTCCTCCGACCTGGGGTGGTGCTCGGCGAAGCGGATGCCGAACTTCCTCATCACCTTGCCGGTGTAGGCCTCCGGGCGCCTCGCGCCGGCGTTCACGGCCAGCGCGAGCGTGAAGTGCTCCTCCAGCACGCCCCGCTGCTCCTCGACGCTCGGCGCGGCCGGCGCACCGCCCGCGAGCAGTTGCCGCGCCTGCCGGAAGACCCACGGGTTGCCGATGCACCCGCGCGCCACCGCCGCCGCGTTCACGCCCGTGTACCCGATCATCCGGTACACGTCCTCCGCGTTCCACACGTCGCCGGAGCCGAAGACCACGCGGTCCGGATCGCGCCGACGCACGTGCCGCACGATCTCCCGCAGCGCGTCCCACCGGCTCGGCCCGACGTACTTCTGCTCGACCGTCCGAGCGTGCACCGTCGCCCAGGCGTAGCCCATGCCGTACGCCGCGTCGAGGATGCGCAGGCACGCCGCCGCCATCTCGGGCGTGTCGTCGAACGACCGCCGCAGTTTCACCGTCGTCGGCACGCTCGCCGGCAGCGCCTCGCGCACCGCCTCCAGGATGCGGATCGCTCCCTCCGGCTCGGCCAGCCAGTGCCCCCCCCTCGCCTTGCTGGCGATCTTCTTCACAGGGCACGCCAGGTTCACGTCGATCGCCGCGAACGAGTCCTCAGAGCACGAAGCGCAAGCGAGCGCCCGCTCCCCTCCCCCCCCCTCACCCGCGCCCCGCGAGGGATGCCCCCCGGCACGCAACGCCGCAGTCGGCTCCTCTTCATTTGCCATTTGCTCATTTGCGATTTGCCATTTCCCCCGTCCGATCTGCTCCCCCCCCGGCAGTCGCAGGTGCTGCTCAACCCCCGGCGCGAGCGCACCGTTGTACGCCAGCCGCCGGTACTCGCGGTCCGCACGCTTCCCCTGCTCGACCAGTTTCAGTGCGGCCGCCGCCATCTCCCGCGGCTCGCTCCCCATCAACTGCCCCGCCAGCGGGTGGTCCTCCTCCCCGCCCGGCACGTTGTCGTGCAACTCGCCCAGATCCGCCTTGGCGAACCCGCGCCCGCCCGCAAGCAGTGTCCGGTCAAGCAACGCCTCGGTCACGCAGTACGGGCACCCATGCCGGCGCGCGATGATCCGCATCGCCGCGTCCGAGTACCCCGCCAGCCCCGCCTGGAAGAAAGGCCCATCAAAGCCCGGCACGACCTCCCGCACGCGAGGATGCACCCCGCTCGGCCCGTGCTCCCGCGCCAGTCGCTCGGCGACACGGCGCGCGTCGAGCGCCTCCGCGCCCGGAGCGATCGCCGGCGAGGGCGCGGTCGCGTTCGAGCCTGTGCATCCCATACCCTAAGAGGATAGGGTGAGCACCCCACGCCCCCGAGGAGCCGCGACCATGCCCGAGCGACAGCCCACGCACGCCGCACGACTCGCCCTCGCCTGCCTCGCCCTCGGCGCGTCCGTGCTCGGCGCCGCCTGCTCGCGGGTGCCGACCGCGCTCGTCGGCGGCCCGGTCGGCCCCTACGACCGCCCCTACCCCGCCACCATCGAACCTGCCGAGCAACTCGACGTGCAGGTCGCACGCGACGGACCCGGCATCACGCTCACCAACACCACCGCTCGCTCCTTCGGCCCGTCCACCCTCTGGATCAACCGTCGCTACAGCAGGCCCGTCGGCGCACTCGACGTCGGCCAGACCGTC
This sequence comes from Phycisphaerales bacterium, assembly GCA_035443945.1. GTDB lineage: Bacteria > Planctomycetota > Phycisphaerae > Phycisphaerales > UBA1924 > CAADGN01. Next base: position 8,421 of record DAOMNQ010000082.1, on the reverse strand, counting down.
ACCCTCCCCCTCAAGCAGTTCCGCGACGAGTACGGCGACCCCTTCCGCGGCGGCGGCTTCTTCGCCACCGAGCAGCCCGACCGCATCGTCATGGCCGAACTCGAAACCGCCGCCGACAGCCAGACCGTCATCTACGGCCTCGTCGTCGTCGGTGGGCAGAACTGACCCCCCCCTCCCCGGAGCCGCGCCGTGGCCAACGTCCTCGTCGTCGCCCCGCACCCCGACGACGCCGAACTCGGCATGGGCGCGACCATCGCCCGCCTCGCCGCACAGGGTCACGACGTGCTCATCCTCGACGCGACGAACGGCGAGCCGACGCCGCACGGCGACCCCGAGACCCGCGCCCGCGAAGCCGACGAGGCCGCCCGCCTGCTCTCGCCCGATCCCACGCGCTTCCAGTCGGGCCGCCCGGTTCGTCGTGTCTGCCTCGGCCTGCCCAACCGCTTCGTCACGCACACCATCGAGGCCCGGCACGCCGTCGCCGGCGTCATCCGCGCCCACCAGGCGCAGGTCATGTTCGTCCCCTTCCCCGAAGACGCCCACCCCGACCACCGCGCCGTCACCCGCATCGCCGAAGACGCCCGCTTCGACGCCAAACTCACCGGCATCGTCATGCCCGCACCTTCAGGTCTCCCGCCTCCCACCTCCGTACTCAAGACTCAGGACTCAGGACTCAAGACTCTCCCCCCCCCCATCTACCCGCGCTGGCTCTTCCACTATTACTGCACGCACCTGCGCATCGTCCCGGAGCCGTCCTTCATCCTCGACGCCACCGGCTTCGAGGAAGCGAAGCAGGCGTCGATCCTCGCCTACCGCTCCCAGTTCGTCGTCAACGAGCGCAACCGCGCCGTGCCCGAGTGGCTCATGCACGCCGCACGCTTCTACGGCTCGCGCATCGGCACGCAGGCCGGCGAGCCCTTCTTCGCCCGCGAACCCCTCGGCCTCACCTCGCTCGACTCCCTCCCGCTCTGATCCCGCCCGGCACGGTGGCACAGGCGTCCCGCCTGTACCCAGCCCCAGCCCGCCCGATAACACCCTCCTCTCGATCGTCAACTCAAACCCGCCCCCCATCGCGCCGATGCATCCGCCCGGATGCCCCACAACACCGCAGACCAGACGCCGCGCCAGCCCCAGACGCCGGTCTGGGCCATCATCCTCACTTCCTGCGCCGTCATCGCCACCGCGCACCTCCTCGGCGTGACGAACCTCACCGAACTCTCCCTCGGCATGCCCGTCGGACTCTGGATCGCCATCGCCATCGCCTGCGCGTGGACCGCGTTCACACTCTCGACCGCCGCCCCGCCCTCCCGAGTACCACGCCACTCCGTGGCGGCTCCTTCCGCTACCACTCCTTCAACGCACAACCACTCCAACCCACTCGCATCGTCCGTTCCACTCTCTCTCTGCGCCGAACTCCTCACCCGTGCCGCCGTGCTCATGGGCGAGGCGCTCTCGCTCACGCTTCGCGCGTCGCTGGCGGCCGCGCCGGCCGAGCGCCTCCGCGCCGCCGACCCCGAGTCCCTCCTCTGCTCGCTGCACGACCGGCTCCGCTGGCCGGTGCGCCCGCTGCGGATCGGTCTGGACCTGAGCGACGCCGACGCGAGCGCCATCACCCGCAATCCTGCCCCATTTGGTGTGCGCTGGTTCCGCGTGAGCGACACCCCCGACCTCATGGCCGCCTGCCGCCGTCACCGTCTCGACGCCGTCATCTCGCGCCACGGCACGGGGCCGGTGCGCATCGTGACCAACGAGCGCGCCGGGCGCGACGCCGCCCGCCTCGACTGGGCCGCCCCGGAAACGGCCTCGCTCGCCGCCGTCTTCCCGCACCGCATCGACACACAGGGCGTCACCATCGACGCCCCCGCGCCGCTCGCCCCCCCCGACGCCGCCGCGGCGCGCGACCTCGCCATCGCCGCCGCCGCGCTCGCCCGCCACCCGGCCCGCCTCGGCCTGCCCGACCGCCTCTTCGGACGCCGCCCCATCGCCGACCACGCCGCACTCATGCACCGCCTCGCCGACCGCCTCGACGAGCCGACCCACGCCGAGCGCACCATCGCCCGCGTCGTCTCCGCCTGGGCCGTCGCGCACGCCCCCCCCCTCGTCGAGCGATGCGCCGCACACGCCCGAACCGACCCGGCCGTGCAACTGCGCCTCGCCGCCGCCCGCTTCGCCCAGGGCGACGACCGGCGCGCCCTCTCCGCCCTCATGCACGCCGACCGCCTGCTCCGCTCCGGCGACCCGCCCGCCCGCCTCGACCACGCCGCGTTCGTCGAGTCCGAACTCCGCTGCGGCGACGACGCCCCGATGACGCTCGCCCGCGTCGCCGTCGGCGTCTGCCTCCTCTGCGCCGCGACCCCCGTCGACCGCCTCCGCTTCATCCGCGACGACCTCGACGAGGAGATGCGCTTCGCCCCCTGGCTCATCGGCCGCGACCAAGACCGCCGCCTGCTGCTGGAAGTCCTGCGCGAACTCGAACGCTGCCGAAGAGCCGACGAACTGGGCCTGCCGGCGGGGGCGAAGGCGGCTTGATTCGTCTTCGGCGGGGTCCAGACTTGGCCGCAGTGAGCGATGTCGATTGCGCGACGTCGGAAGTGACTCCGGGTGGTGCGCCGCGGCTTCCGCAGCAAGCGACGGCACCGAGGAATCAATCGAACAAGCACTTCATACTGAGCCGATGAAGGCTCGCCGACAGTTCCGGCCAACGCAGTATGAACGGCTCTGCCGATACGCGGCCCAACTCGCTCGGCTCGATCTTGTTCAGGCCACCGCCGTAGACGCGCCCCTCGCTGCGGAGTTCGTGCCCGGTGATGCGGCTCAGGAGTTCGTGCACTTCTGCGGCGCGGGCCGGGTGCTGTCGGAGCATGCCCGCGAGGCCGTTCTGCGGATAGAGCATGAGGTACAGATTGGTGCCGATCGCGCGGGACCGGTTATGGATGAAGCGGAACGGTTGCTTGCCGTTCGCGCCCCGGCCCATGTAGGTGCACAGGAACGGGCACGGGTCGCGCTGCTCCTGCTTGTACCACGGGCTGCGTTTGCGGACGAGGTAGCCGTCCTTGACGCCGAGGGCCTCGGCGGTTTGCAGATACGTCCACAGGGCCGGGTACCGCTGCTCGACCACGTGCTCGGGGAGGTCGCGGTCGATGACGCAGAGTTGGCGCTCGATGCGCGGGAAGCCGTCCTCGTCGGCGTCAATAACGGTGTCTTTCAGATGACGAGGGCTGGGCAGAATGGGGCGAAGGTAGCTGGCGGGAAGATGCAGGCGCTTCGCGTCCTCGCGGCCCAGAATGAAGAACTTGTTGTCGCCCGTAGCGATGCCGCGTTGGATGCGGAACAGGTCGGAAAGTGTGGGGCCGTTGCCGTCGCTGATCGTGTGACGGTCGTTCTTGGCGTGACTTGGGTACACCGTCCACTTGCGCGAAGAGCGCAGCCGGTCCAGCGTGAGGCGGTCGCCGGCGTGCGGTGCTTCGAGCGTGCCACCGAAAGTGAACTCCGGCTGGTGGCCCGCTGGCGGAGGAGCCTTCCTGAACACCAGGACGACCGATGACACCAAGGCGTCGCCGAACTGAACCTCGTCGGGGTCGAAACGGTGAGCGCGGATGAGTGTCACGCGGTCGGTCAGGTAGCGCCTGAGTGCCGCCCCGTAGTTGACGTCCATGAACTCCGAAGGGATCAACCACGCCGCGTAGCCGCCGTCCTCCAGCCACCCCGTGGCGAGCAGGAGGAAGTAGACATACAGCCCCGCAAGGCCGTTGACCTCCACGCCGGCCATCTTGTACGCGAGGCATTGCAGACGTTCCTTGTCCTCGCGGGCCATATGGTGATGGCGGACATACGGCGGATTGGCGAGGATCAGGTTGGGCGCCGGCGGACACGAGCCATTGGCGACGAGGTGGGTGAAATCGCCGCACATCACGTCAAGCCCCGCTTCTGCCCACAGATCCCGCGCGGCGTCGGCAAAGACGGGATCGAGTTCGACGCCGACGGCGCTCTCGATGCGATCGGCTCCGAAGACCGCGAGTGCAGCCGAAAAGAAACTCCCCGAGCCGATGGATGGGTCGGCGAATCGGATGCCGCCGCCGAGCGAGCCGATATGCGTGCCGACATACCGCGCGATCTCAACGGCGAGGGCATTGGGCGTGGCGAACTGGCCCAGGCGATTGCGCTCGGCCGCCGACCTGGTCGCATCGATCGCTGCCTGGATCGCCTGGCGTTGCGTTTCGGTCATGTTGTGATGCTGCGCAATCATCCTGTTCACAGCCCCAACTTCGCCATGTCCTCGATGCGGTGCTCCCAGACCCAGTCGATCCCCTCCGCGGCCTCGTAACCGAGGTAGTCCGAGCCGAAGTAGCCGCAGAGGAACAGGATGAAGCACACGGCCCTGCCGTAGGTCGCCTGGAGTTGGTGGATCTTGGTCGCCTCCTCCTTGCGACGCTTGTTCGTGTTGGTGAAGTCGCCCGCCGACTTGGCTTCGACAAGGATGGGCAGGCGGTCCTTCCGCGGTTTCTTCGGTTGGATCACCACGTCGATGGGGATGTTGACCTTGACGAACCTACCCACGGACACGTTCATGCGCAACGAATACGTTCCCGCTTCCATCTCCGAGAGCGGCTTCCCGGCAGCATGGGTCTGCTTGCGATACCCCCCGTTTGTCCAGCCATTCACCGAGGTGCGCGAGTTGGCGCTGTTCCTGAGCATTGCGGACGATTGGGTTGGCGACGGCGCTGCACAGCCGGTCGGCCACGATTGTTGATGCTCGATCGCGCTCGTGGTCCGTCGGGTTCTTGCCAGCACCAAGCCACGGGAAGATGTCGCGGTCGAGCAACTCGGTCAGCACAGCGCAGACCTTGGCAAGATTCTCGTCCAGCAACTCCGATTTCATGCGGACTGACAGCTTGCCCTTCTCCATGCTACCGATGAGTGACTTGCTCGCGCCGGACAAGCCGACCAGGCGGTCCACCGCAAGCGGAGGGGCAGTGCACATACGCAGCGTCGAGAGCGATGCCGGGTTTGCACGAAGAGTAACTCAGTCGATCACTCGGAGATCGCTCGTCGCCTGGTGCGCAGCCTTGACGTGCTCCGTGGTCCTGGTGCGCGTCGAGCGAAAGGCTTCGGGCGCGAAACGCATGAACCAGTGATTGAACTGATCGACCGAGGCCGCGACATCGGCCTTCCACAGGTGCGGCTTGTCGGCGTTGATCTTGACCGGTGCCATGCGGCCCTTCCGCACCCTGCTCCGGCTCGTGCTCCGCGTCGGGCGCGCCATGGCCGAGTATACGGGGTGTGTTCGGGCTTGTCTTGGCCGCCTGGCCATCGGTGTTCGTGGGTCTCGATCATCGCGCCGCCGGTCATCGAGGGAACGGCGTGCTTGGCGTTGAGGCTCACAGGCGACGGCGTCCCAGGCAAGCCTCGGCCATCCTCACACCACTACATCCACCATCGACCCGCGCGGCATGAACTGGCGCACCCGGTACACCGTCTCCACTCGCTCCACCTTCAGACGCACCGGCACGGGCGCAACCTCGGCCAGGCGCGGGGCATCGGGCCTCGTCGCACGCGGCTCGCGCGACTGCGGCCGCGCCGAAGGCGACCGCGCCACCGTCCCGGGCGTGCCGCGTGAGCCATCATCGACGCACGGCGCGCGCACCGTCGGCGGGCACGGCGTCACGCGCCGGGCGCACTCGCGGGCAACGCGGTTCTCGCGCGCCAGGTGCAGGTCGAACGGGATCGCGGCCTCGGCGTCGCAGTGGACCTTCATGCGGGGCGCGGTGAGAACGCCGGGCCGAGGCCGGTGCGGCCGATAAGATCGCGGGCCGCGGGCGGGTCGGGGTGCGGGTTGTGCCGGTGGTTGCCGGCGGGCGACGCGGGGCGTGGCGAGGAGGCAGCGTGCTTCGGACGGCGGAACTCGAGTACGACCTGCCACCCGACCGCATCGCGGTGCGCCCCGCCGACCCGCGCGACTCCGCCCGCCTGCTCGTGCTCAGCCGCACCGACCCCGACCGGCTCGAACACCTCACCGTGCGCGACCTGCCCCGCCTGCTGCACCCCGGCGATCTCCTCGTCCTCAACCGCTCGCGCGTCCTGCCCGCTCGATTCACCGGCCTGCGCGAGGACACCGGCGGCCGCGTCGACGGACTGTACCTGCACGACGGCCCGACCCCGGGCACATGGGTCTGCCTGCTGCGGGCGAGACGGTTCCGCGAGGGAGCACGCGTGCGGGTGGAGCAAATTGCCAAAGAGCCAAAGGGCCAAAGGGCCAAAGAGGAGGAGCAAGGCGGGAAGAGCGAATCCGGCATCGTCCTCGTGCTGCTCGAACGCGCGCCGGAGCCGGCGGGAGCGTGGGTCGTGCGCGTGGAGCAAGTGGCCAAAGAGCCGAATGGCCAAAGGGGCAACGAGGACGACGCCGGGGAGCGAGGCTTGCGTGCGCCGGAGGTGCTGGAGCGGATCGGGGTCGCCCCGCTGCCGCCGTACATCCTCGCTGCGCGGCGTGCGGCCGGGCTGGCGACCGATGCGCCCGAGGATCGGGAGTGGTACCAGACGGTGTACGCGGAGGACGGGGAAAGCGCCAAAGGGCCACATGGCCAAAGGGCCAAAGAGAAGCCGAACGCCGCCGCCGGCTCCGTCGCGGCCCCGACGGCCGGGCTGCACTTCACCGAGGGCCTGCTGCGTGCGGTGGAGGAACGGGGCGTGCGGATCGCCGGCGTCACGCTGCACGTCGGCGCGGGCACATTCCGCGCCGTCGAGACCGAGTCCGTCGAGCAGCACCCGATGCACGCCGAGTGGTGCTCGATGACGCCGGAGACGGTCGGGCTGGTGGAGCGGACGCGGCGCGAGGGCGGGCGAGTGATCGCCGTCGGCACAACCGCCGGGCGCACGCTCGAGACCTACGCCGCCGAGTGCGAGCGCACCGGGACCGTGCCGTCCGCGATCGAGACCCGGCTGCTCATCACGCCGGGGTATCGGTGGCGGTGGGTGGACGGGATGATGACGAACTTCCACCTGCCGCGCTCGACGCTCATGGCCATGGTCGCGGCACGACTCGGCGAAAACGGCGTCGAAAAACTGAAGCGGGCGTATGTGCAGGCGATCAACAGCGGGTACCGATTTTACAGTTACGGCGACGCGATGATCGTGCTGCCGTAGGCAAACGGCCAGAGCGCCGAAGGGCCAAATGGCCAAACCAGAGAGGCAACAGGCACGGCGAGGAGCGTGTGCGCGGCAATGGACCTGGCGAGGCTCATCGAGGGGACGGGGATTCGCGCAAGCGGTGCGTGCGCCGGGGTTGTCATCCGCGGCGTGACGGAGGACTCGCGCCGGGCAGGGCCGGGCGACCTCTTCATCGCGCGGCCCGGCACGGTGGCCGACGGGCGGGCGTTCATCGGCGATGCCGTGGCGCGCGGCGCGGCGGCGGTGCTCACCGACCGCAGCATCGAGACGATCGGAGCGCCCGGCGGGGCAGTGCTCCTCGTGGCCGACGACGTGCCAACGGCCGCCGCACGCCTCGCCGAGCGATTCCACGGCGACCCGTCCACACGCCTCACCCTCATCGGCATCACCGGCACCAACGGCAAGACGACCACCGCCCACCTGGTGCAGCAGTTGCTCATCGGCGCGGGCGTCCCATGCGGCCTCATCGGCACCGTCTTCACCGACGACGGGTCCGGGCCGCGCGCTTCCACGCTCACCACGCCCGGCGCGGTGGAGACGAGCGCGATGCTCGCCCGCATGGTGGCGAACGGCTGCAGCGCCGCCGTGATGGAAGTCTCGAGCCACGCCCTCGACCAGCGCCGCGCTGCGGGCCTGCGCTTCGCCGCCGCTGTCTTCAGCAATCTCACCGGCGACCACCAGGACTACCACGGCTCGATGGACGACTACGCCGCCGCCAAGGCCCGACTCTTCGACGCGCTGCCGCCGAACGCCACCGCCGTCGTCAACGCCGACGACCCGTGGCACGATCGCATGATCCGGTCGTGCGCGGCGGGCGTCGTGCGATGCCGGGAGTGGGAAATGGCCGAGGAGGCCGGAGGCAGAAGACCGAAGGAGCACGGGGAGCGCAGCGCGGAGGTCATCGTGCTGGAGACGTTGGCCTCGGGAATGCGGCTGCGCATCAGCGGCGGTTGGGGGGGGATCGAGAGCCTCGCCCCGCTCGTCGGCAGGCACAACGCCATGAACGTGCTGCAGGCGGTGGCAGCGGCGCACGCGGCGTGCGCGATCTCCGCCGAGTCCATCGCCCGATCCCTCTCCACGCTCCGCCCCCCCCCCGGCCGGCTCGAACCCGCGCACCGGCCCGGCGACGGCCTCCAAGGCCTGATCGACTACGCCCACACCGACGATGCACTGCGCTCGATTTTGGGGATGTTGGATGGCATCCGACGCGAGATGCGCAAACACGCCGAGACAGCGGAGACACATGCAAAAATCATC
>DAOMNQ010000081.1:2231-12277 GCA_035443945.1 Phycisphaerales bacterium | reverse complement strand
ACCCGCCCTCACCGATCACCTGCAATAACTTGTAGCGGCCGATGAGGTCGCCGGGCTGATTCGACGAGCCGATCGTCCCCGACAACGGCGATGCCGAGGTCGGAGACTCGAACGGCGGGGAGGTTGGCGACGCCAGAAACCCCCCGGCGGATTCGATGGCTTCGAGCAGCGATCGGACCTCGGCGAGCAGCGCCTCATCGCCGGTGCACTCGCGTTCAAGGAAGCGCGAGCGTTCCGCCTGGGGCAGCAGCACGGCATGCGCCAGAAGATCGCGAATGCGGTCCTTCATGCAAGCGCTCCCCACGTGCAACGGCTACAGGCCGTAGATCGGCCGCAGTTTGCCCTCCAGGTGCCGCATGAGCGGGTCGGCAGAGAGCGGCTTGCCGGTGATGCGCTTGCACAACTCGTCGGCGCGCCACCGCTTGCCGTGGGCGTGGACGTTGGTGCGCAGCCAGCCGAGCAGCGGGGCGAACTCGCCGCGGGCCATGTCGGCATCCAGCGTGGGCAGGTCGGCCTTGATTTTCTCCCACATCTGGGCGGCGTGCAGGTTCCCGAGCGTGTAGGTCGGGAAGTAGCCGATCAGCCCGAAACTCCAGTGCACGTCCTGCAGGCAGCCGCGACGGTCGTCGGGCACCTTCACGCCCAGCAGCCGCTCGAAGCGCTCGTTCCAGGCACCCGGCACGTCGCGCGGCGTGAGGTCGCCCCGCAGCAGCGACCGCTCGATCCCGAAGCGGAGCATGACGTGCAGGTTGTACGTTGACTCATCCGCTTCGACGCGGATGAACGACCGCTCGCTGCGGTTGACGGCCCGGTACAGATCGTCCACGCCGAACGGCTCGAGCGCGGAGCCGAGGATGCGCTTCGCGTGCGGCAGCGCCCACTCCCAGAACGCCCGCGACCGCCCGACGAAGTTCTCCCACATGCGAGACTGGCTCTCGTGGATGCCGAGCGAGATGGAATCGCCCAGCGGCTCGCCGAAGTGGTCGCCCTTGGGCAGCCCCTGCTCGTACAGCCCGTGCCCGCACTCGTGCATGGTGCCGTAGAGGGCGTCGGTGAAGCGTTCCTCGCGGTAGCGGGTGGTCAGGCGCGTGTCGCCCGGCGCGATGCCTGAACAGAAGGGGTGCGTGGTCACGTCGAGCCGCCCGGCGTTGGTGTCGAAGCCGAGCGCCTTGATCACGAACGCGCCGAACTCGTGCTGCCGTGCGGCGTCGATCTTCACTCGAGTCGGTGCGTCGGAGGGCGCGCGCCCCGAGTCCTGCAACTCCTGCACGAGCGTGCTGAGCCTGTCGGCCAGCGGCGTGAAGACACGATCGATCTCGGCGGCCCGTGCGCCCGGCTCGTAGTCGTCGATCAGGGCGTCGTAGAGTTCGCCGCCCTGCGGCACGCCGTAGCACTCTGCCTTGCGCCGTGAGAGGCCGAACATCTTCTCCAGCCACGGGGCGAACATGGCGAAGTCGTTCTTCTCGCGGGCTTCCTTCCAGACCTGCTGAGACTGACTACCGACGCGAGCGAGTTCCGCGACGAGGTCGGAGGGCAGTTTCGTCGCCTTGTCGAAGGCCCGTCGAGCCTCGCGCACGTTGCGTGCCCGCGGGCTGTCGGCGTCGGCCGTGATCGAGCTGTCCCCCTCGCACGCCGCGATCAGGTCTCCGATGCGCGGATCCGTCCGGCGCTGATGCACCAGCGTGGCCAACGCGGCGGACTGCTCGGCGCGGGTCGCCGCGCCGGCAGGGGGCATGTAGGTCTCCTGGTCCCAGCCGAGGAGTTGAGCGACGGATTCGAGCGTCGCGGCCTCGCGCAGCAGCGTGGTGAGTTGCGTGTAATGGGCGGGGGCGGTGGTCATCGGGTGCCTTTCGTGTGCGATGTCGTGGGAGGTCAGTTTACCGGGCCGCCCCGCGCCGCGCCGAGCGCGATCAACGCGTAGGCCGTGATGAGTTCGGGATCGCCCTCCATCCACCGTGCGGCGATAGGGCGGAACGAACCGTCCGGCTGCTGGAGCGACGCGAGTTTGCGGACGAGGTCCTCGGCCCATCGGCGGGATTCCTCGCGTCCGTCCTCGGTTGTGACCTGGATTGCCGGCTCATCCCAGGCGTCGAGGGCGCGGGCCATCACGACGTAGTAGTAGTACAGCCCCTCCTGGCCCAGCCCGGGGTTCTCATCGAGCGAATAGTGCCGGCGCAGCCAGTTCAGCGCGGCCTGCACCCGCTCGTCGTCGCGCGGCAGCCCGGCGTAGACGTAACTCTTGAAGCCGGTGTACGTCATCGACCCGTACGCCCGCAGCCGACTCACCTTCGTCCCGTCGGGAAGGGTCTCCACGATCTCGCCGGCCTTCGACTCACCGATGGTCGGATGAGCGGCATCGGGACCGGTGGCGTAGATGAACCCGCCCTGCTCGGACCCGTCGGCGTAGGGCATGTCGTTGATCTCGTCCACCATCTGGAGGCGCGACAGGAAGACGGTGGCACGCTTGAAGGCGGGCGAGTCCTGATCCAGCCCCGAGTCCTTCAGGCCTTGCAGCGCGAGACCGAGGTTCGAGAGGTCGGGCCGCCCGTGCTGTCCGTAGCCGATGCCGCCGTAGAACGGGTTGTCAGGACCGACGCGCGCGACCGTCGGATCGTCGCCCGATTCCTCCGACCACTGAAGGCTGACGAGGAACCGCTGGGCCGGTTCGATCGCGGCGATGGCGTTCGGATCGTCGATGCCCGCGAGGGCCGAGAGTGCGCAGGCCGTGTTGTACGACGGCAGCAGCGTGTCGTAGATGCCCCCGTCCGGCTTGCGGTGCGCGAGCAGGAACTCGACGCCGCGGCGCACGGCCGGGTCGTCGTTCGGCATGCCGTTAAGCCGCAGCCCGTTGACGACGAGCGCGGTGATGGCGGGCAACTGCCGCCCCGGCGGCGCGACGCTCCACCCGCCGGACTCGGCGTCCTGCTTCGCCCGCATGAACTCGATGGCCTTGGCCGCGACCTCCTGCGCGAGGCGCTGATGCTCCTCATCCAGCCGCGGCTGCGCGAGCGCAGCGCCGCTGAGCAGCGCCACCGACGCGAGGCTTGCGAGTGTGAACGTTCGGGGTTTCATGGTGCTCTCCTTGTCCTTCGACGAGACCTCGCCCAATCGGCCGCCGGCTTCTGTGCTACAGGTCGCTCGGCAGTGCGCTGCGGTATTCCGGGTTGTTCCGTTCCATTTCGAGGATGACCGCGGTGGCGACTACGGCGGCGGTCTCCAGGCGCATGGCGTGGGGGCCGAAGCGGGCGATCTGAACGCCCGCCTCGCGCGCTCGATCCAGTTCACTCCCGCTCCAGCCTCCCTCCGGCCCGACGAGCAGCCGAATCTCGGGGCTGCGCGTCGGCCTGTAAACGCCGCCGTCCGGGTCGGCCAGCACGATCGCGGCCGCGGCCGAGAACGCCTCGTCAATCCTGGCTAGCGGACCGATCCGCAACGCCCACGCTCGGCCGCACTGCTTCGAGGACTCCTCCGCGATCCGCCTCAACCTGTCCATCCGCTTGTCGCCCGGCTCGGAGACGCTCCGCTCGCAACGCAGCGGCGACCACGACGCCGCGCCCACCTGGCTGAGTTGCGAGATCATCTCGTCGAGGTGCGGTCCCTTCGGCGCGGCCACGACCGCGTGGACCGCAGGCGAGATCGGCGGCCGCCGTTCCGTCTGCTCGACGCGCACCCGCATGAGCCATTCGCCACGGCCCTGCTTGTCGAAAACCTCAACCCGTGCCGAGTGAACAGTCCCCTCGCCGTCGAGCAGTTCCAGCGAGTCGCCCGGCTCAAGCCGCTTGACGCGGAGCGCGTGGCGGGCCTCTTCACCGACGATCGTCAGCACGCCGTCGGCGTCCGGCCGGGCCTCGCGGAGAAAAACCCTGTGCATTGACGTCCCCTGCGTCGGTGGCGAAAACCGGGGTGGTGTGGGCGGTTCCTGCGGCTCTCAGCGAGCGTAGAGGGCCTTCGAGCGCGTCGCCAGCGGACGACCCTTGAGTCCGGGGCCGTGCTGGCCGATCATCGAAGGGGAGCCTCCCGGATGCCCGAACAGCCCACGACCCTCGACGACGCGGCCGCCGGCGCGGATGACCTCCAGCGCCAGGTGGACAGCCTGCTGAGCAGGCTGGACGCCGAGGAGCCGGGCGTGGGGGGGGATGAAGTGCCACCGGCACCACAACCGGCTGATGCCCCCCCGGACGAGCGCATCGAAGCGCTCGACCGACAACTCGCCGCGCTCTCGGAGGAGTTGATGGAGCAGGACGCGGACGACGAGCCAGCGCAGGCACGCCCGCCGAACGCGACCGCCGCCCCCTCGGCACGGCCGGCCGCTCCCGCGCACGCGCCGCAGGCCACTGCGTCGCGGGAGCAGGCGGTCGAGTCGCCGGCGCCTGCTCAGCCCGCCGCGGTCGCGAGCGTGCCCGACCCGGGTGCGGCCGCCGATGCCGAAACGGCACACGCCGACCAGCACCGCGTGCAATTGACCGAATCGGTCTGTGCCGTTCTCGCGGGAGCGGTCGAACCGGTTGCCAAGCGCGTCTCAGGACTGCCGCGCGGCGTGCGTGATTCGATCGGCTGGATCGGCGCGATGACGCTCTTCTACGCGGCCTGTGTGTGGGCAGTCGTGCTGGTGCTTCGCGGGCCGGATGTCGCTCCGCCCGATGGCCCGCCGCCTGAGGTAGCGTCCGCGCCCGAGGCGCAGCCGAGCGAGAGCACGGGTAAGAACTGATCGCCCATGCCCGGCACCGGTGGCACAGTCGTCCCGCCTGTGCCCAACTTCCTTTCTTGCTACCTCGCTTCCTCATCCCCGCCCGGCACTGCATCAATGAGCGACGCCCGCCACTCTCTGTCCAGGTCAGCGAACGACATCCCAAGCGCGCCCTGTGTCGCCTCGTCGAGCGTCTCGCCGCGCGTCATGCGGGCGATCCACTGGTTCCGGGCCGTCCTCCCGAACCGGCCCGAGACGTACCCGAGCATGTGCTGCCCCTGCTTGTAGACGAGCATGCCGTGCTCGGGCCGCGTGTTGCGGAAGTCGCTCAACTGATCCCACTCGGCCAGGCCGCCCTGTTCCGCCAGTTGCCGGATCATCCGGTCCACGGCCTCCGAACCGGATCGACCCGAGTACCGCTCCGCCGCGAGTTCCGCCGCTCCTTCGGCCACCCACCACGGAATCTCCGTCGCCCTGTCGCCCATCGAGAACGTGACCACATGCCCGTACTCGTGCGCGAGCAGCACGCGCAACTGCCGCGCCGACGAGCGAGGCGTGGCGAGAATCTTGATCGACTCGCCCGGCTCGTTCCAGCCGCCCAGCGCATCCTCGTAACTCAGAAAAATCGACGCCTGGAGGTGCTCCATCTCGTCGTAGATCTTGACCACCTGGACGTCGTCCAGCGGGGTCTCGAAGCCGGCGTTCACGTGCTCGCGGACCTCGGGCAGCAACTCCACCACGCTCGCCGCGACGTCCCGTAGGGCATCGTCGAGGTACAGGGCGACGTTCGACCCGTCCGCCGCGGCCACGCGCTTCCACGCCTCGCCCGCGTAGAGCCATGCTCCGTCGCGGCGTGTGAACCTCGCCGGGTGCCGGACGGTTCGCTCGGGGCGGTCGGGCATGCGCCATCGCATGGTGAGCGTGCCGATCGCCGCTCTGCCGCCGTCGATCTCGACCAACAAGCCGCCGTCCAGTTCGACGGCGAACGCCGCGGCCGGTCGCTTCACGAAGTCCTTGGCCCAGTTCTCCTGCTCCTTGGCGAACTCAGGCTCGGTCGGGTCGATCAGTGCGAGGTACCCCTCGGCGTCCGCGATCTGGACGGCCTCGGCCATCCTCTCCAGCAGGATCGGCACGGCAGTCGTCGCGTCGTCGCGCGCGGCCGGGGCGGGCTGGACCAGAACGAGAGCGGCCGCCAGGAGGATTGCGTGCATCCCCGAAGCATATCGAGCCGACCCCATGCCCCGCTTCCGCTATGCTCACCGCTCGAGGGCCGCCGGTGGAACGCCTGCTCAACGATTTCATCCTCCTCTTCACCATCATCGACCCGATCGGGTCGGTGCCGGTCTTCATCGCCATCGCCTCTCGGGCCGCGCCGACGCTCCGCCGCCGCATCGCCTTCCGGGCCGTGCTCGTGTCGGCGGGCGTGCTGCTCTTCTTCGGCGTCTTCGGCCAGTTCGTCCTGAACGCGATGGGCATCTCGCTGCACGCCTTCCGCGTGGCGGGCGGGATCATCCTCTTCCTCTTCGCCCTCGACATGATCTTCGGCACCAGCAAGCCCGACTCCGAGGTCTCGGTCGTGCCGAAGGCCGCCGCCGACGCCTACGACCTGGCGATCTACCCCCTCGCGATCCCGTCGATCGCCGGCCCCGGCTCGATCGTGGCGATCGTCGTGACGACGGACAACGCGAAGTTCAGCGTAGCCCAGCAGGCCGCGACGCTCGGCATCATGCTCGTCGTGCTGGGCATCGTGCTCGTGTGCCTGCTGATCGCGGAGCGCATCCACCGCCTGATCGGCAACGCCGGCGCGAGCATCATCAGCCGCGTCATGGGCCTCATCACCGCCGGCATCGCGGCCAACGGTGTGCTGACAGGCCTGCAGGGGTTCTTCGGGTTTGGAACGACGGCGGGATAGTCGGCCGGGACTCAGAACTCCGCCTGCTTCGGCGCACGCGGGAACGGGATCACATCCCGGATGTTCTGCATTCCCGTGCAGAACAGGATCAGCCGCTCGAAGCCCAGGCCGAAGCCCGCGTGCGGCGCGGTGCCGTAGCGGCGCAGGTCGCGGTACCACCAGTAATCCGGTTTGTGAAGGCCCATCTCGTCGATGCGCCGGTCCAGCACGTCCAGCCGCTCCTCGCGCTGGCTGCCGCCGATGATCTCGCCGATCCCCGGCACGAGCACGTCCATCGCGGCCACGGTGTCGCCCGGCGCGTCGTCCGTCCCGGCGTCGTTCACCCGCATGTAGAACGCCTTGATCTGCTTGGGGTAGTTCATCAGCACGACCGGCTGCCTGAAGTGCTGCTCGGTGAGGTACCGCTCGTGCTCCGACTGCAGGTCCTTGCCCCACTCGACCGGGAACTCGAACTTCACGCCCTTGCCCTGGGCCTCGCGCAGGATGGCCACGCCCTCCGTGTACGGCAGGCGCCGGAATGGCGTCTCCAGCACGTGGCGCAGCCGTTCGAGAAGCCCCTTCTCGATCCGCTGGTCGAAGAAGGCCATGTCGTCCGGGCGGAGGGTCAGCAGGTCGTCGATCAGGAACTTGATGAACTCCTCCGCGAGCGCGGCGTCGTCGTGCAGGTCGGCGAAGGCGATCTCAGGCTCGATCATCCAGAACTCGGCGAGGTGCCGGCTCGTGTTCGAGTTCTCCGCCCGGAACGTCGGCCCGAACGTGTAGACCCGCGTCAGCGCCTGGCAATACGTCTCAACGTTCAACTGCCCGGAGACGGTCAGGTGGGCCTCCTTGCCGAAGAAGTCCTCGGCGTAGTCCACCCCCCCCTCGGGCGTGCGCGGCGGGTTCACGAGGTCCAGCGTGCTCACGCGGAACATCTGCCCCGCGCCCTCGCAGTCGCTGGCGGTGATGATCGGCGTGTGGACGTAGAAGAACCCCCGCTCATCGAAGAAGCGGTGGATCGCGCATGCGAGCGTGTGCCGCACGCGGGCGACGGCCCCGAAGGTGTTGGTCCGCGCCCGCAGGTGGGCGACCTCGCGCAGGTACTCGAACGAGTGCTGCTTCGGCTGCACGGGGTAGGTGTCCGGGTCGTCCACCCAGCCGATGATGCGCACGGCCGTCGCGTTGATCTCGTTGCCCCCCTTGGGATTCTTCACGATCTCGCCGTCGCACTCGACGGCGCAGTGCGTCGTGAGCCGCGCCACCTCGTCCGCGTAGTTCGGCAGGTCGGCACGGGCGACGACCTGGATCGGGTCGAAGCACGTGCCGTCGTGGACGTTGATGAACGAAAGCCCGCCGTCCGCCTTCGAGTCCCGCCGTGTCCGCACCCAGCCCTTCACGGTGCAGCGCGTACCCGGCTCGGCCCGCAGCGCATCCCTCACCATCAGCCACGTCATGCGTCGTCTCCGCTCGTCCGCGTGTGCGGGGGCAATGGTAGCCGACCGCATACACTCGCCCGTGCCCGCGACGCCCCCCAGCCCGCTCGGCCTCCCGGCCGCTCCGTTTGCCGACGCCTGCGCGCGAGCCGGCCTCGCTCCGCGTGATCGCGCGCTCGACGACTATCGGGCATTCCACCGCACCGGCGCGATCGCCGATTGGATGAACGATGCGCCCCTCGCCGGCCCCATCGTCCGCGAGCAGCGCGAGGAGGTCGCCGAGGGCACGACGGTCAAGTTCCTGCAGCGCATCGCGCGCGGCGCCGCACCCGACAGCCTCCCCCGGAACGCGGCCCTCAACGTCGAGAGTGTCATCATCCCCATGATCGGCCGCGGCGGGGCGCGCACGCACACGCTCTGTGTCTCCAGCCAGGTCGGGTGCGCGATGGGGTGCGAGTTCTGCGAGACCGCCCGGATGGGCCTGCTTCGATCGCTCACGCCGGGGGAGATCGTCGGCCAGTGGTGGGCGGCCCGCCACATCCTCAGCGCACCGATCCGCAACCTCGTTTTCATGGGCATGGGCGAGCCTCTCGACAATCTCGACGCCGTCCTCGATGCCGTCGCCATCCTCACGGATCACGACGGCCCGGGTCTCGCGATGTCGCGCATCACCATCTCGACGGTCGGCCGCATCGACGCCCTGCGACGGCTGTCGGACGCGATGGACCGTCCGGGCTGGCGCCGGCTCGGCCTAGCCGTCAGCATCAACGCTCCGAACGACGCGATCCGTTCCGCCATCATGCCAATCAACCGGGCCATGCCCATGGCCGACCTGCGCGACGCCGTCCTCGCAGTACCGGGCCTCGGGCGCGGCCGTAAGGTCTGCTTCGAGTACGTCCTGATCCCCGGCGTCAACGACGCGCCCGGCCACGCGGACGAACTCGCCGACTACCTCCGCCCCTTCACCGCTGCGGGGTCGCCGGACGGCCTCACTCGGGGCATGGTGAACGTCATTCCGTACAACCCCCGCCGCGAATCGCCATGGCCCGCCCCGTCAGAACGGAGCGTCGAGCGGTTTGTGGAGTGTCTCGTCGCACGCGGCCTCTTCGTCCGTCGACGCCGCACCAAGGGCCGCACCATGATGGGGGCGTGCGGGCAACTGGGAACGGACGAGATCCGTCGCCGGCGGTTCGTCGCGCTCGGAACGGGCGGCGTCAACGCGGGTTGTTGATCCAGCCGTAGGGTCGGTTGTTCGTGTTTCCGTAGATGCGGTACCAGTGGTCCGGTCCGCGTGTGGACGCGAAGACGTCGTTGGCCTCGAAGTCGCGATTGCCTCTGTACGTCGGCTCGTCGCCGTCGTTCGGGCCGACGAACAGTTCAGCGGAACCGTCCACAAACCACATGTACCCGCCCTTGAAGTGGCGGATGGTCACCTGGTCCTGGTTTCCCCAGAGGCCGTCGGTGATGGCATCGTTGTACCACCACGTGCTCTCTTCCACGAAGATGAAGACCGACCGAAGATGTGTGAGTTGCGGAAGGAGGCCGGGGGGAAGTTTGGTCGGCGAGTTGTACGCCGGTGCGAGGTATGCGCTCCGGACATCCGAGCCGAGCCGATACCCGCTCGTGAACGTCTGCATCGAGTAGTCGAAGTCGAGTTCCGACGTGCCGCCGAACCAGTTCTTGTTCTTCTCGTATGTGTCCCGGTTGTTCCGGCCCTTGCGCTTGTTCGTCGGGCACGCCAGAATCTCCTCCGCCTTGTTCACGTACTCATACAGGTGCCCGGGAGCGTCGTTCAGCCCGTCCCCGTTCGAGTCCATGCGCGCCCAGTCCCACGAGAACCAGATCTCGTCCTTGTAGTCCTGCGCGTACATCGTGCTCGCCTTGCCGATCTGGTCCACGTTCGACATGCACAGCGTGGACTGCGCCACCGCCCTGGCCTTGCCCAGCGCGGGCAGCAGGATCCCGATCAGCAGCGCGATGATCGCGATCACCACCAGCAACTCGATGAGCGTGAACGCCCTGGTTCGCTCCATGC
>DAOMNQ010000081.1:0-2179 GCA_035443945.1 Phycisphaerales bacterium | reverse complement strand
CCCCACCAGCATACAAGATTCGCCCGCCGGTTCCAAACCAACCACAGCGGAACGGGCCGTTACCCCGGTCACAAGGCGTAGACTCCCCAGCCGAGGCTCCGAGAACGGCCTCCGATGCCAACCCCCGCCACCAACCCCCCATCCCGTCTCCGGCGCACGGCACACGTCGCCGTCGCTGTCTACCTCGCCCTCCTTACGGCCTCCCACGCCGTCCAGAGCCTGGTCGGCCCGTGGTACGTTCCCCCTCCGGCCGACGTCGGCGCCCGCCTCGTCGAAATCCCCGCAACCGACGACATCGGCCCCGTCACCGACCGCACCAACTCCGTCGCCTACCTCGAGTGGGGACGGGAGCGTGCCACCAGCCACGCTCCCGTCGTCCTCCTTCACGGCTCGCCCGGACAAGCCCTCGACTTCGTGCGCCTCGGCCCGCTCATCGCTCGCGAACGCCGCGTGATTGCCATCGACCTGCCCGGCTTCGGCAACTCCGACGCCCTCGTCCCCTCCTACTCGAACCGTGCCCACGCCCACGCCGTCCTCGAAGTCCTCGACGCCCTCAACATCGAGCGCGCCCACCTCGTCGGCTGGTCGAACGGCGGCGGCGTCGCCCTCCACGCCGCGGACATCGCTCCCGACCGCGTCGCCTCAATCGCCCTCGTCGCGGCGACCGGCGTGCAGGAGACCGAGGGCACCGGGAGTTACTTCTTCGAGCGGGTCAAGTACGGCGCGGGCTTCCTCGCCGTCGTCGTCGTGCCCGAACTCGTCCCGCACTTCGGCGCGCTTGCCGACCGGGGCATGCGGCACGCCTTCATCCGATCGTTCTGGGACACCGACCAGCGCCTCGTCGAGCCGGTCATGGAGCGACTCACAGTTCCTGCCCTCGTCCTTCACGGGCGCGACGTCCTCCTCGTGCCCGCCTGGGGAGCGGTCGAGCACCACGGATGAGCACCAGCCGGCTCGTCCTCATCGACGCCTCGCACTTCCTTCCCTTTCTCCAGGCCGAGGAGACGGCCACACACCTGCTCTCCTTCCTCGCCCGCCACGACGCTCCGGGCGTCCCGCCGCTCACCTACGCCGCCGACCTCGCCCCGGACCCGCGCGTCGGCTCGGTCGGGCACGCCGCCGAACTCCTCGACGCCGTCCGATCGCTCCCGTGGTGGGTCGTCGGAGGCGCCTTCCTCTTCCTCGCCAGGTTCCGCCCGGAGCACGCGGCCGCGCTCGCCGCACTCCTCGTCGCAACGCTCCGGCTCGATTTCGGCCTCGCCGCCGCCGCACTTGCCGCCGGACTCGCCCTCCGATCCCTCTCGATCTCCCTCGCAGCCGCCCGATCCGGCCCTCATCTCCCCGCCGACGCCGACTGGGCACGCCGGTTCTCCGGCACGACCTGCCAACGCCCCGACGAGCCGCCCCCCCCGCGCACGCTCTGGCACACCTTCACCGCCGTCCTCGTCTCGTGCTTCCAGCCCTGGCAACGCGACGAAGCCTCTCACGCCCTCGGCACTCGCCGCGCCCTCGGCCCGGCCTCCCTGCTCGGTCTCGCGGCAGGCTCGCTCCTCTGGGCCACCCTCGTCCTCATCGCCGCCACACTCGCCGCACAAGCCCTCCTCGAACCCCTCGAAGACTCGCTCGGCCTCGCCGGTGTCGCGCTCGCCTGCATCGCCACGCTCCTCGCTGTCCGCGCCGCCTCCGCTTTCGCCACCTGGCACGGCCGCCGCCGCATCATCGCCGCAATCGACCGACTCCCCCGCCACGAGTACTGGCCGCCCGTCGTCTTCTACCTCCCCCTTCTCCCCTGGATCGCATGGCTCTCCCTCCGACACCGCGGCCTCATGACCTGGACCTGCTGCAATCCCGCCATCCCCTTCGGCGGCGGCATCGTCGGCGAGAGCAAGACCGAGATTCTCCACGCCCTCGCCTCAGCCGGACCTGACGTCTTGCCCGCCGCCCTCATCGAACCCGCCCCCACCGACCAGCGACTCAATGCCCTGCGAAACGCCATGCTCAACCCGGGCGGCATCGGCGCCTACCCCATCATCCTCAAGCCGGACACCGGACAGCGCGGCTACGGCGTCCGCCTCGTCCGCTCCGACCACCACGCCCGACGCTATTTCGACGCCATGCCGCGCGCCGTGAGCCGCTGGTCCGCGTTGTCGGCACGCAGCCGCAGCCGATACTCCGCCCG
>DAOMNQ010000080.1:8785-12306 GCA_035443945.1 Phycisphaerales bacterium | reverse complement strand
CGACGGGGTCTACCTTGACTGGATCGCCGCCTCGCTCGACGCCATCCTCGCCCTCGACCCCGACGCCGTGACCGAACTCGTCCGCCGGTCGGTGCAGATCAAGGCCCGCGTCGTGGCCGGCGACGAGCGCGAGGAATCCCGCCACGGCCGCGCCCTGCTCAACCTCGGCCACACCTTCGCGCACGCGATCGAGACGCTCCCCTGGCTCACGCCCGACGGCAACCCCGCCCACGCCCCGCTCCAGCACGGCGAGGCCGTCGCCGTCGGCCTCATCGCGGCCTGCCGGTGCGCCGAGCGCCTCTCCCTCTGCCATCCCTCGCTGGGCGACGAGGCTGAAGCGATCCTCCGCCACATCGGCCTGCCCACGCGCCTGACGGGGCTGCCCGACGACGCCACGCTCGCCTCGCTCATGGGCGGCGACAAGAAAGTCCACGGCGGGCGCCTGCGCCTCATCCTCCCCACGGAGCGCGGCCGGGCCCGCGTCGTCGATGATCCGCCCGCGCACGCCGTCCTCGCCGGCATCGGCGCGGTCCGCACGGATCGCCCCACGGACTCCACCTGATTGCGCCGCGGCGCGCGCATTCTTCAAGCGCAATTTCAGGCCGACCCGATAACCCCCGGACGACTCCGTACGCCGCGCACCACCCGCGCGGTCGCCGCTGCCGGTTTGTACCCGGCTCGCCGAGCCGGGCGTTCATCAACGCCGCCCGCGAGGCCCACCGTGCGGACGATCGCTATCATCAATCAGAAGGGCGGCTGCGGCAAGACCACCACCGCCATCAACCTCGCGGCAGTCCTCGCCTCGGCGCACGACCTTCGCACGCTCCTGGTCGATGTCGATCCGCAATCGCACTGCGCCGCGGGTCTGGCGGTCCCCGAACACCGCTTCGACCTCGACGTCACCGACGCGATCGTCGCCGCTCCCGCCCGCCGCACGGATCCGGCCCGCCTCATCTGGCGCCCGTACCGCAATCTCGATCTCATCCCAAGCCGCATGCGCCTCGCCGGCCTCGAATCCCCGCGCGGCGGCCTTGCCGACCGCGCGGACAAGGAACGCCGACTCGCCTGGGTGCTCGAAGGGCTTGCCCCCCACTACGACGCCTGTCTCATCGACTGCTCCCCCTCCATCGGCCTGCTCACCTTCAACGCCCTCACCGCCGCGGACGCCGTCCTCATCCCCGTTGAGACGAGTTACTTCTCGCTTCAGGGCGCGGCCAAGCAACTCGGCACCGTCCAGTCCCTCGGGCGACGACTCGGCCGACGCATCCCTGCCTGGCTCCTCCCCACCCTGCACGAGGACGACGCCCCCCTCGCCCGCGACCTCCTCGCCGAACTCCGCCGACGCTACGGCGACCGCGTCCTCCCCTGCTCCATCCGCCGCGACCCTGCCCTGAAGGAAGCAGCCTCCTTCGGCCAGCCTGTCATCGAGTATGCGGCCGAGTCCGGGGGCGCGGCCGACTATCGCGCCCTCGCCGAGACTCTCATCGCGCAGGCCGGCATCCCCAGCGTCCGCGGCGGCGAGGCACGCCCGATCTGCATCGCCACCGAAGCCGACGACCCCACGCTCGAAGCCGACAGCGAGCCTCTCGCCGCTCCCGCGCCACAACAACACGGCGCCATCCTGCCCAGTGTCGTCACGACGCTCGACGCCGACGCGGCCGCCGCCCTCGCGCAGCGCGTCATCGGGCCGGGCGTCTGCCTCGGACCGCGCGAGCAGGCAGTTCCTGCAGCCGTGCCCGCGTCGATGGACCGTCCGGCGGCGCCTTCGCGCGCTGCGGACCTCGCGCAGCGAACCCAGTGCCGACAACGCAGGGCAGCCCTCGCCGCGTGGGCCGCCGAACGCGGCCTGAGCGAGGATCACATCCGTCATCTCGACGCTGCCATCCCCGGCGACAAGGCCCTCCGCCGTCTGTACGGCGCACGGCAGACTCCCGCCGGCGTCCTCTTCATCCAGCCGATCACGCTCGGCCGATCCGTCGCCGTCGCGGGCGACTTCAACCGCTGGTCGCCCGACGAGCACCATCTTCGCCGCAACGAGCACATCGGCGTCTACGAGGCGTGCATCCCTCTTCAGCCCGGACGCCGGCTCTACCGCCTCATCGTCGACGGGCACTGGATCGCCGACCCCTACAACAGCGAGTGGGAACTCAACGCCTTCGGCGAGCCGAACAGCGTCGTCGATGTCCGCCCCGCGGCCGTGCCGCACGCCGATCCCGCCGCCGTCCTCTGAGACGAACCGAGGCTCGACACCATGGACTCCCGCAACGGATCACGCGACGCACCACTCGACCCCTTCACCATTCCTTTCATCACCACGCCTACCGAGCACGCCTACGACTCGCTCGCCGACCTCTTCCTCGGCGACGGCGAACTTGCCCCCGAACCCATGCTCCCCGCTCCGGTGGCACAGGCCCCCCGCCCGGGCCGCACGGCGAGTAACCCGGTCCCCGACATCGAAGCCCTCATCCTCGGCCACCTTCCCGTCCTCGCTTCGCCCTGGGTGCTCCAATACGCCCGCAACCGCGCGGCCGAGATCGGCGAACCCGTCGCTCTCCTCCGTCTTAACTCGGGCACCGCGAGCGTCGAGGTCGTCGGCACTGACGACGTTCAGGG
The DNA here is from genome assembly GCA_035443945.1 of Phycisphaerales bacterium. Classification (GTDB taxonomy): domain Bacteria; phylum Planctomycetota; class Phycisphaerae; order Phycisphaerales; family UBA1924; genus CAADGN01. Next base: position 9,693 of record DAOMNQ010000080.1, on the reverse strand, counting down.
GGCACCGTCCCCGAACCTGAGCGAGGCGATCGACCGCGCGAAGATGACGGCACGCCGCTGGCTCATCCGCGTGGATGAGACGAACGAACTCGCGCTCGCCGAGGCGCTCGCCTCGGCCCCCCCCGCCACGCTCACGCTCCTGACCGGTGCGGACGACACCGCCATCGCCGCCTGCTACCGCACGCTCAAGTCCCTCGCCGAAGCGATCGTCGGCGCGGCCGAGGGCATGCCCATCATTCGGGTGGTGGTCATGGGCGCGAACGCCGATGCTGCCGCGAGCGCGGGCCGCAAGATCCGTCAGGCCGCGACGACCTTCCTCGGCCTGCCCCCCGAACTCGCCCAGCCCGTCCCCCGCATGGTCCCCGCCCGCGCCCTCAACCTCTACCGAGGCCAAACCGACCAATCCGCCGAATCGCTGCTCGCCTTGGTCCGCACACCGACCGAGGCACCCGGCCACTCCGTGGCGGCTACCCCTCCTCTGTCCCCTTCCGTCCCTCCTCCATCCCGAGCGTCCGCCCTCGCGCGCACCGACGCGCTCGCTTCGCTCCTGCCCGGTCTCCGCCCGCTCTCCGCGCGCAGCCCAGTCGCGCAGAGCGTCGAACTCGCCACCGACGCCGACGGCCGCCTGCACCTGATCGCCCGCGCCGACTCGCCCGACGCCTGCCCCGCCGCGGCCGCCGAACTCACCGCCGCAGCCGCCTGGGCGCAGACCCACGCCCGCCTGCTCGGCGCGGCCGAGCCGTCCATCCGAACCGCCGAAGCCCCCCCCCTCCATCTCCTCACGCCCACGCCCCGCGCCGCCCGCGCCCTCGTCGGCTCCTCGATCCGCGTCCACGCGCTCGCGAACGCCAACGGCGCCTGGGCCGCCGTCGAGCTCTGAACGAGGCTCACTCCCTCTTCCGGGGCGG
>DAOMNQ010000080.1:0-8761 GCA_035443945.1 Phycisphaerales bacterium | reverse complement strand
TTCACCTTCCAACCCGCCCGTCCGACTCCGCGACCCCCACCTCCAAGCCGCGGGCTTCAGCCCGCGCCGAGTGCCGCTCGCCCACCGCGGGCCGCTCGTACTTCCCCGCCGCCTGGCTCGCCACCATCAGCCCGTTCCCCAACACCGCGAGCAGCACCACCGCGACCGCGGACGCCACCGCCGCGACCGGCCTCGACACGAAGGGCGTCGCCCGCACCGACCGCGACTCCGCGCTCGGCTCGTCCAGCATCACGACCCGCACCAGCCCGAGGTAGTAGTACGCCGCGATCGCCGAGTTCAACGCGAGGATCACCAGCAGCCAGTACCGCTCCGCCCCGAGCAGCGAGGTGAACAGCGGCACCTTCGCGAAGAACCCCAGCAGCGGCGGGAACCCGAGCAGGCTCAGCAGGCAGATCGCCATCGTCCATCCGAGCACGGGCCGCGTCCGGCACAGCCCCTTCAGGTCCGCCGCCGAATCGACCTCGCCGCCCTCCGACTCGCGCTCCAGGCACGCCAGCACCGCGAACGCGCCGAGGTTCGTCACCCCGTACGCGAGCAGGTAGAACAGGACCGCCGACAGCCCGTTCTGCGTGAACGACCCGTCGCCCGGCCCCGCGATCACGCCCACCAGCATGTACCCCGAATGCGCGATCGACGAGTACGCAAGCAGCCGCTTCACGCTCGTCTGGAGCAGCGCGAGCACGTTCCCCACCGTCATCGTCAGCGCGGCGATCAGCCACAGCGCGGCGTCGATCGACCCGGGCAGCGACGGCGCATGCCCCCCCGTCGGCAACCAGCCCACCGCCGACACCAGCAGCAGGATCGACACGAACCCGGCCGTCTTCGGCGCGAACGCCAGGAACGCGGACACCGGCGCGGCCGCCCCCTGATAGACGTCCGCCGTGTAGAAGTGCATCGGCACCGCCGCGATCTTGAACGAGACGCCGACCAGCGCGAGCAGCAGCCCCGCGGTCGCCATCGGCCCCACGCCCTCGGCCGCGAAGAACGCCGCCATCTCGCCGAACCGCGTCGTCCCCGTCGCGCCGTACAGCAGCGCGAACCCGTACAGGAAGACCGCCGCGCCCATCGCCCCGAGGAAGAAGTACTTGACCCCCGCCTCGCCCGCCCGATCACCAAGCCGCACGCCCTTGCCGCTCATCGCGACCATCACGTACGTCGGCAGGCTCGTCAGTTCCAGCGCGAGGAAGAGCCAGATCAGGTCGCCCGCCGAGGCGCACAGCATCACGCCCGTCAGGCTGAACAGGAAGAAGGAGTAGAACTCGCCCCGCGTCGAGCGCAGCGGGTTGAACGCCGCACGCCCCTCCGCGATCGCCTTCTCCTCCGCCCGGTCCACCGTCCCCGCCAGCAGCAGCACGAGCATCAGCCCCACGGCCGCCGTCAGGCTCTTCACGAACCCCATCATCCCCGGCAGCGGCCCGGCCACGCTCGGCGAGTTCGCCGCCAGCAGCCCCGCGACCGCAAGCGTCACGCCCGCCAGCAGCGCGGTCTGCCGCCGGACCTCCGCACGCGGCGAAAGCCCGACCAGCATCACCACGCACGTGCCCGCGAACATCACGATCTCGGGCCACAGGATGGCGATCTTCTCCGTCACTGCCCGCCCTCCGCATGAACCGTACCCGGCGCGACCGGACGCGCCGGCGCGCCGCCGCCGCCCTCCGCGTTCCCCAGCACGTGCGCGACCGTCGCGTTCACAGGCTCACGGATCGAGTCCAGCAGCGGCGACGGGTACACGCCCAGCGCGAGGCACAACGCCGCCAGCGGCAGCAACGCGCCGATCTCGCGCCCCGTCAGGTCCGCCGGCAGCCCGCCATCGCGCGCGTGCTCGTCGCCGTGCCCGTGCGCACCGCCGTGCCCGCCCGGCTCGATCAGCGGCCCAAAGCACATTCGCCCGACCATGTAGAGCAGGTACATCGCCGCGATGATCACGCCCGTCCCGGCCGCGAACCCGAACCACGGCCCGAGCCGCCCCGGCGTCGCGCCCGGCAGGTCGCCGAAGCGCCCCCACCCGTCGTCCGCCTGGAACGCGCCCATGATGCACAGGAACTCGCTGACGAACCCGTTCAGCCCCGGCAGGCCCACCGACGCCATCGCGAAGAAGACCATGAAGGTCGCCCACACCGGCATCTTCGCCGCCAGACCGCCCAACTCGCGCATCGACCGCGTGTGGTAACGCTCGTACATCATGCCCACGAGCAGGAAGAGCGCGCCCGTGCTCAGCCCGTGGTTGATCATGTACATCACCGACCCGGACAGCCCGGCCCCGTTCAACGCCACCAGCCCTAGCACGCAGAACCCGAGGTGCGACACCGACGAGTACGCCACAAGTTTCTTCACGTCCGTCTGCACCCAGCAGACCAGCCCCGCGTACACGATCCCCACCACGCTCAGCCCCGCGATCAGCGGCGCATACTCGAGCACCGCGGCCGGCGCGATCGGCAGCGCGAATCGGTAGATGCCGTACGTCCCCAGTTTCAGCAGCACGCCCGCCAGAATCACGCTGCCCGCCGTCGGCGCCTCCGTGTGCGCCAGCGGCAGCCAGGTGTGCACCGGGAAGAGCGGCACCTTCACCGCGAACCCCGCCAGCAGCGCGAGCAGCACCCAGCCCTGCTCCATGCCGCTCATCCGCGGCGCGTGCGCCGTAAGCACGCCGATGTCGAACGTCCACGCCCCGTGCTGCTCTGGCCGGGCCACGAACCACGCTACGTAGAGCAGCCCCGCCAGCGTCAGCAGCGAGCCGGTGAACGTGTACAGGAAGAACTTGGTCGCCGCCGCGCGCCGGTTCGTCGAGCCGAACAGGCTGATCAGCACGTACATCGGGATCAGCGTGAACTCGAAGCAGACGTAGAACAGCACGAGGTCCCTCGAAGCGAACACCCCCGTCATCGCCGCCTGCAGGACGAGCAGCCACGCATAGAACGTCCGCCGCTGCTCCGTGATCGCCGTCCACGACCCCAACACGCACAGCGGCCCGAGCAGCGCGGTCAGCGCGATCAGCAGCAGCGCAACCGAGTCCACCCCCACCGACAGGTGCAGCCCCAGCGCGGGCAGCCACGCCACCGACCCGCCCAGTTGCCCCGTGTCCGCCGCGTCCGACCAGTCGAACGTCCGCATCGCCGCCACGCACGCCACGAGCGCGACCAGCGTCCCCACCAGCGCGATCGAGCGCGCGTGCTCCGCCGGGCGCGCGGCGACGACCAGCGCGAACACCAACGGCAGCAGGATGAGCAGCGCGAGCATCATGCGATCAGCAACTCCGTCCCTTCCCTCACAGCGTCATCAGCCACACGATCACCAACGCGAACGCGATCCCGCACGCCATCTGCACCGCGTACCCGTGCAGCACGCCGCCCTGCGACGGACGCACTGCCCGCCCGATCATCCGCGGCAGCCACCCCGCCGCGTTCACCAGCCCGTCCACCACCAGTTTGTCGAACATGTGCAGCACGTGCGACAGCACCCACAGCGGCTTGACGATCACCGCGTCGTACAACTCGTCCACGTACCACTTGCCCTGCGCCCACCTCGCCACCGGGCCGACCTTCGGCAACAGCGCATCCGCCCGGCTCGTCGCGGCCGTCGTGCGCCCGAGATAGTGCAGCCAGAACGCCACGCCGATCCCGACCAGTCCGATCGCCGACGACACGAAGTACATCGCCTTGTGCGGGTCCAGCCCGAAGAACGAACCGTGCGCCTCCGCGTGCCCGTCGCCGTCCCCGTGCGCATCCACGAACGCCGCCTCATGCGTCGGCTCCGCGGGCGAGCCGTGCAGCAGGTGCCCGACCCAACCGTGATGGTCGGCGTAAACGAAGTACGCCCCCGCCGCCGCGATCGACCCGACCGCCAGCAGCGCGAGCACGAGATTGATCGCCCACCCCGGCGCGTGCGGATGGAAGCCGTGCCCGTGCTCCACGTGCGCGGTCTCATGTTCCGCGTGGTCATCGTGCGCATCGTGGCTGTCGCCGTGATGCTCGTCCCCCGGCTCATACTCCACCGGCCCCACGAACACGCGGAAGAACACGCGGAAGGTGTAGTACGCCGTCAGCCCCGCCGTCACCAGCAGGATCCACCCGATCGCGCTGTACCCCGGCCCGGCGGTCACGAACGCATCGGCCAGGATCATGTCCTTGCTGAAGAACCCCGCCGTGAACGGGAACCCCGCGAGGTTCAGGCACCCGACGAGCATCGCCAGCCCGACGATCCGCCACCCCGGCATCAGCCCCACGCCGCTCAGCCGCCGCAGGTCCAACTGCCCCGCGAACCCGTGCATCACCGCCCCGCAGCAGAGGAAGAGCGTCGCCTTGAAGAACGCGTGCGTGAAGACGTGGAACGCCCCGCCCACGCTCGTCAGCAGCGCCATGCCGCAGAACATGTAACCCAACTGGCTCACGGTCGAGTAGGCCATGATCCGCTTGATGTCGAACTGCGCCATGCCGATGGTCGCCGCCAGCAGCGCGGTCAGCGCGCCGACCCAGGCCACCACCGGCAGCGCCCACTCGCTCACCAGGAAGAGCGGGTACGTCCGCGCCACCAGGTACACGCCCGCCGTCACCATCGTCGCCGCGTGGATCAGCGCGCTCACCGGCGTCGGGCCTTCCATCGCGTCCGGCAACCACACGTAGAGCGGCAACTGCGCGCTCTTCCCGAACGCCCCGACCATGAACAGCACCGGGATCAGCCCCACCAGGAACGGCACCTCGTCCGCGTGCCCGGCCCGCACCGCCGCCACGAACGGCTCCACCAGCGGCCACAACTCCGCGTACTTCAGCGTCCCGAACTGCACGAACGTCAACAGCATCCCCATCAGCAGACCGAGGTCGCCGATGCGGTTCATGATGAACGCCTTCTTCGCCGCCGCCACCGCCGAGGGCTTCTTGTAGAAGTACCCGATCAGCAGGTACGAGCACAGCCCCACGCCCTCCCACCCGAGGAAGAGCAGCAGCAGGTTGTCCGCCATCACGAGGCACGCCATCGAGAAAACGAACAGATTGAACGCCGCGAAGAACCGGCAGTACCCCACCCCCACGTCGTGGCTCATGTACTCGCTGGCGTAGAGCGCGATGAGCGTCGCCAGACCCGTCACGAACAGCATCCACAGGCACGTCAGCCCGTCGAACGCGAACGCGAAGTCAGCGCTCAGACGCTGCCCCGGCCCCTCCCCCCACGCCACGTCGATCCACCGGAACCCGAATGTCACCGCCGTCGGCCCGCCGGCGAGTTCGAAGTACGCCAGCACGGCCAGCCCGAAACTCCCCGCCAGACACCCAACCGACATCCACGCCGGAGCCTTGCTCCGCACGTCGAAGATCGCGCACACCAGCGTCAGCACGACGCCCGCCATCGGCAGCAGCGGGATCAGCACCACCCACCACGGGCCGGCGACCGTCCCCGCCGCGAGCGCGCCATCGCCCCCCGCCGCCGCGGCCATCAACCCCGTCATCCCAGCCAACCCACCAACCACGCGATGCTCCTACCTCAACCCTCTTTCCTCGATCCGGCTACCCTCGATCCCTCGATCCATCGATCCCTCACCCCTTCAGCTCCGCCCACTCATCCGCGCTCAGCGAGTCCTTCCTCCGGTACAGCAGCACCACCAGCGCGAGCGCCAGCGCGGCCTCCGCCGCCGCCACCGTCAGCACGAAGATCACGAACGTCTGCCCCGTCATGTGCAGGTGGAACCGGCTGAATGCGATCAGCGCGATCCCCGCAGCCTGGAACATCAACTCCGTGCACAGGAACATGATGATCAGGTTCCGCCTCGTCAGGAACCCGACCAGCCCGATCGCGAACATCGCCGCTGACACCACGAGGTAGTGCGCCAGCGTCACCCCGTCCATCGGGGCCGGCAGCGACGCCTGCGCGATCGTCCAAGACCCGCTCACGGCGACACCTCCCGGTCCGCGAACACCGTCCCCGCCGCCGCCAGCCGCTCCGCCTGCCGACGCTTCGCCTCGTCCTCCAGTTCCACCTGCCGCCGGCTCAGCACCGTCGCCCCCAGCATCGCCATGAGCAGGATCACGCCCGCGATCTCGATCGACCCGGGATGCTCCGCCAGCAGGTCGTGCCCGATCCGCTCGACGTTCGTCAGCCGCGCCGACTCCGGCAGCGCGACCACTTCCCCGCTGCGCAGCGTCGCCGTCCACGCCGATGCGTCAACCCCGACAACCTCGTCCACCACCCCGATCGCCCCCGCCTCGCGCAGCGACCGCTCCGCCCGCTGCGGCATCATCTCGATCGGCGCGTCAAGCCCCGCCCCGTCCCGCGCCCGCAAACTCTCCGCCCCGCTGAACAGCATCGTCGTCAGCACGGCCAGCAGCACGAAACTCGCCACCGTCGCCGCCACCGGCGACCTCGCCTCCGCGTCGTACTCCGCCAGCGCGTCCAGTTCCCCCTCGCTCGGAGCCTGCGTCGCCAGCATGATCACGAACAGGTATGTGATCAGGATCGCCCCCGCGTAGATGATCACCAGCGCGAACGCCATGAACTCCGCCGCCAGCACCAGGTACAGCCCGCACGACGCCAGGATCGTCAGGATGAAGTACAGCGCGGCGTACACCGGCCTCGGATGCGTGATGACCCGCAACGCCGCACCCAGCGCGATCGCCGCGAAGATGTAGAAGTTGAAGTTCGGCAACCGCTCCGACCGCAGCCCAAGCCCCAGAAGCACCAAACCCAGCCCCAGCCCCGCCAACACCGCCCCGAGCACCTGCGGGCTGACCCGCCGGCGCGGCAGCGCCATGCACACACCCAGCCCCCCGAGGGCCAGACCGACATACAACAGGTAGGGGTTGATGACCGCGTCCAAGGCCCCGCCCCGACAGCGCACGCTCGCTCTCACCGCCGGCGCACCGCGGCCCCACGAGCGGTAGCGGGCGAACATCGCCCACCCCCGCCCACGGGACGCAGAGGATAGAGCACCCCCGCCGAACCATCAACCAACCCAAAGAGCACACGATCCCACAGCCGGTGACAGCCGGTGGCACAGGCGTCCCGCCTGTGCCCCTCCACGAACCGGTGGCCTGGGCGTCTCGCACCTGCCCGATACCATGACCCCGTGCCCACCCCTGTCTCACCCGCACCCCCCACACCCCTCCAACGCAACCTCCCCAACGCCCTCGTCTGGCTGCGGCTCCTGCTCGCGGGTGTCTTCGTCGCACTCCTCTCCGTGGGCGACGCCGCTTCCACTTCCATCCTTTTCCTCGCCGCGGCCGTCTTCATCGTCGCCGCACTCACCGACTCCCTCGACGGCTTCCTCGCCCGACGCTGGCGGGTCATCTCCCGCTTCGGGCGAGTCATGGACCCCTTCGCCGACAAGGTGCTCGTCCTTGGCGCATTCGTCATGCTCGCCGGACCCGCCTTCGCCCGCTCACAGGGCATCGACCTCGGCTACCAGGCCAGCGGCGTCCAGCCTTGGATGGCCGTCGTCATCCTCGCCCGCGAACTCCTCGTCACCTCCCTCCGCGCCCTCATCGAGGGCGAAGGTGGCGACTTCTCCGCCGAGTGGTCCGGCAAGGTGAAGATGGTCGTCCAGTCCGTCGCCGTCCCGATCATTCTGCTCACGCTCGCCTGGGGCCGATGGGCGCCCGGCGAACCCGGCCGCATCGTCATCGACGCCGCCGCCTGGACGACCGTCGCCGTCACGCTCGCCTCCGGCATCCCCTATCTTCTCCACCTCCTCCGCCGCAACTCCTGAAACACCACCATGCCATCCCGCAAGACCCACAGCATCGCCCTCACGCTCGCCACCACGCTCGGCCTGGGCCACCTCCGCCCCGCCCCCGGCACGTGGGGCTCTCTCCCGCCCGTCGGGCTTGGCCTGCTCCTGCTCGCGCTCGGCCTCGCAGCGACACCCGTCTACGCCATCGCCATGCTCGCCCTCCTGCTCGTCTTCTGCGGCGCGTGCATCGCCGCCGCCGACGAGGCCGAGGCCCGCTTCGCCCGCAAGGACCCCTCGCAGGTCGTCGCCGACGAGACCGCCGGCATGGCCCTCGTCCTGCTCCTCCTGCCCCCCCCCTTCTTCGCCTCCCCCGCCGAAGGTGTCGTCACCCTCGCCCTCGCCTTCTTCGCCTTCCGGGCCATGGACATCCTCAAGCCCTGGCCCGCCGATTCCCTCCAGCGCATCCCCGGCGGCTGGGGCATCCTCCTCGACGACCTCGCCGCGGCCATCTACGCCGCCGCCATCGTCCACCTCGCGTTCGCCCTTTCCGCCTGATCGAGGGGCGGTGCTTTCAGCCGCCGTGCAACGCCTCCGGCACTGCCCACGCCGGCGCGTTCTGGTAGCACACCGGCCGGCACCACCGCTCGACCGCCCGCGCCCCCACCGCCGTCGTGTGCGGCTGGTTTGTCGCCGGCCACGGCCCGCCGTGCACCATCGCCTCGCTCACTTCCACCCCCGTCGTCACGCCGTTGAAGATCAGTCGCCCCACGTGCCGCTCCAGCGCATCGCGCAGCCGGATCGCGTCCTCCCGATCCGCATCATCGGCAAAGATCGCCCCCGTCAGCGATCCCCGGATCAACCCCGCCCCCTCCACCATCTCCTCCACGCCCGCGCACTCCACCACGATCGTCGACGGCCCGAAGCACTCCTCGCGCAGCGTCGCGTTCGCTCGGAACGCCCCGAACCCGCACCGCAGCACCACCGCCCCCGACTCCACCCCCGGCCCGCGCGGCTCGCCCTCGCCGATCACGCGCTCCACGCCCTCGACACTCGCCACCTCCCCAATCCGCCGCGTGAAAACCTCCC
>DAOMNQ010000079.1:0-12695 GCA_035443945.1 Phycisphaerales bacterium | reverse complement strand
ATAATGTACATCATGTACTTGGCAGACAGGGGGGCCCCGGTGAACATCAGCGTGGCGGAGATTCGGGCGAGACTGGCGGACGTGCTGAACCGCGTCGCGTACCGCGGTGAGCGCATCGTGCTGGAGCGGCGCGGGAAGGGCGTCGCCGCGATCGTCCCGCTCGAGGACCTGGCCCGCCTCGAGGCGATGGAGGAGGCCGCGGACCTTCGCGCTGCGCGGCGCGCACGGCGCGAGCGCGGCGGCGTGTCGCTCGACTCGCTGAAAGACGAACTGGGGCTGTGAGCGATGGCCTATGAGGTCATCCTCAAGCCGACGGCGGCCAAAGCCCTCCGCTCGCTCGAGCGAGACATGCAGCGCCGCGTCGTCCGGGTGCTCGAACGCCTCGCCGATCAGCCGCGCATGGCGGGCGTCGTCAAGATGTCGGGCGAACAGAATCTCTGGCGGGCGTGCGTCGGAGACGTTCGTGTTGTCTATGAGATCCACGACGGAAGGCTCGCCGTGCTGGTGCTCCGCATCGGGCACCGGCGGGACGTCTACCGGGGCACGGACTGATCGACGCTACTCCGCTCGGGCCGGCACGCGGTGGGCGTAGGCCTCGCCCCACTCGCCCATCGACCGCAGCACCGGCTCGAGGCTGCGCCCGAGCGGGGTGAGCGAGTACTCGACGCGCGGCGGGACTTGGGCGTGGACCTTGCGGCGGATGATGCCGTCGCGCTCGAGTTCGCGCAGTTGCTTGGTGAGCGTGCGCGGCGAGATGCCGCGCAGCAGGCGGTGCAGTTCGTTGAAGCGGCGCACGTCCTCGAGCAGGTAGTAGATGACGAGCGCCTTCCAGCGCCCGGCGACGACGCGCAGGGTCGTCTCGACCGGGCAACTCACCGACTTCCTGGGCCTCGCCACGGGCACACTATCCTTTGTGATAGTACAGGGCGGGAATGTGCGTACACGACGAGTGTATCATGCTCTGATCCGGGAGCAAACGCGGATCGGAGCGAGCCATGCACACAAGCGCGAAACAGGTCGAGTCCGTCCTCCCCAGCCCGCCCGGGCACTGGGTCGGCGACGGGTTCCCGGTGAGTTCCGTCATCTCGCCGCAGGCCGTCGGATCTCGGCTCAGCCCGTTCGTGCTGATGGACTATGCCGCGCCGGCGCGGTTCGAGCCGTCGGGCGAGCCGCGCGGCGTGGACACGCACCCGCACCGCGGCTTCGAGACCGTCACCGTCGTCTTCCAGGGCGAACTCGAGCACCGCGACTCGGCCGGCAACAGCGGCCGCATCGGCCCCGGCGACGTGCAGTGGATGACCGCCGGCGCGGGCGTCCTCCACGAGGAGAAGCACTCGCGCGAGTTCACCCGGCGCGGCGGGACGTTCGAAGTCGCCCAACTCTGGGTGAACCTGCCCGCCAAGCACAAGATGACGCCGCCGCGATACCAGGAGTTGCGTGCGGACGCGATCCCGAGCGTGCCGCTGCCCGGCGGCGCGGGCACGGTGCGCATCATTGCGGGCGAGTTCGGCGGCGTGCGCGGCCCGGCGGCGACGGTGACGCCCGTCGCCCTGTGGGACGTGCGACTGCGCGCCGGCGCGCGCACGGAACTGCCCATTCCCGACGGGCACAACGCGGCCGTCTTCGTGCGCGCGGGGTCGGTGCGTCTGGGCGGTGAGCACGAGGCGTCCGCGGGCGAACTGGCCGTGCTTTCGCGGGCCGGCGGCGGGGCGGCGGTGGAGTCCGACGCGGGCGCGGACCTGCTCGTCCTCGCCGGCGAGCCGATCGACGAGCCGGTCGTGACCTACGGGCGGGTGGCATTACTTTCCCACCGAAGGCTCTCCCAAACCGCGGGTGCCACTACTCGCCGCAACTCCCTTCTCTCCTACTTCTACCCTCTCTCCGCGGCGCAGTAGTGCTCTCCCGACCACTGCCCGATACCCCCCGCATCACTGCGCGGGGAGACGGCGGAGGGGAGGAAGGAGACGGAGGCCGCGAGTGATGGCACCCGGCCGACTGGAACAACAACCTGGCCGAGCGGATGATCCGGCCGGCGGTGATCCTGCGCAAGAACAGCCAGTGCAACCGCTCCGACCGCGGCGCCGCCACGCAGGCCGTCCTCATGACCGTCCACCGCACCCTCAAACTCCGCGGCCACGACCCCCTCGCCACCATCGCCGAAGCCCTGACGGACTACGCCGCGACCGGGACACTCCCGCCCATGCCGCCACCCGTGGAAGACGGCTGAAGAGTTACGCAACACGTACACCCTACGTTCCAGGCTCATCTTCGATATCCCTCGAACAAGGGCCTTCTCGTCTTCGACCTCGGAGGGCCAACGGGCGTGCCTCCGAATGAGTTCACCCCGGTCGGCCTCGGCGACCTCTCCGCCCGTCTTGTTGCGTGGAAACGGCTTGACCCTGCCCTTGCTGTACAGCGCCCGTGGGGTTCGGCAGGAATGAACATCGAATCGACACGCAACGGTCTTTCCGGAGCAGACTTCTGATTCGGCACGCCGCTCCGTCACTCCCGCCATGCTCCGACGACGAACTTCCCGTCCCTGTGGAACACTTCCCCGTCCGCCTCGATCGTCCCGCCCGTGCGCAGGTCGCACACCATGTCCCAGTGCAGCGCGGACTTGTTCGAACTGCCGCTCTCGGGGTACCCCGCCCCCACGGCCGCGTGGAACGTGCCGCCGATCTTCTCATCAAAGAGCGTGTTGCGCGAGAACTCCCGGATCGCGTAGTTCGTCCCGATGGCGATCTCCCCCAGCGTGCGCGCCCCCTCGTCCTGATCGAGCATCGCGATCAGGTACGCCTCGTTCTTCTTCGCCGAGGCCTCCACCACGCGCCCGCCCCTGAACGCCAGCCGCACGCCCTCGACCTCGCGCCCGTGATAGACCGCCGGGAACGTGTAGTTCACGTGCCCGTCCACACCCTGCGGCCCCGTGAAGACCTCGCCGTCCGGGAAGTTCTCGTGCCCGGCGCAGTTGATCCACTTCGACCGCGACGGGTCCACGTTCACGCGCAGGTCCGTGCCGTCGTGCCCGTCTCCCGGCGGCACGCGGAACCGCAGTTCCCGCTTCGCCCCGAGGTACTCGCACACCCGCTGCTGACGCTCGTGGATCGCCGTCCACGCCGCCACCGGGTCCGGCAGGTGCAGCAGCCCCGCCTCGAACACGAACTTCTCGTACTGCGGCAGGCTCATCTCCGCGTCCTGTGCGCTCGCGAGCGTCGGGAACTGCGTCCCCACCCACCGCAGTTTCCCCTCCGCGAACCGCGTCAGGAACCGGTCCATATACGCCTTGCGCGACTGCTGCCGCTTCGCCAGCCGCGCGGCCTCGAACCGGCTCATCGACCGCGTGTTCACGTCCGCCCACAGCCCGATGTGCACGTCCATCGTCTCGACGCGGTGCGCATCGAACGGCGAGACCCACGCCAGTTGCTCGTCGCTGGCGTGCTCCATCAGCGCGACGTCCAGCGCATCGCTCCGCGCCGCCCAGACCGGGTGCCCCCCCGACTTCAGCACGGCCTCGAACACCGCCTCCACCAGCGGCAGCGCGCCAGGCTCCGAGTGCACGCTCACCACGTCGCCCCGCTTCACACGCGTCGAATACCGCACGAGCACGTCGGCAAGCCGATCCAGCCTCTGGTCACGCATGGGGGCCTCCAAGGGCGAGTGTAGGGCCGGGACAATAGCAAATAGCAAAGAGCAAAGAGGCAAATCGGAGCGCAGCAAGCGTGCGCGCGCGAACTGGCGACTCAACGAGAAGGCTCCCCCGACCGTGCGCTCTCTGCTTCATTTGCTATTTGCCCTTTGCTCATTTGCCATTTTCCCGCCCCCCGCCTCCCCTCCTACACTCCCCCCACCTCTAACCCCGGAGCCACCATGTCCAGCATCACGCGTTCCCTGACCGGCGGCGCGATCGTCGCCGCCGCGCTCCTCGCCGTCGGCCTCCGACCCGCGACCGGCACCCTCCCCGCGGCCCCCGAGGCCGTCGCCGAGGTCCGCATCGGCACCGTGGACACGCTCAGCCTCCTCGAACGCCTGATGGAGACCGAGGCCTACCGCCTCGAACGCGAGCAGCACACCACGTCATGGAACGACCAACTCAAGGCCATGAGCGAGAACATCCAGGCCCTCGAGGCCCGGCTCATCGCCATGACCCCGCAGGATCCCGCCGCGCAGGAGGTCTACGGCCAGTACCAGTCCCAGCAGCAGGCCATCCAGGAACTCCAGCAGCGCGCCTACGCCGACGTGGACGAGTTCAGCGCACGCCAACTCGCCGACGGCTACCGCAAACTCCACGAAGCCTGCAACCGCGTCGCCACCGAGCGCGGCTACACCCACGTCGTCAGCACCCGCCTCGCCACCGACGACCTCCGCGAGGTCGGCACCAACGTCCTCCTCCAGGAAGTCATGATCCGCCCGCTCCTCCGCGCCCCCGCCGGCGACGACCTGACCAACGCCATCGCCGAAGCCCTGCAACTGCCCGAAGTCCAGCCCGAACCGCCCGCCCATGAACCTGAGGATGCCATGGAAGAGGCAGACGAGGGGCGCTGAGCCGGTTGCGCCGTCGCGTCCGGGCAGCGAGAGCCGGACGGGACCGTCGTACCCACGATCCTGAACGTGGCCTGAAAGACAACGGGGCCTGAAGGCCCCGGCTCTGAGTCCGCGTCGCGCGACTGGGCGTTCGTCGGAGCCGCGGGCTTCAGCCCGCGCTCGGGGCCATCGACGCGCCGCGCTGACCCAGGAACAGCCAAAAAGAACGCCCGGGCCTTTCGGCCCGGGCGTTGGGTGCTACCTAGGGGTCAGAACGAACGAGGTAGCCCGGCTCACCCGCGATTACGGGCAGCCCGTGGTGTAGGCGTTCAGGAAGCAGAGGAAGTCCTGCGAGTTGATGACCGTGTCGCCGTTGCAGTCAGCGAGCGGGTTGTTCGAGGTGTAGAGGTTGAGGAAGCAGAGGAAGTCCTGGGAGTTGATGATCGTGTCGCCGTTGCAGTCGGCGTAGCAGTCATCGCCGCCGCCGTCGCCCGGCTCGCCCCAGAAGTAGATCATGCTGCCCAGCGGATCGGGGCAGATGCCGAAGTCGTAGTAGTAGCACTCATCGGGGATCGTGTGGACGCCGTCGACGGGGAAGTCGTCGTCGTGCTGGACGAGGGTCTGCGTGCCGGGCCGGCCCGGGAGGCCGCCGCCGTCAGCGGTGCCCCACAGCATGGCCTGGGTGGGGAAGGAGGTGATGTAGAAGAAGGTGCCGTCGAACGCCTCGCAGAGGGCGTGGATGACGGTGCCGTCGCCGTCGGCGGGCATGTCCCAGCCGTCCGTGGAGCCATCGCCGAAGTCAAGGACGGTGTAGTAGTAGCCAGCCCCAGCGGCGAGAATGCCGAAGTCGAAGGCCCAGCCGTCACCGCCGGCAGGCGTGCTGTCGCAGGCGTCGGTGATGTACTCGTCCGAGGTGAAGATCAGGACGTAGCACTGCGAGGGAGCCGACGGGTTCCACGACCACGCGAAGCCAGCGCGGGTGGCGAAGGTGCCCTCATTCCCGTCGTCCATGCTCATGTCGTTGACGGAGAAGGGGTTGTGGTACGCGGTGCCGAAGTACCAGCGGTAGCCGTCGCCGGGCAGCCCACACTCGAGGCCGCCAATCGGGGCGCCGCCGGAGTCAGCCTGGAAGCAGTCCCAGAGGAAGTCGCTGGCGCGGGTGTTGCCCTGGCCGCCCTGGTAGTCCTTCCACTCGCCGACAACCTGAAGCTGGCCGTCGATCATCGAGACGGGCGCGTAGCGCACCGCCTGCACCATGGCCCCCGGACCCGCCGTCTGGAGCTGGGGCTTGTCACCGGCGAGCGCGACGCCAGCCATGCCCAGACACATGCCGGCACACAGAGTCAAATTCCTGGCCTTCATTGAGCAAACTCCTTCTTCGATGCAAAGGAACCAGACGCACTCTTGCCCCATCACTCGACGGGGCAAACGCGGAACACGCGATCAACTCCGGACGGAACGCCCGCCCGGAGAGTACGACCGAAATCAACCGACATCGCGCGGCACTCGCGCGAACTCGCACCGGACATGGCAATGGCCGACGCCTTGGGCAACGAACCGTCTCCTTCCCCCGACGAGATTCGCGAGTCTCCAGCCTGCGAATCCGCTCCGACGCGGGAGAGACCCCGCCCGAAGCCTTGTGAACACAATCTCTCCAGCCGCGGCGACTCGAAAAGTCACCGCCCTATGCGCAATATACACACCTTCGCCCGCAACGCAATAGCCATCCGGGCATTTTTCCGTGTATCCGTGCTTTCTCCACAAAGTTCTGCCAAAGCCAGAGTTAGCCCATCTTGCCAGACGACGGGCCACCACTTTCGCTATCCTATCACAACCCAAACGGACCGATCCGGGTCACAACACGCCCTCCGCCCCGCCCCTCCCCACAGGCTTGGGCGACCGATGGGAATCCATCATCGCCACAAAGGCGTCGAACAGCCCCGCCGCGTCGTGAGGGCCGGGGGAAGCCTCCGGGTGATACTGGACCGCAAATACCGGACGATCGGCAAGCCGAAAACCCGCCACCGTGCCGTCGTTCAGGTGCCAGTGCGTGGCCTCGCCACCCACCGCCCGCAGCGACTCGGGGTCCACCGCGAAGCCGTGGTTCTGGCTCGTGATCTCCACCCGGTCCGTCAGCCGATCGTGCACCGGCTGATTCGCACCCCGGTGCCCGAAGGGCAACTTGTACGTCTTCGCCCCCAGCGCGAGCGCCAGCAACTGGTGCCCGAGGCAGATGCCGAACGTCGGGATCGGATCACGCTCGCCCGGCCCCACCAGGTCCCGCAGCGTGGCGATCGTCCGCTCGACAGCCGCAGGGTCGCCGGGACCGTTCGACACGAACAGGCCGTCCGCCTTCCCCTCCGCCCTCAGCCGGCGTACTTCCTCCGACGAAACATCGTGCGGCACCACCGTCACCTCGCACCCCCGCTCCGCCAGGTGCCGCAGGATGTTCCGCTTCGCCCCACAGTCGAGTGCCAGCACTCGGTAGGGTTTCAACGATCGTGCCGCGCCGGCAGGCGCCCAGTCGCCCAGCGTCTCCGCCCACGAGGCCGACGAGGTGCAACCGACCCTCGGCACGAGGTTCTGCCCCGCCATCGACGGCGCGTTCCGCGCGGCCTCGACCAGCGCGCCGTCGCTCAGGTCCTCCCGATCCGTCAGCGCGCCGGGCATCGCGCCGCGCGTCCGAATCCGCCGCGTGACCGCCCGCGTGTCCGCGTCCGTCATCCCCAGCACACCCTGCCGCGCCAGCCATGACGCAAGATCCCCCGTCGCCCGATAGTTCGAGTGCCGCCTCGCGAGTTCTCGCACCACGAACCCCGCGACCTGCACGCGGGCGGACTCCACGTCCTGCTCGTTGACGCCCGTGTTACCGATCAGCGGGAAGGTCTGCACGAGGATCTGGCCGTTGTACGAGGGGTCCGTCAGCGACTCCTGATATCCGGTCATCGCCGTGTTGAAGACGACCTCCGCGACGGACAGCACGCCCCGCCCCGCCGCCCCGAATGCCCGCCCCCGAACGATCGAGCCGTCGGCGAGGGCGAGTCGGGCTGTGCGCGGGCGTTGCATCGGCATCGGTAGAGTGTACGCGGAATCATGGCCGAGACACTCTTCGGACGCGAGGAACGAGGCCCCCCGCGCGAGGGCGGGGTCTACGTGCGCGTCGCCGTCGAGCGAGGCATCGAGGGCACGGGCGAACTGACCTATTGGTCGCCGCAGGGCGTGATCGTCGGCCAGCGCGTGAGCGTCCCCCTCGGCCGAAGGGACAAGCCCGCCGGCGGTGTCGTCGTGGCCGTAGGCGGCGAGGAACTCCTGGAAGGCTTCGCCCCCGACCGGGTAAAGGCCGTCCTCGCCGCAGGGACGGCCCGCCTGCCCGAACCGATGCTCGAACTCGGCCGATGGATGTCGCGGTACTACGTCTGCCCCCTCGGCATGGCCCTGGCCACGATGACGCCGGCCGCCGTCAAGCGTCGCGCCGGACGCCGCGTCGTAACCGAACTCACGCCCGTCGAGCATGCAGAACCGCCGACCGACCTGACGCCCGGTGCTCGCCGCGCGTGGGAGGCGATCCGCGCGATGCCCCCGGGGGCGTTCCCGCTCGCGCCGCGCGACCTCGCCGCCCGGATCGGCGAGAAGACGCTCGGAGCGATCAACCGGCTCATCCGCGCGGGACTCCTCCTCGAGGTGGACCGCGAGACCGTCCGCGAGGCGGGCACGCCGCGAAATCTCTTCGTCGAAGCGGACCATCCCGTTGAACTCACGCCGACCCAGGACCGCATCGTGCAGGGCGTCGGCGCGGGGCTGGGCGCGTTCGGCGTCCACCTCCTCCGCGGCGTCACCGGCAGCGGCAAGACCGAGGTCTACCTGCGCCTCATCGATCGCGTGCTGCGCGACGGGGGCAGCGCCCTCGTCCTCGTCCCCGAGATCTCGCTCACGCCCCAGACCGCCGCCCGCTTCGAGGCCCGCTTCCGCGCGCAGGGCGTCGTTACCCTCCACTCCGGCCTCAGCGCGACACAGCGCCACGCGGCCTGGGCACGCGCGGCGTCCGGCTCCGCCCGCGTCGTCGTCGGGGCGCGATCGGCCGTCTTCGCGCCGCTCACCCGACTCTCTCTCATCGTCGTCGACGAAGAGCACGACGCCTCCTACAAGCAGGACCAGGTCCCCCGCTACAACGCACGCGACGTCGCCGTCATGCGCGCCCGGTTCGAGAACTGCCCCGTCCTGCTCGGCAGCGCAACCCCCTCGCTCGAGAGTTGGGCCAACGCCAAGGCCGACCGCTACCGCCTCTGGGAACTGCGCGAGCGCGTCGGCGGAGGACGCCTCCCCCCCGTCCAGATCGTGGACATGCGCGAGGAACGCCGCGCCCGCGCCGAGCGCGGCGGCGACCGCGACGCCTCCCTCGGCCCGACCCTCGAACACGCCATCGGAGAGACCCTCCGCGAGGGCGGGCAGGTCATCCTCCTCGTCAACCGCCGCGGCTTCGCACACTACCTCGCCTGCCCGAACGCCAGGTGCGGCTGGGTGATGACCTGCGACCACTGCGACGCGGGCATGGTGCTGCACGTCGGCCGATCCTTCCCCAAAGGGGGGGTTGTCCGCTGCCACCACTGCCTCGCCGAACAACGCGTGCCCACGGTCTGCCCCGTCTGCGGCCTCGCCGTCTCCCGCCTCGGCGCGGGCACGCAGCGGCTCGAGGACGAACTCGCCCGCACCTTCGGCCCCGACACCCTCGAACCCGGACGCACCATGCTCCGCGTCGATTCCGACGCCATGCGCTCCGGCCGCGACTACGCCGACGCCCTCGCCCGCTTCGCACGCGGCGAGGTCCGCCTCCTCCTCGGCACCCAGATGATCGCCAAGGGCCTCGACTTCCCCGGCGTCACGCTCGTCGGCGTCGTCAGCGCGGACACCGCTCTCGCCATGCCCGACTTCCGCGCCGCCGAACGCACCTTCCAACTCGTCAGCCAGGTCGCCGGGCGCGCGGGCCGGGGCGAGCGCCCGGGGCGAGTGATCGTCCAGACCTGGGAGCCGCACGCCCCGCCGATCCGCCACGCCGCCGCCCACGACTACCCCGCGTTCGCGCAGGATGAACTGCACCAGCGTCGCATCGCCGGCCTGCCCCCAGCCACGCGCATGGTCCGCATCGTCTGCCGCGACGAGGACTCGGCCAAATCGGGCGAAGCGGCCAGGGCGCTGGCGGACGCACTTCGAGAAGCAGGCGACCGCGGCGTGCGCGTCGAAGGCCCCATGCCCTGCCCGATCTCCCGCATCGCCGGCCAGTACCGCTTCGCCGTCGAGGCCTACGGCCCCACCGCCGCCTCGATCCAGGCCATGCTGGCGGCAGCGCGGGCCGCGGGGCTGCTCCTGAGCGATTCCAGAACCGCCGTGGACGTTGACCCGGTGGCGTTGATGTGAGGACAGAGATCAAGGCACGCGGCATCAAGGCAACCAGTGCGCGGCCGATCCCGTGCCTCTATGCTCCGGCATGATCGTCCACCTGAACGGGGAACTCCTGCAGCGCGAGCGCGCCGCCGTGAGCGCGTTCGATCGCGGATTCCTCTTCGGCGACGGCGTCTACGAAGGCCTGCGCTCGTTCGACGGGTGGGTGATCGCCATGGACCTCCACGCTGCGCGCATGCGCGAGGGGCTGGCCGAGGCACGGATCGACTGGGACGCCTCGCAACTCGATCGACTGACCAGCGAACTGCTGGCCGCGAACGATCTCAGGAACGCGTTCATCTACTGGCAGGTCACGCGCGGCACGCCCGGCCCGGACGACCCCGTGCGCACCCGCCTCCCGGCGCGACCGATGCGGCCCACCGTCTTCGGCTACTGCGTCCCGACGCCGGGCCTGGCGCAATGCGTCGAGCCGGCCCGGGTGCGGGCCGCGACCGTCGACGACCGCCGCTGGCTCCGCGGAACGCTCAAGTCCATCTCACTCCTCGGCAACGTGCTCGCCGCCGCCGAGGCGCGCGAACGCGGCGCGGACGACGCGATCATGGTCCGCGACGGGTTCGTCGCCGAGAGTTGCACCTGCAACGTCGTCGTCGTCGATGCGCACGGGCGCATGGCGACCCCTTCGCTCGAGAGCGCGCCCATCCTCGCGGGAGTGACGCGGGCGTTGTTGCCGGAGATCGCGCCCGGCGTCGAATCGCGCCCGGTCCGCGCCGCCGAACTCCACGAGGCGCGCGAGATCATCCTGCTGGGCACGCTCACCATGGTCGCAAGCGTCGTCGAACTCGACGGCACGCCCGTCGGCACGGGCGAGCCGGGCCAGGCCGCACGAGGCATCCTCGCCCGCTACACCGACTGGATCGCACAGCGTTCGAGAGCGAACCGATGAGTGCCTTTGACGGCGCACGCGTCACGGTCATGGGACTCGGCCGCTTCGGCGGAGGCGTCGGCGTCGCACGCTGGCTCGCGGACCAGGGCGCGGACGTCCTCGTCACCGACCTCGAACCCGTGGATCGGCTCCACGCTTCCGTCGCCGCACTGTCAGGCCTCATCCAAACCGGACAAGTGCGCCTCCGCCTCGGCGAGCACAACGTCAGTGACTTCACAACCTGCGACCTCGTCGTCGCCAACCCCGCCGTCCCCACGCCATGGGACAACCGCTTCCTGCGCGCGGCCCGCGCCGCCGGCGTCCCCGTCACCACCGAGATCACGCTCCTCGCAGAGCGACTCCCCGTCCGCGAGCGCGTCATCGGCGTCACCGGAACCGTCGGCAAGAGCACCACGGCCGCCATGATCGCCGCCGGACTCCGCGGTGCGGGGCTGTCCGTCGCCCTCGGCGGCAACATCGGCGGCTCGCTCCTCGCCGATCTCGACTCCCTCGACCCCGCCGCGTGGATCGTGCTCGAACTCTCCAGCGCAATGCTCCACTGGCTCGCCGAGGCACGCTGGTCCCCCGGCATCGCCGCCGTCACCGGATTCGCCCCGAACCACGCCGATTGGCACGGCACAATCGATCACTACGAAGCATCCAAGCGGAAAATCCTCGCCTTCCAGCGGCCCGGAGACACCTGCATCCTCGGCCCGAGCGTGCATGGATGGGCGTCCGCCTCCGGCGTGCGAAGGACGCTCGCCGATGCCTCCGCCCGCGTCGCCGGCCTGCGCGTCCCCGGCGCTCACAACGCCGCCAACGCCGCCATCGCCCTCGCCGCCTGCGCCGCCGCCGGCGCGGACCGCGACGCCTGCGAGCGGGGCATCCGCGCCTTCGAAGGGCTTCCCCACCGCTTGCAGGCCGTCTGCGAGGCGAGCGTCCCCGGCGGTGTGGTCCGCTTCTTCAACGACTCCAAGGCAACCACTCCCGAAGCCACGCTCGTCGCCATCGACGCCGTGCGCGCCCTCGGACCGGTCCACCTCATCGCCGGCGGCTACGACAAGGGCATCGACCTCTCCCCCATCGCGCGGATCGCACACGGACTCTCGGGCCTCTACACCATCGGCGCGACAGGCGACGCCCTCGCCCGCGCTGCGGCCGCCAACGCCGCGTCCTGCGGCACGCTCGACGCCGCCGTAGCCCGCGCCTTCGAACGCGTGCGCCCCGGCGACACCGTCCTGCTCAGCCCGGGCTGCGCCTCCTGGGACCAGTTCGAGAACTACGAGCGTCGCGGCGAAGCCTTCTGCCGGCTCGTCCGCGAACGCGCGGAGGCGACGCGATGCGCACACTCGTCCGGTTAGCCGCGCTCTGCTCGCTCGCCGGGTGCACGGCCATGCCTAACGCACCGGCGACGACGCCTCCAACAGACGCGCCGGATGTCCCGCCCGCTGTCGCTCCAGACGACGGCTGGGTCGAAGCCTTCTCCGGCGTTCGTGTCAGTGTCGCGCGCCGGGCGGTCGAGTTCGAGGGGATCGTGCCCATCGACTGCCACCACCCGGAAACCCCGGACGTCTATCTCGAAGTCATCGTCTGCACGCCCGACACGCGCGAGCACGAGGCGCTGGTGATGACGCGAGCCTTGCCCTCGCACGTCCACGCCGCCCTGCTGCTCGCCGGGCTGAACTCGGGCGAGCCGGGCAGGTTCGTCCCCGACGACGAGGGCCGCCTGATCCGCGTGCCGCCGCGCGGAGACGCCGTCCGCGTCCTGCTGATCACCGGCGACGACCAGACGCCCGTGCTCGCCAGCGACTGGGTCGTGAACGCGAAGACCGGGCGCACACTGAGCGACGAGACC
>DAOMNQ010000078.1:0-12859 GCA_035443945.1 Phycisphaerales bacterium | reverse complement strand
GGCTGGTGGCTGGGATTGTGGCGGCGGCACTGGTGGGGGCCGCGCTGGCGGAGGGGTTCGAGCGTGGGGAGGGCGGGTAACGGTCGTGTCACGGGGGTGTAACTCGGCGGGCACGGGTGTTGCGTTGGGGAGAACTGTCGGGAGACTGTGGCGTATCGACGGTCGCTCGGGTCGTGGCCGGGGCGGTTCCGGGGCGGCGTGGGCGGATCGGCTCGTGTAGGATTTGTTTGCGGGGTGCGTGCCCCGCGTCCGGAACGAGCCGAGGGTCGTCGGTTCGATCGGCGAGCGTCCGCCGGGCGTCGCCGCAGCGAGGGTTGCCATGCCAGCCGCGAACACCTGCTGGGGGATCGAGGTCGGGGCCGGGGCCGTGAAGGCCCTGAAACTGGAGGTCGTGGACGATCGCCCACGGGTGGTCGATTTCGCGTACATCCCGCACGCGAAGGTGCTCTCGACGCCGGAACTGGACCAGGAGGACGCGAAGCGCGTCGCGCTGGGTCGGCTGGTGACGGAGTTCGACCTGAGCAACGCGACGATCGCGGTGAGCGTGCCCGGGCACTCGGCGTTCGCGCGGTTCGCGAAGTTGCCGCCGGTGGACCCGAAGAAGGTTCCGGACATCGTGAAGTTCGAGGCGGTGCAGCAGATCCCGTTCCCGCTGGAGCAGGTGGAGTGGGACTACCAGACGTTTGTCAGCCCGGACTCTCCGGACGTGGAGGTGGGCATCTTCGCGATCACGAAGGAGCGGATCAACGGCGAGTTGATGCTGCTTCGGGACATGCGGATCGTGCCCGACCTGGTGACGCTGTCTCCGGTGGCGGTGTACAACGCGATGGCGTTCGACCTTCAGTTCACGGAGAAGACGCAGGGGACGATCCTGCTGGACGTGGGGACGACCTCGACGGACCTGATCATCGCGGACGCGGGTCGGGTGTGGATCCGGACGTTCCCGATCGGGGGGCACGAGTTCACGAAGGCGCTGGTGGAGCAGTTCAAACTGAGTTATCCGAAGGCGGAGAAACTGAAGCGTGAGGCGGAGCAGAGCAAGCACGCGCGGCACGTGTTCCAGGCGATGCGTCCGGTGTTCACGGACCTTGTGCAGGACGTGCAGCGGTCGGTGGGGTACTACCAGTCGCTGCACCGCGAGGCGGACCTGTCGCGGCTGATCGGGCTTGGGTCTACGTTCAAGTTGCCGGGGCTGCGTAAGTACCTGAAGCAGCAGTTGGGGATCAACGTCTATCGCATCGATGCGTTCAAGGGGCTGACGGCGGAGGGGCCTCGGGCGGCGGAGTTCGAGGCGTTGTCGCTGAACATGTGCACGGCGTACGGGCTGGCGCTGCAGGGCCTGGGGATGGGGACGCTGCAGGCGAACCTGATGCCGGTGCAGGTCTCGCGCGAGGCGATGTGGGAGCGGAAGAAGCGGTGGTTCCTTGCGGCGGCGGGGCTGTCGCTGGCTGCGACGGGGTCGATGTTCATCCGCCCGCTGATGGACAAGAACGCGGCGGCGGCGACGCCGGAGCCGGCGTCGATCCAGCGTGCGGTGACGATGTCGCGGACGCTGGTGAGCGAGGCGAACGCGGCGGGCGTGACGTCGGTGGGGCAGGGCGCGTTCGACGCGGCGAACATGGTCTCGGTGTTCGACGGCCGCGATGTGATCCCTCGGATTCTCGACGACGCGAGCCGGATGATCGAGGCGGCGAACGGCGCGTCGTCGTCGGGCGAGCCTGCGGTGACGCTGCGTCGGCTGAGCACGGAGTACCTGTACGCGCAGGGTCCGGCCCCCGGCGCCGGGCGGGCACAGCGTCAGTTGATCGGCGGTCGCGATGTCACCGAGGGCGAGGGCGGAGGCCGCCGGGGCACGATGCAAGACGAGGAACAGTGGAGCGGTGGGAGTGGCGCGTACGACGAGCCGCCGGCGCCCGGCGCGGGTCGGCCGCGTGTTCGTGTCACGATGGAACTGACGGCGGCGCGGAGCGCGACGGAGGCGAGGATTCTGGCGACGGAATCGATCGTTCGCTGGTTGCAACAGAACGCGATTCGTGAGGGCGTGCCGTACACGATCAGCACGCTTGGCGAGGAGGGGCTTCAGATTGTTCAGGCCGCGGTCTCGCCGGACCAGGGGGGCGCTTCGGCTCGTTCGCCCGGCGTGCGGGGCGCCCGGACGGGGCGGGATGTTCCGCCCTACGAGGAGCCCGGGTACGAGGGTCGGGGAGGCCGGCGTCCGGCGGGCGAGCCGGTTCCGGTCCGTCAGAACCTGATCGGCGAGAGTGGGGTGAGCGCGCCGTCTCCGGGATCGTTCGAGGCGGAGGCCTCGCTGGTTCGGATGGCGCCGATCTTCGGGCCTGAGAGGCGAGTGCCGGAGGGCGCGGTGGAGTCGGCGATCACGATCACGTTCGAGGCCGTGCTGCTGGACGCGAAGGCGTCCGAGGAGGGCGACAAGTGAAGGGCGTGCTGGGCTGGGTGAAGTCGCATCTCGTCGTTGTGGTGTGCACGGCCGTCGTGGTGGTCTCGTTGCCTGCGGGGTTCGTGTTCAGTTCGAAGATGAACTCGAGCATCCGAGTCGGGACGGAGAAGGAAGGCAGCGACGCGCTGCGACAGATCCAGAATGCGCGTGTGAGTTACGTGATTCCGTCGCTGCTGCCCGGCGAGCCTGGGGTGGAGTTGGCGCGTCAGGCGCCGAACGCGGCGTTGACGGCGTGGGTGAAGGAGCAGCGTGACCGGCGCGCGGCGGAGGCGTCGGGGGTGATGCGGCGGGCGGTGGAGTTCAACCGGCGGGATCACAGGCCGCTTGTGAACGGGCTGTTCCCGGACCCGCCGCGTGACGATCCGACGCGGGAGTTGCGTCTCAAGGGGGAGTTGCTGACGCTGCTTGCGGGCGCTGCATCCACGGAGCAGTCGTCGGTGTACGCGGGCCTGTTCGCGGAGATCGGCGCGGGATCGCCGCCTTCTCCTGAGCAGGTGTTCGAGCGCGTTCGAGACGTGGAGGAGCGTGAGCGTGAGCGGCTGCTTGCGGACAGTCCGTCGGGGCAGTTGACGGGTGAGCAGCAGGCGAAGTTGACGGAGCAACTCGTGAACCGCCGGATCGGCGAGTACCAGCGGCGTGCCCGTGAGATCAGCGTGTACGCGGACCTGGCGAGCCTCGACCGGACGGGCTTTGACAAGCGTTCGTCGCTGCTTCCTCCTCCGCGACTGGACCAGACGCAGGGGGGCACGCCTCCGCACGTCGGGGAGTTGTTCCAGTGGCAATGGGACTACTGGATTGTTCGCGACTTGCTCGCGGCCGTGGAGCGTGCGAACACGGCGTCGGACGGGGACAGGCTCGAGGTGGAGCGAGCGGTCGTCAAGCGGATCGAGCGGATCTCGGTGGAGGAGTTGCCGCTGTACGGGGACGCGCGTCTGCCGCGGCTGAGCGCGCCGGAAGGCTCGGTGCCGCTGGACCGTTCGATCTCGGTGACGGGCCGGGTTTCGAGCGAGACGAACAAGTTGTATGACGTGCGGCGGGCGAAGATGACGGTGGTGGTGTCGTCGGAGCGCCTGCCGGTGTTCCTTGATGCGTTGGCGCGGACGAACATGATCACCGTGCTTTCGGTGAACCTGTCGGACGTGGACGTGTGGGGCGACCTGCAGAAGGGGTACTTCTACGGCCGCGAGCCGGTGGTGCGTGCCGAGTTGGAGTTGGAGACGCTGTGGCTGCGATCGTGGACCGGCCCGCTGATGCCCGGGGTCGTTCGTCAGCGGCTGGGCGTGGAGTTGACTGGCGAGCCTGGGTGAGAGACCAACCGCGCCTGCGGCGCTTCTGGAGTGGATCATGAGGATCAAGGGCGTGAACTTCTTCGAGCAGCACGTGGAGAAGCTCGTGCTGGGCGTGGTTTCGCTGGTGCTGCTGGGCGTGTTGACGGTGCAGTTCGTCGTCGAGCCGAACGTGGTGAAGATCGGGTCGAGCGAGTACCCGCCGCACCAGCGTTTCCTGCCGGCGGAGAACGAGGCGAACGCGTTGCTGGCGAGGATGGGGGATCCCTCTCCGGAGGTTCCGGACGTGAGGGAGCAGTCTCTGCGTGAGCGTTTCGCGGCACGGATCGAGGGGTCGGTCGCGCCGCGTTCGCGTTTTTCGTTGAGCACACCCGGCGCGGAGATTCAGGGCGTGGAGGACGTGCCGGGCGCGGAGACGATCATGGCGATGCCGGCGATCCCTCCGGTGAACGGCGTGGTGGCTGCGCCGTATCTGGCGACGATCGATCCGTTCGAGTGGGTGGGTTCGCCGGAGTTGCGTCCGTTCCTGCCGGCGGAGCAGCCGTTCGACAAGGCGGCGGTGAGCGTGGAGGGGGTGTTCAGCGGTCGAGCGTTGCGCGAGGCGTTGCTGCACGACCCGGACGGGCCGGAAGGCCCTCAGCGTCCGCTGCCGCCGGGCTGGTGGCGCGACAACTTCGAGGTGCTCGGCATCGAACTGCAGCGAGAGGAGCGCACGCCGACGGGTGAGTGGTCGAACGTGGCGGAGATCACGTCGATCCCGGGTCGTCTGGACCTGGTGAAGGAGGTGCGTTCCGAGCGGCCCAACGCGGCGGAACTGCGGCACATCGTCGAGGACGCGCGCGCGGCTATGCGTGAGATCGTGCAGCCGGACTACCTGCGGACGATCGCGGGACCGGCGTGGGTGCGTCCGAGCGAGGCCGCGGCGGCGCTGGGCATGACCGAGGAGGCGCAGGAGATCGCGCGGGTGAAGAGCCAGATCGCCGCGCTGGACGAGCGCATCGCGGGGCTGGACCGGGCGATCGAGGACCAGCGTGGCCCCGGCGGGCGCGAGCCGCGGGCGCCCGATCCCGCCCGGCGCGGCGAGCCTCAGCCGGGCCAGCGCGACGCGACGACCGACGCGAACGTGCGGCGTCTGCAGGCGCAGCGCGAGGGTGTGGTTCGGCAGCGTGAGATTCAGGTGAAGCGTCTACAGGACCTTGGCGGCACGCCGGACGATCCGGGCCGCGACCAGGCGGCGCGGACGAGTGTCGCGCGGCTGCTCGAGAACGCGGAGTTGCGGGTGTGGGCGCACGACGTGACGGCACGCCCTGGGTCGGTCGTCCGCTACCGGATGCGGCTGGTGCTGAACAACCCGGTGTATGGGAAGACCTCGCTGAGCGAGGATCAGCAGAGTCTCGCCGGGGACCCGCTGCTGGCCGGGCCTTGGTCGGACTGGGCTGCGCCGGTCGAGGTTCCGGCGGAGCAGTACTTCTTCATCACGAGTGCGGGCGAGGGCGATGCGCTTGGGCGCGGGCCGCGTGCGTCGGCTGACCTGTTCAGGTTTTATTACGGGTACTGGCGTCGGGCGCGTACGACGCTTGAACCTGGGGACAGCATCCGCGGGACGGCGCAGTTGCCTGAGGGTCTGCTGTTGTGGGACATGGACAAACTCTCGTCGGCGGTGCAGCAGCAGGTGACCAGGCCTGGGGAGGAGTGGCGTCCTGAGGGCGAGCGGTTCGAGCCTCCGCGAGAGGAAGGCCGGCGGGCCGCCCAGCCCGCGGGCGAGACTCAGGCGGGAGCACCCGCGGCGATCCCCGAGCACGCGACCGCCGCTCCGAAGACGCTGGCGCTGTCGGCGGACGTGATGCTGCTGGACGTGGCGCGGCTTCCCGGCGGAGTGGATGCCGGCCTGACGGGAGCACGTCGGCAGGCGTTCCAGGCCGTGCTGCGGGATCAGGGAGGTACGATCCTGGTCCGGAACCCGGACGATGACCGCGCGACGGCGGTGTATCGCGGGCTGTCGGCATCGGCGGAGGAAGGGCGGACGCAGGGCCAGACGCCTCCCGAACCGGAGCCGGCGGATCGGCGTCCTGCGCCGCAGCCGCGCGAGCGGGAAGCCCCTCGTGATCGCCCGGACAGCGGTGGCGGGAAACAGGGTGGAGGCGGCGGTGGCGGCGGCTGAAAAACCGCGGCGGGAACGGTGTTCGGCGGCTTGACCTCCCCTTGGCGCAGCGTAGTATCCCCTCGCCCCATATCGGGGCCGATTTTCAGCCCTCCGCGGGAGACCGCGACGGGCCACGAGGCCCGCCGATTCGTCGGCGTCGCCTCTGATCTTTGACAACCGGATACGGACGAGAGCCAACCCCGACGAGCGGGCGGTTCGATCGCTGTGGAGCGACGGGCCGAGGTCGTCGGGGTTGATTGGCAAGCACCAAAGTAGAGCAGTGCCTGAGTGCTGGTTTGGGTTTGCATCAACAGCCGTCGCCTCTATGGCGGCGTGGGGACGCCTCCCCGCGTCGTGTCAACGGGATCAACGTGATCAAGAGAGCGGGCGTCGGTGGCGGTAGCGGTCGAAGGCGGCCGCGGCGTCGGGTTGGTGCGACAAAGCTACGAAGGGCACACGGTGGATGTCTTGGCGTTGAGAGGCGATGAAGGACGTGGGAACCTGCGATAAGCCCAGAGGAGCTGGTAACCGAGCGTCGATCCTGGGATGTCCGAATGGGGAAACCCGGCCCTTCGGGGCCATCGCACGCTGAATGCATAGGCGTGCGGAGCGAACCCGGGGAACTGAAACATCTCAGTACCCGGAGGAAAGGAAAGCAACAGCGACTCCGTGAGTAGCGGCGAGCGAAAGCGGATGCGTACGTGGAAGAGCGAACGCGTTGGAATGCGCGGCCTAAGAAGGTGAAAGCCCTGTACCCGGAAGCGTGCGTAAGCCCTTGAGTAGGTTCGGTGCCGTGGAACCCGGACTGAACACGGGGGGTCCACCCCCCAAGGCTAAGTACTCCTCAACGACCGATAGTGAATCAGTAAGGCGACTGAATGATGACAAGCACCGCGATGAGCGGGGTGAAAGAGTACCTGAAACCGTGTGCCTACAAGCGGTCGGAGCCTCCCGCAAGGGGGGTGACGGCGTGCTTTTTGCATAATGAGCCCGCGAGTTAGTCTGTGCGGCGAGCCTAAGGCCTACCGGGCCGGAGGCGGAGCGAAAGCGAGTCTGAACAGGGCGTTCAGTCGCACGGGCTAGACGCGAAACCTAGTGATCTACCCATGGCCAGGGTGAAGGGCGGGTAAGACCGCCTGGAGGCCCGAACTCGTTGTCGTTGAAAAGACATGGGATGAGCTGTGGGGAGGACTTAAAGTGTAATCAAACTGGGAGATAGCTCGTTCTCTCCGAAATAACTTTAGGGTTAGCCTCGGGAGCGCAACCGACGGGGGTAGAGCGACTGGATGAGCGTTGGGGGCCACAAGCCTACCGCGCTCAACCAAACTCCGAATACCGTCGGCCAAGACCCGGGAGATAGACGGCGAGTGACAATATCCGTCGTCAAAAGGAGAACAATCCAGACCGCCGGCTAAGGCCCCGAATCTCCGCTGAGTTCGTAAGGAAGTCAGATTGCCGTGACAGCCAGGATGTTGGCTTAGAAGCAGCCACCATTTCAAGAGTGCGTAATAGCTCACTGGCCGAGGAATCTGGCGCCGAAAATGATCGGGAATAAGCGGGGAGCCGAAGCCGCGGACGCGCAAGCGTGGTAGGAGAGCGTTCCTCTCGGCGGTGAAGCGGTCCGGGAACGGTCCGTGGAGCGTGAGGAAGTGCATATGCGGGCTTGAGTAACGATAAAGCGGGTGAGAATCCCGCTCGCCGTAAGCCCAAGGGTTCCTGGGGAAGGTACATCCGCCCAGGGTGAGGCGGGACCTAAGGCGAGGCCGAAAGGCGTAGTCGATGGACAGCCGGCTAATATTCCGGCCCCCTCGCGGAGATCGAAGCGCGGTGCAGATTCCTCAGCTCGGGTGGGCGACCAGTTGTGCCCAGGCCCTTGTGGCCGTTCC
Organism: Phycisphaerales bacterium; assembly: GCA_035443945.1. Lineage (GTDB taxonomy): Bacteria > Planctomycetota > Phycisphaerae > Phycisphaerales > UBA1924 > CAADGN01. The sequence goes on along the minus strand of DAOMNQ010000078.1, from coordinate 5,086 downwards.
CGGGGGCGGGGGTCTCCAGAAAAGCCGCGTGGGCGAAGCGAGGCCCGTACCAAAACTGACACAGGTGGGCGAGGCGAATAGCCTCAGGCGCTCGAGAGAACGGTCGTGAAGGAACTAGGCAAATTCACCCCGTACGTTCGCAAGAAGGGGGCCCTTCGGGGCGCAGAGAAAAGGCTCTGGGAACTGTTTATCAAAAACACAGCTCTGTGCCAACTCGCAAGAGGATGTATACAGAGTGACGCTTGCCCGGTACCGGAATGTCACGGGAGCGGGTCAGCTTCGGCGAAGCTCGCGACTTAAGCACCGGTAAACGGCGGCCGTAACTATGACGGTCCTAAGGTAGCGAAGTTCCTTGTCGGGTAAGTTCCGACGCGCATGAATAGCGTAATCACTGGAGCACTGTCTCCACGACCGACTCGGTGAAATAGTAGTGGCGGTGAAGATGCCGCCTACCCGCAGCAAGACGGAAAGACCCCGTGGACCTTTACTGCAGGCTCGCATTGGTCACGAGCATGTTCTGCGTAGGATAGGTGGGAGGCTTCGAAGCCCGGGTTTCGGCCCGGGTGGAGCCAACGGTGAAATACCACCCTGAATACGTTTGTGGCCTAACCCCGTTTCCCGTGAATCCGGGCGGGGGACCGTGCGTGTCGGGCAGTTTGACTGGGGCGGTCTCCTCCAAAAAGGTAACGGAGGAGCGCAAAGGTCGGCTCAGCGCGGATGGAAACCGCGTTTCAGAGTGCAAGAGCACAAGCCGGCTCTACTGCGAGGCCGACGGGCCGAGCAGTCACGAAAGTGGGCTCTAGTGATCCTGCGATCCCGTGTGGAAGGGTCGTAGCTCATCGGATAAAAGGTACCCCGGGGATAACAGGCTGATCGCACCCGAGCGTCCATAGCGGCGGTGCGGTTTGGCACCTCGATGTCGGCTCATCGCATCCTGGGGCTGAAGGTGGTCCCAAGGGTTCGGCTGTTCGCCGATTAAAGCGGTACGCGAGCTGGGTTCAGACCGGCGTGAGCCAGGTCGGTCCCTATCTGCTGTGGGCGTTCCAGGCTTGAGAGGAGTCAACCCTAGTACGAGAGGACTGGGTTGGACCGACCCCTGGTGATCCTGTTGCGGCGCTAGCCGCACCGCAGGGTAGCTACGTCGGGCAGGGATAACCGCTGAAAGCATCTAAGCGGGAAGCCCCCCTCGAGATGAGGCCTGGTGGTCGAAAGACGGAAGACCCCTCGGAGACCACGAGGTTGATAGGCCGCGCGTGCACGGGCTGAAAGGCCCTCAGCGGAGCGGTACTAACGGTCGAAGGCTTTGTCGCACCAACCGGCCGCCGCGGCGTCGGCGCCATCCCCTCGGGGAGGCGCGGCCCGGCGTTCCAGGCACTCTCTACGCGGCGCTTGCCGCGCTCTCGTCCGATCCATCGCCCGCGCCGCGCTGACGCGCGCCGCGTGCTTTGTCGGTGACCACAGGTCGGGGGTCACACCTGTTCCCATCCCGAACACAGCAGTTAAGCCCCGGCCGCCGATGATACTGCACCGCGGGAAAGTAGGTCATCGCCGACAATCGGGCCTGATCAGGTAAACCTGGTCAGGCCCTTTCTCGTTTTTGGTCTTCGCGAGCCTCGCTCCCGCCAGCGCGGTACCCTGTTGCCGGAGCGTGCATTCTGCTCCGACCAGGAGGCCCGCCATGCCCGATGCCGCACAGGATGACACCCGCGTCTACGACGAGGGGGCGGAGGCTCTGCTCGCTTCTGAGAACTTCCCGGACCGCGTGACGCTGCTGCCGCCGGACAACGCGCGGATCGAGGCCGGCACGAGGCTGCGGATCCTGTGGGGGCAGGACATGCTGCGCGATGCGCTCGACGGGCGGTACCGCACGATCGTCTGCGGCGTGAACGACGAGGACAACTCGCACGGCATCGTGGCCCAACTGGTGAACCTCGTGACGACCAGCCAGTGGAGCGTGCAGACCGTCACGTCGTACGCACGGGTGTTCCAGGAGGCGGTGTCGGTGCACGCGGCGAAGGACCGCGAGCCGTACATCCTCAAGTACGACCTCGACAGCCTGCTGATCCTCGGGCTGCTGCGGCCGAAGGGGCGGGACCACTTCACGCTGGACGACCTGTCGCGCGGCTTCCGCACGGTGGCGAAGATGGTTCAAGGGCGGATGGAGCGGCGTCCGGTTGCGAGCGTGTCGTTCCTCGGCGCCCGCTCGAACCGTCTCCTCGGCCCCGACGGGCGCGAGCCGAGTTTCGAGGCTGTGCTGCGGGCGATGTACCAGGCTGGGTACCGCGGCGACGTGTACCCCTCGCCGCGGATGTGGGCGTATGGGCACGTTGGCGTGTTCCCGGTGTACCCGTTCCCGCAGGGGCTGGAGCGGATGCGCGAGGGCAGTTCGTGAACGCGGGCGCGATCGTGGATCGGCTGGAGGCGTTCGGGCGAGCGCTGCCGGACGTCGTGGCGTGCGTAGGCGAAGCGGACGCGAAGTGGAAGCCGCCGCACGGGGCCTGGTCGGTGCTGGAGGTTGTGAACCACCTGGCCGACGAGGAAGCGGATGATTTTCGTGCGCGTGTGCGGTTCGTGCTGGAGGGGGGCGAGGGGGCGTGGCCGGCGATCGATCCGGAGGGGTGGGCGCGGGAGCGCCGGTACAACGAACGCGACCTGCGTGAGAGCATGGATCGGTTTGTGCGCGAGCGCGAGGCGTCGATCGCGTGGCTTCGGCCTGTGGTCGCGGCGGGGGCGGACTGGTCTCTGGCGTATCAGCACCCGAAGTTTGGGCCGATCCGGGCGGGGGACCTGCTGGGGGCGTGGGCGGCGCACGATGCGCTGCACCTGCGCCAGATCGCGAAGCGGATGTTCGAGTTGGCGGGGCGGGATGCGGCCGGGTTCATCACGCTGTACGCGGGGGAGTGGGGGGCGTAGCGAGAATGCCGGGCACGATTCAGGTCGGTCGCCATCCCTGCGCGATCGGCCTTCGCCTGCCGGTGCCGAAGGCGACGGAGGTGATCTTGATGCCCGTGGCGAGTTGGCGGCGCTTGTACTCGTTGGCGTCGATGAGGCGGACGACGTGCCGCACGGTCTGCTCGTCGAAGCCGGTTTCGTCGATGATGCGCGTCGGCGACTCGTGGCGCTCGACGTAGCGTGCGACGATTTCGTCGAGGACGTCGTAGGGGGGGAGGGTGTCCTGGTCGCGCTGGTCGGGGGCGAGTTCCGCGCTGGGGGGCTTGGTGATGCTGGCGTCGGGGACGGGGGGTCGCGTGAATCCGGCGGCGGCGGGGTTGGCGTTCATCCAGCGGGCGAGGTCGTAGACGAGTCGCTTGGTCACGTCCGCGAGCACGGCCAGGCCACCGTTCATGTCGCCGTACAGGGTGCAGTATCCGACGGCGAGTTCGCTCTTGTTGCCGGTGGTGAGGACGAGCGATCCGGTGCGGTTGCTGAGGGCCATGAGCGTGGTGCCGCGGGCGCGCGACTGGAGGTTCTGCTCGGCGACATCGGGGAGTCGCTCGCCCAGCGTTCGCTCGCCGAGTTCGCGCAGGGCGGGGTCGAGCGACGTGCGGAAGCCGTCGAAGGCGGGGGCGATGGGGACGGTGAGCAGGCGGATGCCGAGGCGGTCGGCGAGGTCGCGGGCGTCGGCGATCGAGCCTTCGGAGGAGTACTTGCCGGGCATGGCGACGCCGGTGATGTTCTCGCGGCCGAGGGCGGCGACGGCGATGCAGGCGGTAACGGCGGAGTCGATGCCGCCGGAGAGTCCGATGATGGCGCGGGCGTGGCCGGTCTTGCGGACATAGTCGCGCGTGCCGAGGACGAGAGCGCGGAAGGCCTGCTCGGGCAGTGGGGCGGTCGTCAGGGGGTCGGCAGGTTCGCCCCCCCCCTCGGGCGTGCCGCCGGGCGCGTCGGGCAGGTCGGCGAGGACGATCGACTCCTCGAAGCCGGGGGCGAAGGCGGCGGCACGGCCGAGCGGGTCGTAGAGCGCGGCGTGGCCGTCGAAGACGAGATCGTCGTTGCCGCCGACCTGATTTACGGCGGCGACCCAGACGCTGTGGCGAGCGGCGTGCTTTCGAAGGATGTCGCGGTGGCGTGCGCCCTTGCCGAGGACGAAGGGGCTTGCGGAGGGGTTGACGAGGATGTCCATGCCTGCGCGGGCGAGGGCCTCGACGGGGTCGGGGTCGTGGGCGTAGCGCGAGGCGAATCCTGCGTCCTCGCCCTTCCAGAGGTCTTCGCAGACGCTCAGGCCGACGCGCCAGGCGCCGACGCGCACGACGACGGCCCGGTCGCCCGGCTCGAAGTAGCGGTCCTCGTCGAAGACGTCGTAGGTGGGGAGGAGGCGCTTGTCGTGGTAGTCGAGGTAGCGTCCGTCGGCGTAGACGAGGAGGCTGTTCGCGATGCCGTGGTGTGGGCGCTCCTGGTCGACGGGGAGCGGGCAGCCGAAGACCGCGGTGAGGCCCGCGGAGTGGCGTTCGCCGAGGCGTTTGGCGGCGTGGACGCAGGCGGGGACGAAGCCCTCGCAGAGGAGGAGGTCGCGGGGGGGGTAGCCGCAGAGGGCGAGTTCGGGGAAGACGACGAGGGATGCGCCGTCGCTCCGTGCCCTGTCGATGAAGCGGGCCATGCGTTGGGCGTTGGCGTCGATGTCGCCGACGGTTGGGTTGAACTGGACGAGGGCGAGGCGCATGGTTGAGGAATGGTATGGGTGAGGCGTGAAGGTGTGGAGATTCGGCACAGGCGGGACGCCTGTGCCGCCTTCATATGGTCACTCTGTCATTTCATCCTCTCCGCAGCCAGAGCACGGCCCAGGCCGCGCCGGCGAGGAGGACGACGGACTCCGTGCCGGTGATGAAGAGTGTGACGATGACGAGCGGGTGCGTGGCGGCGTCGCTCGCGCCGGCGAGGCCGAGCGCGGCTGCGAGCCAGACGGTGCCGGCCTCGCGCGTGCCGAGCATGCCGAAGGGTGAGACGACGGAGATGAGGAAGTAGGACGAGGCGACGAGTGCGGCGTGGTCCCAGGGGAGGGCGATGCCGAGGATGGCGGCTGCGAGGACGAAGCGTGCGGTCTGGGTGGCGACGTCGGCGAGGCGGATGGCGACGCCGAGGGCGACGG
>DAOMNQ010000077.1:0-12975 GCA_035443945.1 Phycisphaerales bacterium | reverse complement strand
TCCCACAAACCCCGCGGGTTCGCACGCGACGATAGCGCCCGTCACGGCGACGAGTGGTGGGGCGCGTGGTGCGCCGCCCGGCGTGCCCGACGCGCGCCCCAGCGCGGAGTTCCTGGCGTGCGTGAGTCACGAGTTTGCGCGGCGGCACCTCATCCTCAGCGCGGGCGTCGAGGAGGGCGCCGAGACGCTCCTGGTCACCGAGGGCGCGCGCCCCACGGCGGCCCTCAACGTCGGGGTCGCTCTGGGGCGGTCCGTGCGCACTCGGACCGCCCCGCCCGAGTCGCTCGCGGCCGCCATCGACCGGGCCTACGCCCAGGCGCACGGGAGCGAGCCTCCGGACGCGCCGCAGCATCACCTCGTGCTCGACGCCCCCGCCGACCCGGAGGGGGAGCTCGACGCGGCCCTGCGCGCCGCCGAGTCGGACCTCCTGAGCACGCAGGGCAAGGCGCCCGCGGTGCGCCTGGTCGACCTCGTGCTCTTCGAGGCGTTGCTGCGCGGGGCGAGCGACGTGCACGTCCAGCCCCTGCGCGACCGCACGCTCGTGCGCTACCGGCTCGACGGCGCGCTGCACACCGTCCGCGAGCTCCCGGCCTCCCTGGCCGCCGCGGTCGTGACCCGCATCAAGGTCATCGCCCGTCTCGACGTCGCCGAGCGCCGCGCCCCGCAGGACGGGCGCGCCACGGTGACCGTTGGCAACGGGGCCGCCGAGCACGCCGGGCGCCGCGTGGACCTGCGCGTCAGCACCCTGCCGAGCACGTACGGGGAGCGCGTGGTCGTGCGCCTCCTCGACCCCTCGCGCTCGCCGCACCTCTCCAGCTTCGCCGCTCTCGGCATGCCCCCCCAGGTCGAGCGTGCCTACCTCGCGCAGGCCGGGCGGGCCAACGGGATCGTCCTCTCCACCGGGCCCACCGGCAGCGGCAAGACCACGACGCTCTACGCCACGCTCGCCTGGATCAACGCCTCGCGCAGCGCCGCCGGCGCCGCGCGCGGCTGCGAGCTCAACATCATGACGGTGGAGGACCCCGTGGAGTACGACCTCGCCGCGGGGGGGATGTCCGTCAGCCAGACCCAGGTCGATCCTCGCAAGGGGCTGACGTTCGCCGCGGGCCTGCGCCACATCCTCCTCCAGGACCCGGACGTGGTGATGGTCCGCGAGATCCGCGACGAGGAGACGGCCCGCACGGCCGTCCAGGCCTCCCTCACCGGCCACCTCGTCCTCTCGACGCTGCACACCAACGATGCCGCCAGCGCCGTGGCGCGGCTCCTCGACCTCGCCGTCGAGCCCTTCCTCGTCGCCTCGTCGCTGTCGGCCGTGCTCGCCCAGCGTCTCGTGCGCACGCTCCACGGCGGCTGCGCGGGGCGCGGGTGCGACGCCTGCCTCGGGACGGGGTTCAAGGGACGCACGGGGGTCTTCGAGCTGCTCGTCATGGACGACGAGCTGCGCGACCTCGTCGCCGGCCGGCGGCCCTCCCTCCAGCTCCGTCGCGGCGCACGGCGGCGCGGCATGACCTCCCTCCACGAGGCCGGCGCGGCGCTCGCCCGTGCCGGGGTGACCACGGCCGCCGAGGTGGCGCGAGTCATCGATGCCTCCGAGGAGCTCTCGACGTGAACACCGGCAGCGTCGCACGCGCCGCGCTGCGCGCGCTCCTCTTCGGGGCTCCGCCCGCCGCCCTCGCCCTCTGGGCCTTTGCGCCCCTGGCGTCCCCCCCCCTGCCGCGGCCCCCGAGCGTGCCCGCCGCGGGGCGTCACGCCGGCGCTCTCCCCGCGCTCGACCTCGCCGCCTTCCACGCCCCGCTGTGGGTGACGCCGCCGGCACCACCCCCTCCCGAGCCACCCCCCGCCCCTCTCCCGCCCCTGCGCTTGCAGCTCCTGGCGGTGCTGCACGAGCGTGGGGGCCTTGCCGCCGTGCTCTACGACCCGGACGCCGACCGGCTGCTGATCGTCGCCGAGGGCCAGGAGCTCGCGCAGGGGCGCACGGTCGAACGCGTCACGGCCTCGGACGTGCGCATCCGCGACGCCGCCGGGACGCGCACGCTCGCCCTCGAACCCCGGGGAACCCGACGATGACAGGCGACGCCGCGCGCTGGCCCTGCGACCGCTTCTTCTGGTCCGTCCTCGAGGCGCCGGGGTGGTCGCGCGCGGGCCCCCTCCCGCCCGGCCTCCTCCCGGCCTTCGCCGACGACGTGCCCGCGGAGGCGCACGAACTCCACGCGGTCTGCGCGCCGGCGGCGGACGGCCGGATCGTGGTCTGCGGCGCGCGGCGGGCGGAGCTCGCGCAGGCCGCGCGCTCCCTGCGGTCCCTCACGCCCGCCGCCCTCCCCGGCACGCTCGACGCCGGGGTCGATCCTTGCTCGCTCGAGCTGCTCTGCGGCCCGTTCGAGCCGCGCATCGTCCGTCGCGCCAGGCTTGTCCGGCACGCGCGTGCCGCCGGGGTGCTGCTGCTCTGCGCCGCGCTCGCCGCCGCCGGCCTGGCGCGCCGCGCGGCGCACTGGACGCGTGCGGCCGACGCCGCGAACGCCGAGCGCCTCGGGATGGTGCGTGCCGCCGGTCTTGAGCCCGGAGCACTCGGGGCGGAGCTCGCGAGACTCGACGCGCTCACCGCCGCCTCCGTTCGCCGCCCGCCCGACGCGACCGTGCTCCTGGCGGCGCTCCTGGATGCCTGGCCCGGCGGCGTCGCGGCCGAGCCCCAGGCCCTCTCGGTCTCCGAGGACGGGGCGTCGCTCGCGGTGAACGTCGAGGGCGACCCGGCGCCCTTCCTCGCCGCGTTCCGCGCCCCCCCCGGCTTGCGCCTCGAGGACCCGCGGCTGAACGCTTCGCGCGGCGTGACACGCCTCTCCCTGCGCTTGCGCCCCGGCGCAGAAGGAGCCGGGCCGTGAGGGCGGACCTGTGCGTGCTCTGGGCGGTTGTGCTCGTCGGGGCTGCGGCGCCGATCGCCGCCACCGCTCCCGCGGCCCTCGCTGCGCGCGCCCACGCCCGTCGCGAGCTGGCGCTCGCCCACGACGCCGCGCGGGACGCGCGTCGCATCGCGGAGCTGCGCGCGGCGCTCCCGACCCACGACGCCCACGACGGGGCCCCGCTCGCCCGTCGCGTCGGCGCTGCGCTCGCGGCCGCCGGGCTCGCGGCGGGCACGCTCGCGGACCTCTCGCCGGAGGCGCGCCTTCCCTCCGCCGGCGTCGTGCGACGCCGCGCCACGCTCACGCTCACCGGCGTCACGCTCCCCGAGGTGGGCCGGTTCCTCGCCGCGTGGCGCGAGGCCGAGCCGTCCTGGACCGTGACCGCCGCCGACCTGACACCGGAGCCGTCTCGCACCGCACCGCCGGGCGCGGACCGACCGCTGCGGGCCGTGCTGACCGTCGAGGCCCTCTTCGCCGCGGGAGCGCGCCGATGAAACCCACCCCCCTCCTCGTCTGCTGCGCGGCGCTCCTGATCGGGTGCGCCGCTCCTCCACGCTCATCCCCGTACGCCCCGCTGGCCGAGGGACGGCGCGACACCGCCGCCGCGCAGCGTCTCAACCAGGACGCCGCGAAGGTGCTGCGCTCCGACCCCGAGCGTGCCGAGCGGCTCCTGCGGCAGGCCCTCTCCGCGGACCTGTACTTCGGGCCGGCGCACAACAACCTCGGCGTGCTGTACCTGGGGCGTGGGATGCTCTACGAGGCCGCGGGTGAGTTCGAGTGGGCCCGCCGTCTCATGCCGGGCCACCCCGACCCGCGCATGAACCTCGCCATCACGCTCGAGCGCGCCGGCCGGATCGACGACGCCCTGACCGAGTACGCCGCCGCGCTCGAGGTCTACCCGGGGCACGTCCAGACCATCCAGGCGTTGGTCCGCTGCCAGCTCAGGCACGGCCGCCGGGACGGCCGCACCCCGGGCTTCTTGGAGGAGGTCTCCATGCGGGGGACCACGCCGGAGTGGCGTGAGTGGGCGCGCACAGCCTTGGCCACGCGGGGGACGGGCGACCCCCCCTAGCGTCAGGGGATCAGGAGGAGACGCCGCGGCCAGCCGCGCCCCGGCTCGCAGCGATGTTCGCCGCAGACCACCTCGACCGTCTCGCCGCCATCGCCCACGACCTGTGGCGCGATCGCATGCTCGCGCTCGGCTGGCGCTGGGGGCCGCTCTTCGACGAACGAGAGCGCCACCACGACGCGCTCGTCCCGTTCCACCAGTTGGACGAGGACGACCGGCGCGAGACGATCGACGGCGTCGCCGTCCTCGAACTCCCGGAGCGCCTCGCGGACGCCGTCCGTTACGACCGCGGCCCCGAGGCCCCGCTCCGTCTGCGCGAGATGCGCCACGGCCTCCCAGTCGGCTGGTCCGAGGCCGAACGCCGCGACGCCGTGGACCTCCCGCCGGGGCCGGGTCGCGTCGTCGGGTGGGATGCGCAGCGGGGCCGCCTCGCCTGGGTCGTGGTCGAGTGGAGCGACGGCACCCACACCGAGCACATCCCCGAGGACCGGGAACTGCGACGGCTCTAGCGGCGCGACGGCACAGCATGCCGCGGCGCGCCGTCGGCCGGGATGATTTCGCCGAGGAGTTCGGAGGGAATGCTCACGGTCAGCGTGACGCCGGCCTCGTCCGCGAGCTCGATCGTGAGCTGTCTGTCGTCCCGATGGACGCGCACGTACGGTCCCAGCTCCACAAAGCGCGGCCGGCGCACGCCGCAGGGGGCCGTCACGCCGGCCTCTCGCAGCTTGCCCAGCAGTCTGGACATCCGCGCGTCGTCCACGCCGACGCGGCGCGCCAACTCCGACGCGGACGCCGACTCGCCCGTCAGCCAGAGCAATAACTCGGTTCGGATTGCGCCCGACAGGTGCGTCGCGAGACCCGCGATGCGCCGCGCCACCAGCACCAGCGCATGCGGATTCCAGAACACGCCGTTCGTGCCGTTCCCAGCCATCGCCTGCCTCCGCGGCCCCGGCGAACGCACGGCGGCCACCCAGCGGCCCACGCCAGGGTTATACCAGAGTTCCACGGGGGTCGGTTCCCGCGTGGGGATGGGATCCCGTGGGGGGAGACAAATGAGACAGAATCGCAACGAAAATCAGGGCCTCCGTTCGAGGACGGTCGGTGCGACCCCTCGCGCCGATCGCGCCCCCGGAGCCTTCCTCCGAACTCTGGCGATCGGTCCACGCTTGTCCGTTTTCCGCCGCTTCTCGATGCCGGCGGCGATCCGCCCGAGTTCCTCGGCGCGCAGGCCCTTGACGGCGCGCAGCAGCGCATGGATCGCCTCGGGCTGCTTGCGGATGATCTCCGCCACGTCCTCGGGCATCCGGCCCGACAGCGCGATGAGCCTGTCCGGATCCTCACGGAGCACATAGGCCATCCTCAGCACGTGCCCCACCGCCGGCGGACAGACCTTGCCCTGCTCGATGACCGACACGTACGCCGGGCTCACCCCCACCGTCGCGGCGAACCCGCGGAGCGAGTAGCCCCCGGCGCGCCGCAGCTCGCGGAGCACGCTCCCGAAGTTCTTCGTCGGCGGACTCATGGCCTGCGTACGCTCCCGGAACCCCTCTGGGTCCACCATCGGGGTATTGTCGAGAGTTGTGGGTGACGGGACGATCACGCCCGCGCGGCGAGCGGGGACCGGCAGCATAACGACCCGCCGGGGCTATGGGAACGGGGCGGAACAACTCAAAGCCCGCGGTCACAGGCCGGTGACGCTCCGCCGGCGGCCGAACCATCGTCCGCCGCGGGAAGCGGCCGCTCCGACCGGGAGACGCCACAGCCTGCCGAGCGGGCGCTGCGCCGAGCGGAGCAATGTCCTGGGGTGCGACCCCGAACCACCGGCCCGAACACGCGTGGCGTCGCCGCTCACAGCGCCGACGATGCGGCGCAGGGCGTGCGCGACCGCGCCCGTCGCGTCGAACCCCCCATCGCGCTCGAACGCCTTGAGTTCGGCGATGCACCCGCAGCCCGGGTTCTCTCGCCGCTGCCCGTACCACCACCAGACGGGCGCGGGCACGCCCTCCCAGACGACGCCGAGCCACGTCGTCGTGATCCGCACGCCCGGCCCGACGATCTGTTCACCCCTAGCGATCCGCACGGCCTCGCGGATCCCGATCGACCTCGCCGCGTGCGGCCCGCTCGCCGCGCGACGCCGCGTGTTCGACCCCGAGCAGCCGCACCTCATGAGCACACCGTGAAGGCCTCGACCCGTACAACGGCGGAGAACGCAACCCGTGCGTCGAGCGCGACGCCGCTGCCGCTCTGCGTCCCCTGCGCACGCACCACGCCGGCCACGAACATCGCGCCGCCGCAGTTCGGCACGCCGAAGGCCGCGACCGTGCCCGACCACGTCAGGCTCGCGGCGACGCCGTACCAGACGTGGCCGCCGACATCGCCGGTCTGTATGTCACAATACGCCTGCACGTGCAGGTCGTAGTAGAACGGCTCGGGGTCGAGTACCGCGTACAGGTACGGCCTGAACACCGTCGCCGCGCCGAAGTTGAAGGCGCCGCCGGCCGTCGTCCCCTGCGATGACGTACCCGCGACATGCCCGGCGTTGAGCCTGTGCCTGTCGTTGAAGTTGAACGGAGGATCGCCGCAGCCGGTGATCGTCGTCGTGACCTGGTTGCTCAGGGCTGTTGCTCCACGGGTGCAGTCGGACGACGTGTACGTGTCCGTGATCGACGCGGACGACGCCGGCGACAGGTACAATCGAAGATCCGGGTTGCCGGGGGAGCACTCTTCTTCCGCGACCACGGCCAGGCGCGACGAGGCGCGGAGCCTCACCGTGCCGGACACGAGACCGCACGTGCCGCCGTTCTCCTGGCAGCACGGCGTCGCCGGCGCCGCGCAGTCGCAGTCCGGGTGCTCGCACTCCGGCCTGCACACCCCGTCGGCCTCAGCCCAGCCGTCCGGCAGGCACAGGAAGCCGTCCGGCGGGAAGTCGCCTACGCATTCGACGAAGCGCGGGTCGCCATCTCCTGCCTTGACCTCGTAGCACCGGCCCGTGCTCGCGTTATAGATGACGGCGCAGCCCGCCAGCGCGCCGCCGTGACGGACGAACACGAAGGGGGGCGAGTCGGGGTGGCCGGGGCACGGCGGCCCGCACGCGACGGCCACGTACCACCACTCGCCGGGCGGCCCGCAGCAGCAGTCCACGCGGCCGTCGTTGTCGAGAACGACCGATGCGCCGTCGGCACGAAGCCGGCGGAGGCCGTCGACGATCACCGATTCGCCGGCCATCACGCCGGCTCCGGGCAGACGGCGTGGACCAGCGCTTCCGCGCACATCAGCAGCCTGACGGCGACGCCGCTCGTGTCCTCGTACACATGCACGATGCAGGTGCTGCCGACCGCCGCCGGGTTGACCACCGGCAGGCCGTCGAACGGCCGGAACAGCGGCGCCTGCGCCGAGAACGCGAGGCCCTCCGCTTCGCCGTCGTAGGTGACTGTGGACGCGGGTGCGGGGCCCGGCGCACTGACGGCCGTGATCCGGCCGACCGCGATCGGCGAGCCGACGCCGATCCGCACGACGGCCCACGCGATCTCGGGATCATCGCGCTCCCCGGGCGGCTGGAGCCACAGGATGCGGGCTGACCCCGACGGCGCGCTGCGGAGGCGGGCGCTGCTGGGAGGGTCCACCTCGGCGTACCGGTCGCTCTCGTCCAGCACGCGGACGCGCGCGATGCAGGCGCCGTCCACGACGGCGGGCGCGATCGAGCCCGCGGAGGCCGGCGCGAGCAGCACGGCGAAGGCGCCGGCGTGCTCAGAGGCCGGCGTGACCCCGCGCATGGCCACGCGCTCCGCGAAGCCGTCCGGGTCGTCGGTTGGCATGACGATGGGCGACGACAGGCCGAGCACGTCGTACCTTGCCCTCGGCTCGCCGCTGGCGTTGAGCACGGGCATGACGCCGGCCTGGCGGAACGAGCGCGATACGCCGGCGACGCCCGCGTTCCGCTGGCGCGCCGCGATCGCCGCGTCGATGAAGGCGTTGTAGGCCGCGGCGGGGATCGCCAGCGGCTGGCCGGACCTGACCTTGCGGAAGGCGTCGCCCATCACCCGATCCCCAGCAGGCTGAAGTCGCCGTCGTCGTACACCCGCTCGACGTAGGCCGCGACGGGCCGCTTGACGATGGAGTGCGCCGCTGTGTCCTCGTGGTCTCTGTACTGGACCCAGAGGTACTCCCACCCCGTCTTGCTGATGCCCGCGATGTCGCCGACCGAGAGGCCCGCCGCGTTGGGGCTGGCGGCGAAGCGGAAGGTGATCTCCCAGTCCTGCGCGCCGTCGGGCGCGACGCGCTTCGAGCCCGACGCCCCGAGGAACAACACCTCGCCTGCGGCGAAGCCGCGGAACGAGCCGTTGTTGACCTTGCCCGTCAGGCCGAAGAGCGTGAGCTTGTACGCCTGCGTCACCTGCGAGTCGGGCTTGTAGTGCGTCTCGGAGAAGTGGTAGACGGGGACGACGATGTCCACGCCTTCGACGCCGGTGTCGGTGACGCCGATGGCGCCCTTGAAGTCCGGCGCGGTTTGCCCCGGCGGGGCCTTGCGGGTGATCGTCTGGAGACTCTGGGTGATGTGGCGCGTGCCGCCGCCGGTGTCGAAGCTGAAGACGCTCTCGCCCGTCTGCGGCCCGCCGAACGAGGGCGCGACGAAGCGCACGGTCCCGTCCCACAGTTCGTGCCCCTGGGGCTCGATCTGCACGTCCTGGCGAACGAGGCCGTCGTACCCGGTCGGGGCCGCGGCCTCCAGCGCGCCGCGGGCGGCGAGGTCGTCGTCGGTGCCCTTGATCCAGTAGCGCAGCTCGACCGAGGGGCTCTTGCCCGCGACGGTCGACCGGCTCTCGAATCGTTCCTCGACGACGATGGGCACGCAGGGTTCCTCATCCGAAGGTCAGCCCGCCGGCGCGGGCGGCGTCGGCGAGTCGCTTGGTGTTCTTGGCGGTCTGCTCAGTGGCGGTGGCGGTGCGCTCGGCGGCGTCGGCACTGCCGGCGAGCCCTTGCACGGCGAGCGCGTTGAACGTGCCGCGGACTTCGACGCGTGCTGCGATGGCATCGCCGATCCCCGCGAGGCGGTCTTCGAGGTCGGCCAGCAGGTCACCGACGCCGCGACGCGGCGTGCCGTCGGCGTCCGCCTCCTCGCGCTTGCGGCGTGCCTCGGCGATCGCTTCATCGAGCCGGCGGCGTGCTTCTTCCAGTTGCCGCTGCGTCTCGGTCAGGCGGGCGTCGGTGCCCTGCTGGAGCGCCTCCTGCGCCTCCTCGAACTGCCGCCCGATCTCGGCGAGCGTGGCCTCGTTGAGTTCACGCGAGCGGTTGCGCTCCGCCTGCCGGCGCTGCTCGCGCCGCGACAGGTCGCGCCTCGCGCCCTCGTCGATGTCGGAGAGCCGGGCTTCGAGCTGCTGGTCCACGGCTCGCTTGGCGGCCTCGACATTCAGGGATGAGTCGAACAGCCCCTGGATCTCCAGCATCCGCTTGGCGACGAAGGCGCTGGCTCGCTCCCAGATCTTCGTGAACCCGGACGTGAAGCGGGTCCAGGTCTTGGAGAGGAACGCGGTCGTCTCGATCCACGCGACTTCGAGGGCGTGAAGAACCTGTTGGGCCGCGGCCAGCGCGCCGAACCACATCTTCTGCGCCGTGCCCACGAAGAATGCGCGGGCCTGGAGCCAGACCTTGTTGAGCTCGGCCACGCCGCGCTGCCAGGCGAGCTTGAGGGCCAGCCACAGGATCTCGGCGGCGAGCGTGATGTCGCCTGCGGCAAGCGCATCAGCGATGCCGCCGATGACCTTGGTGGCGAACTCGCGGAGTTTGCCAAACTGGTCGCGCAGCCACGCCAACGCCTCGCCGCCGGCGCCGGACCAGACCAGGAGCGCCGTGCCGAGGCCGGCGACCGCCGAGACGATCAGACCGATGGGTGAGAGCAGCGCGCCGAGCACCGTCCCGATGAACCCGAGCGCTGTCCCGACCGCGCCTACCACGCCAGCCAGGACGCCGAAGACGGCGCCCACGCCGGAGATGAGCAGCCCGAGGCCGATCAGCGCTACCCCCGCGGCCACGACGGCCGCGGCGACCTTCGCCGCGGTGACGATCACAGCCTTGTTCTCACGCACCCAGTTCGTCGCGGTGATCACGGCGCGCGTGACCGCGTTGGCCAAGTCGATGACCGTGGGCGCGAGGGCCGAGCCGATCTCGAAGACGCCCTGCCTCACGACCCGCCAGAGGATGTTGAGCGTGTCGGTGAGCAGGGCCGCGTCCTTCGCGGCTTCGGTCGAGACCGTCAGTCCCAGCGCCCGGGCCTGCTCCTGGAGTTCCTCGATCCCGGCTGCACCGCCCTCGACGAGGGGGAGCAGGCGCGTGCCCGATCGGCCCAAGAGCTGCATGGCGACCGCGGCGCGCTTGGCCGGGTCGGGGATACGCGCCAGCCGGTCGGCCACGGCCTTGATCTGTTCCTCGGGTGTGAGGCCGCGGAGCTGCTCAGCGGTCAGGCCAAGGTCGGCAAGTGCATCCTTGGCGGTTGACAGACCACGCTCGGCGTCGTTGATCGTGCGTTGGAGGACGCGCACGCCCGCCTCGAGCGTCTGGAGGTCCGCCCCGGACTGTTCGGCCGCGAAGCCGAGTTCGGAGAGCGCTTCGACGCCGATCCCCGTGCGCCGGCTCATCTTCTCGAGCGTGTCGCCGGCGCTGGCGAACGACCGCACGCTCGCGGCCAAGGGCGCCAGTCCCGCGGTGCCGATCGCGGCGATGCGGGTACCGAGGTAGCGCACGCCCGCGCCGAAGGCCTTGAGCCGACGCTGGGCGGCACGCAAGCCCGCCGTGAGCTTGTCGCTCACACCGAGCTCGACGAACGCCCGTCCCGCGCGGATGCCCTTGGCGCCGGCCATCAACCCGCCCCCACTTCGTCGTCCCGGCGGTACCCTCTACTTTCGAGCATTCCCAGGAGACCCAAGGCATGGCTTGGCACGGCGCGTACCGGATCAGGTCCTACCTCGAAACCTCCGTCGAGGACGACCACGATTGGCCTCCCGAGCACAGCGGCGTGTACGTCGTCAGCGTGAAGCGATGGCGTGGCCAGCCAACCCGGCGGAGCGGCGTCCTCTACATCGGCGGCAACACCGGCCGTTCGGATCGCTTCCGCACGCGCATCGGCGACCTGCTGGCCGACATGCTCGGGTTCTTCGGGGAGAGCACGGGGCATCACTCCGGCGGTCAGAGCCTGTGGACTTGGTGCGTCGAGAACCGCGTCAATCCGCTCGACCTGTACCTCGGATGGCGAACGGGAGTGCGCTGCAAGCGCTGCGCGGAGGCACGGCTGTTCCGTGATCTCCAGCCGCTTCTGAACAAGCATCGACCCTCGAGGTGTGCTGAGCACGGCTGACACGTTCACCCTCCACGCACGCTGTTGGCCCACACCTTCGGGAGCTTGGGCTTCTCCTTCTGAAGCGCTGGACCCATGTACGCCCGCTTGGCGATCTTGACGCGCTGGCGCACCAGCCGGCCCCTGACGCGCCGCGTGATCACGGTCGTCCCCCCAAACTTGAGCACGTTCGGCGCCGTGCGCTTCTTGAACGCGACGGGTCCGACGACGACCGAGTCCGTGCGCCGGTCGTAGCCGAAGAGGATGAGCCGGCGCAAACTCCCCTCGTGCGAGTGCGGCGGCTTGCCCGGCGGGGCCGAGCCCTTGCGATTGCGGATGCTCGTCTTGGCCGACTGACGGATGAAGGCGCCGCCGCGGGACAGGGCCTTGCGCTTGGCCCGGTCCACGGCGGCGACCACGCGCGGCCGATCGAAGAACATGTGCTTGATCCGCATGTCGATCACGCGACGGAGCCTCCGTTGAGCGTCTTGCCCTCCTTGAGCCCCTTGTTGAACGAGGCCTCCTTCTCCTTGCGCAGCCGACCCGAGCCGATGAACAGGCCGACGATGCCCGTCAGCGCCGGCAGCGCCGGACCGACCACGGGCACGCCCGCCAGCGTCGGTCCCACCTCATCCAGGGCGCTGAGGGTGAGCTGGCCGAGCAGGCCGCGGATCTCGCCGGCGCGCTCGATCGACGCCTTCCACTGCGCGCCGGTGCGCTGGACGCTCTCGAACCAGGCGCGGTACTCGGCCTCAGCCTCGTTGAGGCTGACGCGCGCCGACAGACCGGTCGTCTGCTGGATGGCGTTGGGCGTCCTGACCTTGACAACGTCGCCGAGGTCGAAACCGGCGCACGCGGCCAGGGCGAGTGTGAGCATGACGAGCCCGAAGGCATACGCGACGGTGCGATGATTCACGATGGGACCTCCTTGCCACCCCCACGACCCCCACGAGGGGGAACCTTCCTGTCGATGAAGACGTCCTTGAGGACGCCGACGCCGGCCTTGATGGACTGAGTTGTCGTGCGGCTTGTCGGATCGAAGTCGGTCGGCTTGTACGGTCCGTGCTTCTTGGGGTCGCGGTGGGCGTTGGCGATCAGGGCCATGATGCTGCTGGTCATGCTCCAGTCATGCTTCTGGCGGGCCTCGGCCATCGCCAGCAGCTCGCGCAGGGTCAGGGTGGCGGGTTCGACGCCGGCGAGGCCGGCGCACTGCCAGATGAGGTTCCAAGCGTCCGCAGCGCCTCCTCCGCCGCCTCCTCCAGTTCTCCGCTGTCGAGCCTGGCCTCCACGATGTCGCGCGCCTTGTCCATCACCTCCCTCGTGGCCTTGAGCACCCGCCCGAGGTTGGCCCTGTCCCTCGGGCTCGGGCAGAAAGACACCAGTTCCTCCAGCAGCGCCCCCGTCGCGTGCTCGATCGCGTCCCCGGCCATCGCACGGCCGAAGTCCTCGTCGGTCACGCTGCGCTCGTCCGCCTGCGGCTTGCACACCGCGTAGACCGCGTCGCACAGGAGCACGGGGTCTCGGATGAGACGCTCGATGAGTGTGCCGTCGAGGACGCCGAGCAGGTCCACGCCGGTGAGGCTCTTGACGCGCTTCAGCGCGGCTACGTTGACCTCGACGGTCCACTCGCGCCCGGCGTTGTCCTTGAAGGTCTTCATCGAGTGCTCCTCACGGCACGGTCATCC
>DAOMNQ010000076.1:315-13164 GCA_035443945.1 Phycisphaerales bacterium | reverse complement strand
GTGGTGGTGATCGCCGTTCCGGGCGGCGCGGGCACCCGGCTCTGGCCGATGAGCCGGCGCGAGATGCCGAAGCAGTTGATTCCGTTCATCGCTCGGGCCGGGCGAGCGCCGTGCTCGCTCCTGGAACTCGCGGCCGAGCGTCTTGACGAAGTGGTGCCCGCGGATCGACGGTACATCTGCACCGCGGAGCGGTACCGCGCGATCGTCCGCGAGCGGCTGCCCGTGTTTGATGACGAGCACATCCTGGGCGAACCGGAGGGCCGCGACACCGTGAACGCGGTCGGCCTGACCGCGGCCGTGCTCGAACGGCTCGACCCCGACGCGGTGTTCGCCGTGCTGACGGCGGACCACGTCATCGAGCCGCAGGAGGTCTTCCGCGAGGCGGTGGACACCGGGTTCCGGCTCGTCGAACAGGACGAGTCGCGGCTGGTGACGTTCGCGATCACGCCGACGCGTCCGGAGACGGGGTACGGCTACGTGCGGCGCGGGCGTGCGATCGAGGGGTTCGGCGGGCGTGCGTTCGTCGTGCGCGAGTTCAAGGAGAAGCCGGACGCCGACACCGCCCGGCGCTACGTCGAGAGCATGGAGTACGGGTGGAACTCGGGCATGTTCGTGTTTCACGCCGCGCACTTCATGCGGCTGCTGGACCGGCACCGCCCGGAGAGCGCGGCCGGGCTGCGGGAGATTCAGGCCGCGTGGGGGACGGCGCACCGCGCGCGGACGCTGGCGGAGGTCTACCCGACGCTGCCGAAGGTGAGCGTGGACTACGCGATCATGGAGCCTGCGTCGCGCGACCCGGCGGCGACGGTGTGCACGGTTGACATGCCCGTGCGCTGGCTGGACGTGGGGAGTTGGCCGAGTTTCGCGGAGACGCTGGAGCCGGACGCGGACGGGAACCGTGCGGCGGGCACGGGGCAGGCGATCTTCCACGAATGCCGCGGCTCGACGGTGGTCACCGGCGGGAGGCCGGGGCACACGGTCGCGCTGCTCGGCTGCGAGGGCCTCATCGTGGTGCAGACCGACGAGGCGACGCTGGTGATGCCCGCGGCCCGAGCGCAGGAACTCAAGGACCTGCACGCGAGAGTGGGGGAGGGGCTTCGGTAGCGGGTGCGGTTCCGAGAGGTTGGAGGTT
Source organism: Phycisphaerales bacterium (assembly GCA_035443945.1). GTDB lineage: Bacteria > Planctomycetota > Phycisphaerae > Phycisphaerales > UBA1924 > CAADGN01. The sequence goes on along the minus strand of DAOMNQ010000076.1, from coordinate 12,032 downwards.
CTTTGAATCGCGGCCTGAAGGCCGCGGCTCTGAGCGGCGCGCCCGTGAGAGAGCGTTCGCGTCCCCCGGCACGATCCCGCGTTGATTGCTCACACGCTCCTGTCCAGCAGCCTGTAACTGACGGCCTCGATGACGTGGGGCGTCGTCAGCGTGTCCTCGCCGACGAGGTCGGCGATGGTGCGGGCGATGCGGCGGACCTTGTCGTAGGCCCGCGCGCTGAGTTTCAGTTCCGTCATCGCGCGGCCGAGGGCGTTGCGGGCGTCGTCGGTCATGGGGGCGAGCGTGTCGAGTTGGCGGCCGCTGAGGCGGGCGTTGGGCGTGGCCGCGCCCTGGCGCGCCGTCTGGCGTTCGCGCGCCGCGAGGGCCTGTTCACGCATCCGGGCGGAACTGGTGCCGCGCGGGCGGCCGTCGGCGGCGGAGAGTTCCTTCCACGGCACGGCCGGGGCCTCGCAGTGGATGTCGATGCGGTCGAGGAGCGGCCCGCTGAGGCGAGAGAGGTAGCGGTCCATCGCGCGCCTGCCGACCTCGCCCGCGGGCACGTCGCCCTTCGGCGTGGGGTTCATGGCGGCGACGAGCATGAACGAGGCCGGGAAGCGCAGCGTGCCGTGGGCGCGGGCGATGGTGACGACGTGGTCCTCGAGCGGCTGGCGGAGCGTCTCGAGCACGTAGCGCGGGAACTCGGCGAGTTCGTCGAGGAAGAGCACGCCGCGGTGGGCGAGCGAGATCTCGCCGGGGCGCGGCACGATCCCGCCGCCCACGACGGCCGGGGCCGACGCGGTGTGGTGCGGCGAGCGGACGGGGCGCGCGGTGACGAGTCCCTGCCCCGGCGGGAGCGCGCCGGCGGCGGAGTAGATGCGGGTGATCTCGACCGCCTCCTCGGGCGTCAGCGGCGGCAGCACGCCGGGCAGGGCCTTGGCCATCATGGTCTTGCCCGTGCCGGCGGGTCCGAGCATCAAAATGTTGTGCCCGCCGGCGGCGGCGATGACGATGGCGCGTTTGACGGCCTCCTGGCCGCGCACGTCGGCGAAGTCGATGGGGGCGTCGGTCGTGCGCAGGATGCCCGCGACATCTGGGGCGGGTTGCGGCTCGAGTTCGAGCGCGCCCGTGAGCAGGCCGACGACCTCCGCGAGCGTGCGCACGCCGTAGACCGCGACGCCCTCGACGATGGCGGCCTCGGCGGCGTTGTCGGCGGGGCAGATGAGCGCGTGCGCGCCGGTGGCGCGGGCCATCGAGGCGGCCGCGAGCGCGCCGCGCACGGGGCGGACGCGCCCGTCGAGCGCGAGTTCGCCGACGATGACGGCCGCGCGGAAGTCGAGGGCCGAGCCGTTGTCGGGGCGGAGGACGCCTGTGGCCGCGAGCATGCCGACGGCGATGGGCAGGTCGTAGACGGGGCCTTCCTTCTTGAGGTCGGCGGGGGCGAGGTTGATGAGCAGCCGCCCTGCGGGATGGGGGTAGCCCGAGTTGTTGAGCGCGGAGCGGACGCGCTCCATGGACTCCTTCACGCCCGCGTCGGGCAGGCCGACGATGGTGGCCCGGTCGTTGACGCCGGGTCCGCCGAAGGAGCGGTCGTCGAGGTCAACCTCGACCTCGCAGGGCAGGGCGTCGATGCCCTGGAGCAGGGACGATCGGATGCGGGCGAGCATGGTCGGCACAGCATACCGAACAGGCGGCGAGTGGGGAGGGCGGGGGCCGAAGGGCCGAAGCAGCAGAGCAGCAGAGCGGCAGAGCAGCAGGGGCGGCGGCCGGGCGTGCCCTTTCCTTCACCCGACCGCCCCGCGCCCTCCGCGTCCGGCCCTTCACGCCCGCTGTCCGTCCACCAACGGCGAGCGTAGAAGCTATCCCGTAACTTCGGAGAAGCAATCTCACCACAGAGGCGCAGAGAGCACAGAGGCGGGAATCCAGGCTGTTCTCTCTGTGCACTCTGCGCCTCTGTGGTGAATCAGGAGTTTGTGGAGAGGCTCTCGATGGATGAACGGCGAGCGTGGATGGATCAACGACAAGCGTAGACGGATGCACAACGGCCGTAGACGGATCAACAACGACCGTGGATGGATCAACGATGGCCGTGGATGGATCAACGATGGCGGTGGATGGATGAACAGCCACCGGAGATGGACCAACAGCGACCGTTGATGGATGCTCGACGACCGTTGATGGATGAACAGCGGCTGTTGATGGATGAACAACGAGCGTGCGCGGGCCTTCGCGCGGGTCCGACCGCGTTCTCGGGGGCGAGAACGGCGTCGGACGTTCAACGTCCGCGATAACCGCGGCCCGCTCCCGCCCCCCCCCCCACCCCCGACGGCGGCCAGCACCCCAAACAGAGCACGAAGCGCAAGCAAGTGCCCCCCCTCCCCCGCGCCCCATCCTCCCCCTTTGGCCCTTTGGCAATTTGGCCCTTTGGCCATTTGTCCCCGGCCGCCGAGTCCCCGAGGCCGGAGGGGGGTTCCTGCCTTGGCCCCTTGGCGATTTGGCGCTTTGCCAGTTTGCTTGAAAGGCGGAACGCGAAGCACGCAAAGCAGAACGCGGAGGCCGCGGAGAGGAACGCGGAGATCGCGGAGGGGGGGATCAGGTCCAGAACCCCGCGCCCCCATGCCCTTCTCTTCTTTGGCCCTTTGGCAGTTTGGCCCTTTGGCCCTTTGTCTCGCTCTTTGGTACACTGGGCCGCAACCTCACGGGATGCCCCGGTGTCCGAGCCGACGATCACCTGCCCCAACTGCAAGACGGAGATCCGCCTGACGGAATCCCTCGCCGCGCCGCTCCTCGCGGCCACGCGGGCGGACTACGAGCGGAGGCTGTCCGAGAAGGACGCCGAGGTCGCGCGGCGCGAGGCGGCAGCAAGTAGGCGACCGCCGACTGTCCAATGAAAGGCGTAGCCGCCATCCTGTGGGAACGGATCGAAGCGATTTCTCCTCAGACCGGAGTCTTTACGTATTGACAGTTTCTCAAGCGTGCGTACACTCTCGGTCGATCCATATATCCGCATAGACGGATAAGAATGCGCGGCCTGTCATTCTGGCAGGCGGCGAGGGTGGTGCTGTACCCATTTGGCAGGCGCTTCCCAACCCACCCGCCCGTCGTACCCACACTAACCGCAGTCCTCCCAAGACCTTATAGCGAATCGCCGGCGCGAGCGGCGTGTCATCGATGCGGCACCGTACTTGCCGCCTTCGGTCGGCCATCGCACGGACGCGACATGCCGGCGGTCGGCTGTAGCGGCGTGCATGGTCGACTCTACGGAAGGTGAACCATGACATGGAATGAACAGCGGGCGACAGAGCGCGTCAATCAGAACGATTTCTCCGACTTCGAGGTCAAGGTGGCTGACCTCGCCAAGGAAATGGACTTCGCCAACCTAGGCAGGAAGGACGTCAGGCGTGCCGATGCAGCCCACATCTACGCCGACGTGCCCAACTTCCACCTGACTGTCAGAGACGCCGGTGCCGACCAGCGGAAGCAGCGCGAGCTGGTTCGCGCGGCGAGCGTCCTCCAGCGAGTTCAGAGCGAACTGCTGAAATCGTCTGACATTATCGGCGACCACGAGATCAGCAAGATTCAGTCCCAAGCCACGCGGCTGCACGCCCTCTGCTACAAGCCCTACACCAGTGAGGAGACCAGGGCAACGCACGCCGTCAAGACGGCCATCACCCTCAACACGTACCTCTACGACATCTTCAACCCCACCTTCGCAGAGGTTCGGAATTTCCAGGGTTCGGTCGGCGTCGACGCCGGTCACTGCCTGATCGCGAGCCCGGGTTATCGCGGCGAGCGGGAGCGCATTTGCCTGGGAACACCCGCCAATCGGGCGGCGAAGATCTTGGGGAATGGCGGCAGCATCACGATCACGGAGGCGGTCCACAAGCACCTCCCCAAGGCGCTGCAGGAGTTCTTCGAGGGTGCCGGGGAAAAGGCGGGGACAAAGGTCTACGTCGCGAAGTCGCTTCGATGGTCTTCGTGCCCCGACCTCGCCGGCGAGTTGGGCGTGACGTGGAAGCCCGCAAAATGGGAGAAGCGGACCGCTGAGCTCAAGGATGCGCTTCCGTTGTCGGAGATGGATGTCGCGGAGGCTCGCACGATCATCGACGTGGATGCGCTGAGTGAGCGCAACAGCCGTCGTACCCACGGTATCGCCCTGTACGCGGACCTCGACGGCTTCACGTCGTACGTTCAAGGAGCCGAGGACGACGACACGGTGGTCAGCCTGGTTCGGGAACTCCACATGATCAGGAGCGAGTTCCACGCGGTACTGGAGCGGGACTATCCCGGGATCGTCCTTCAGCACCAAGGCGATCGCGTGTTCGCCATCCTTCACGACCCCTGCGGCACTGCGGATGGGGACGAGCAGAAGCGGTGCCGCCGAGCCGTCGATGCGGCAATCGGCCTCCAGTCCTCCATGGTGCAAGTCCTGACGAAGAAGCTCGCAGGCGGCCGGAAGCTCCGTGTCGCCGTCGGGCTCGACGTGGGTCGCCAGATCGTCTCGCGCCTCGGTGCCAAAGGGAAGCGCACTGCGGTCTGCTTCGGACCGTGTGTCACCGGGGCGGAGCACCGGCAACTGGACTCGGCCGGCGGCGAGATTCGCATTTCCCCTGCGATCTACGACCAGCTCGACGACGGCGTGGTCAAGAAGCAGTTTGCCAAAGGCGGCGAGTCCTACGTGGCAGTCGGCCTCACCTTCGCCAAGATCGACATGCTCGAGGAGGAGGCGGCGGCAAGGGAAGGTCGGCTCGGCGCCCGCGTGGAGTCCGGCAAGGTGAGGGTCACGACCACGGCGGGGACAGTCACGCGGCCATGGTCATCATCCGCGTCATGAGTTGGTACACGGATGCTCCCGAGCGATGGGAGCGCGAGAAGGTCATCGCTGAGGAACTGATGCAGAACGTCGATCATGGGATCGACGAAAACGGATGCGCTTGGATCCGAGGGGACTACAGGCTACTGTCGGTGCATGGTCATGAGTACGGTATCTTCGGGTTGAGGATTGAGTATCCTGACGGCTTTCCGCGGCGGGGCCGCCATCCGCGGGTCTATCTGGTCGCCCGGCCCCCGCACTGGCGCAATGGCCTTGACTCACACATCGAATCCGACTGGCGACTCTGTTTGTACGTACCATTCGAGTCTGGGATCGACACCGAAGATGATGGGGCTCTCCGCGAGGTATTTTGTGCGGTCCACACATTTCTTTTTCGTCAAAAGCTGTACCAGGATGCCCTAGTCAAACAGCAAATCACGGGGGGTCCTGCAAAGTGGCCCGGTCCTGACCGTGCGCATGGCATCGCGGGGATAGTCGAAGCGATCCGTCAACACGGACGGCCAAAGCCGAACGATCCATGCCCATGTGGCAGCAACAAGCGATTCAAGCATTGCTGTGCGCGATGCGTCGATTCCTATCCTCGATTGACTCGCGGATGCCCGGTGCCGGGGTGCAGGGCCGTTCACGGTGACAGCGTCATTTTAGGGAGCGCACAGGAAATAGAGCGTAAGCAGCCATGATACGATGCCCGCCATCAGCCAGCCCATGGCATGACGCAACGCGGAGTACTTGTGCTTGGCAATCACGGCGTTGCGGTGACACTGCGAGTTCAGATCCCGAAGATACTCCGCCTCATTGCGACCGACGACGGCCTCATGGTAGCTGTCCGGCGAGTGTTTCGCGATTCCGCCAAAGTAGATGAGGGAGCCAGGGGGCCCCTTCGTTCGAGGAAACGTGGCTACGACACAGAGGATCAGACTCAAGAGCGCCGTTAGCGCACAGGCTCCCAGGACGACATGACGCCATCCAAGATTCTCGGAAGGCGCGGCAAGCAGTGCCAGCGATCCGAGCAGCGCGGTGTCGAAGCCAATCACGATTGTTACCTTGGTGTCCGCGCCCCTTATCCACTCGAGCTGTCTGTCGAGCACGCGTTCCTGCAGTTGCGCCCGCGTGGCCAGGTCAGACTTGTTCGCGTCGTTCATCGCGAGGCTCCATTGCCTGGGTAGTTGAGTCTAGCAACAAGAGAGAGGGTGTCTTCACTACAGCATCCGCTCCAGCCGGTCGGTGAGGGCGGCGGCCTCGGCGTCGGTCAGGCCGGCGGTGGTGAAGAGGATGCGGTCGATGAGGTTCTGGTGGGGCTGGGCTTCGGGGGAGAGGCGGGAGCGGTCGGTGCGGGGGATGTCGCCGCGGGCGGTTTCGAGGGGGAAGATGCGGCGGACGAGGTGGACGAGCGTGTCCCGCACGGCGAGGGGGAAGGGCGGCCGGGCGAGGGCGGGGGCGAGGAGGGCGAAGGCGTCGTCCGTGCGGCCCGCCGCCGCCGCGGCGGCTGAAGACGGGTTACTCTGGCGGCCGGAGCCTTCATGCCTGACCGAGCCCAGACCATCGACGACCTTGTCCGCGGGTTCGCGCAGCACATCCGCGAGCTGAAAGGCCCGGACTACCTTGAGGCCAGGGTCCGTTCGCAGTACATCGACCCGTTCTGGCGGCTGCTCGGTTGGGACGTGGACAACCGTGCCCAGCTCGGCCCGGCGGACGCCGAGGTCATCATGGAGCCGACCGTTGACGTCGCCGACGGCCAGCGGCTGCGCGCCCGACGCCCCGACTACATCTTCCGCCTCAACGGCTTCCCGCGCTTCGTCGTCGAGGCGAAGAAGCCCGCCGTGGACCTCGACGCCGACCACGACGCCATCTACCAGGCCAAGCGCTACGCATGGAGTTCCACGATCCCCTTCGCCGTCCTGACCGATTTCGAGCAGTTCCGCCTCTTCGACACCACGCTCAAGCCGATCCTCACCGCGCCGGCCCGGGGCCTGATCGACGACTTCAGGCTGGACTTCCATCAGTACCCCGCCCAATGGGACGTGCTGACCGCCACATTCGGCCGCGAGGCCGTCGCGGGCGGCTCGCTGGAACGCCTGCGCGCCAAGGTCCGCAAGGTCTCGCCCCGGCGGCGCATCCGGTCGGTGGACCGGATGCTCATCGACCTTCGCGGCGATGAGCCGGTCGACCGCGAGTTCCTCGACTGCCTGCAGGAGCACCGGAAGCACTTCGCCCGCGCGCTCTACCGCGACAACCGCAACCTCTTCCCCGAGGCCCACACGCTGCACGGCGCGGCCGCGCTGACCGAGGCCGTGCAGCGCCTCATGGACCGCCTCGTCTTCATGCGCGTCTGCGAAGACCGCGACGTCGCCCCGTGGGGCGAACTCCGGGCCACGCTCGACCGCATCGCGGGCGAGGGCGGCGGCCTGTACGACGCGCTCAAGGCCGAGTTCCGCCGCCTCGACAAGTCGTACAACGGCTACCTCTTCAAGGCGCACCCCCTGCTCGAGGCCGCCACGGTCGACGACGCCGTCCTCGCGGATTTCATCCGTGACCTCTACCCACCCGACGGCCCGTGGGACTTCTCCGCCATAGGCGACGACATCCTCGGCATCGTCTACGAGCGCTTCCTCGGCAACGTCGTCACCGTCCAGCGCCACCAGGCGGACGTAGTCGAGAAGCCCGAGGTGCGCCACGCGGGCGGCGTCTACTACACGCCGCGGTTCGTCGTCGACACCATCATCCGCCGCGTCGTCGGCCCCAAGGTCGAGGGCAGGGCGCCGGCGGACGTGCTCGACGTCAAGATTCTCGACCCCGCGTGCGGCTCCGGCTCGTTCCTCGTCGCGGCCCTGCAGTACCTCTTCGATCACTGCATCGCCGCCGTGCAGACCGACCCGTCGCTCGCCGTCGCGCCGCTCCCGGGCGCGGGGAAGCGCAGGAAGAAGTCCGAGATCGCCTTCCAGGACAGGCGCGACGGGCGATGGTATCTCGCGCCCGACTTCCGCTCCGCCCTCCTGACCCACTGCATCCACGGCGTGGACATCGACCAGCAGGCTGTCGAGGTCACGGTCATGTCCCTCTACCTCAAGATGCTGGAGAGCAAACTGCCCGAGAACTGGCAGCAGGACTGGGTGGAGAACCGGTTGCTCCCGCCGCTGGACAACAACATCCGATGCGGAAACTCCCTGATCGACCCTCAGTCCTACGACGACTACCTCACCTTCGCAAAGAAGGGGCTGTTCGGTGAGGACGCGGACACGGCCTTCCGCATCAACCGCTTCGACTGGAACAGCCGCACCGGCGGCTTCGGGCGCATCCTCGACGAGAAAGCCGTGAAGGAGCGCGGCCGCGCGGGCTTCGACTGCATCATCGGCAACCCCCCGTACATCCGCGTCCAGGAACTGAACAAGTGGGCGCCGGAGGAGTGCGAGTTCTACAAGTGGCGGTACGCGAGCGCGAAGAAGGGCAACTACGACATCTACGTCGTCTTCACCGAAAGGGCACTGAGCCTCCTCGCCCCGGACGGCCTCCTCGGCTTCATCATGCCACACAAGTTCTGGCAGGCAGCGTACGGCGAGGGGTTGCGGAGGATCATTGCGGAGGGAAGGCACTTGCGGAGTGTCGTTGATTTCGCGCACCAGCAAGTGTTTCGCGGCGCCACAACCTACACAGCGGTGCACGTTCTGGGCCAGGCCCCCAACAAACCAAAGGTGGACTATGCGCGCTTTGACGAGCTCGCCGACGGCGTAGCACAGTGCAGCGCGTTGGATGCCTCCGAAAGCACCGATGGTGTTGTGCGCTATAACGCCGATATGCCAACAGGCGCGAACCCCTGGCGGTTCATGCCACGCGCGGCGGACTATGCCTTCAAGGCGATATCAAGCGCGGCGACTCTGACGCTCGGCGAGGCAGCGGAGAGGCTGTTTCAGGGGGTCCGAACGAGCAGCAATGAAGTGTTCGTGCTTCGGCTGGACCCGGGTCGCAAGGACACGTACATTTCGGATGCATTGGGACGCGCAGTAGAGCTTGAGTCTTCGCTTCTAAAACCCTTCCTGGGAGGCGATAACATTCGTCGCTACTTCGTAGAGCCGGCCTCTGCTGTAGCGATCTTCCCATACACACCGCCTGACACCAATGGCCGTGTGAGTCTGTTTCCGGCAGACGAGATTCGCAGAGAATGCCCCAGGACGTGGGAGTACCTGAAGGCATGCGAACAACGGCTGCGCGCTCGGGAGAAGGCCGCCATGAACCACGATAGATGGTACGGCTACGGTCGTACGCAGAATCTCGACCTATTCGGTATTCCTCGCATTCTCGTGCCGGACATGATGGACAAAGCTGCGTTTGCTCTTGACGAGGCCGGTGATGTGGCGTTTGTGAGCGGATACGGCATCATTCTCGCACCAGATCATCGCGGCAACGAGGCGTATTTCACCGGCCTTCTCAATAGCAGTCTGCTCAGCGGCTACCTGAAGAGCATCTCGACAACCCTTCGTGGTGGCTGGTATCGAACGTTCCCGCAATTCATGCGACAGATTCCTATCAAGCTCCCAGCAAGCAAAGCGGAGCAGCGTGTCGCGGATCGGATCACAGAATCCGTCCGAGCGATCATGGCTGCCAAGGCGCGACTCCACACTGGGGTATCGCCTCCCCTCTCCGACCGCGAGCGTACCCGTCTCGAAACCGAAGTCGAAGCCCACGAACGCCGCATCGACGAGGCAGTCTACCTGCTATACGGGGTCGAAGTGCCCCTTTGAAACACGATCGGATTGCGGCGATCAGCCATCCGCGTTCAGCACAAACTTTGCCTTCGGACAGAACGTAAGGATCGGGTTATCTCGACTTTCCCCATTTGCCAAGGCCTGCTTGATCGCCGCGGCAATCTCGGAGCGAAGCGTGTCGAGTTCGGCCACCATCTTGTACTTGTCCCCGGTGTCGACCTTGATCGTCCTGAAGTTTCCGAGGTCGAATGGGATCTTGTCGCACTCTTGAATCAGGTGGACCGTGGGCTTCCCGGTCACATGACGCAGTGCGAGTTCGTAGAATACGTTCGGATTGTGGAACGACAAATCGGCAATCACGAGCTTGGCGTGAACAATGTGCTCGATCACCTGCTTTGAGATCATTCCGGGATCGCCGATCTTGTCTGCTCGCACCACTTTGAGGCCCGTGCCATCGAGCGCCCGTTCAACGTACTGACGGAGAACCATATCCGCGTGCTTCCGTTCATCGGAGCCGGCTTCATTGATGGTGCTGATGACGAAGCAGACGTGGCTAAAGTTAACGGGAACGACATCGGCAGTGGATGCTGTGGCAGGTACCTCTGGAGAGTCCGACGGAATGTGTGAATGGCTTTGGGTGAGCCATTCATCAACGGTCTGAAGGTACTGGGCGCCATCCCGCTCTGTAAGTAGACCCAAGTACTTCACGTTGCTGATGAAGATGTCCGCACACGGTTTCCGGTCACCCTCGTCAAGATCGTGTAGGTCGTCATGCAGCATCTCCGGCGCGGGCATGTTGTTGCCCTTGCGCTTCTCGTAGAGCGTATTGAACTCGGAAACGTGCCCTATCGCAAGGGCAAAGCGGGCTTTCAGCTGGTCAAGTCGCTTGCCCTTCGTGTCCACCGCAAGTGCACCCTCGGACGTCAATTTCAGTGTCGGCGCAGTGTAGCCGCCTTCCGTGAGGCCATACTTCCCCGAGTTGGTGATGAGGTTTCGAGTCGATGTCGCGTTCGTGGCGAGTCCCATCTTATGAAGCAACGTCTCGCGCTTCGTGGGCTGCCCACCATTGTGCTTCATGATCCCTTCAGCAAGAGTGATAGCATCGGAGAAGGGAACGACCGGGTATGGTTTGCGACCAGGCTTTCTCACGCTGCGCTTGCTTGCCTTTCTTCTTGCATTCGCTTTCACCCTCACGCGGCGCGCGCGCTTGACGCGAGGCTTGTCGGCGCCATTCACATGAGCCTCTGCCTTCTCGTATGCAACTTGGATGACTCGCTTCTGTGTCTTTCGCTTTCGACGCCGCCGTTTCTTCGTCGCTGACGGCTTTGCTTCCATCTCGGCGGAGACTGTTGGTGTACCTGTCGGAATCACGATCTGGTTCCTTTCGTGCAGACGCATTGAGACAGAACGACTGAAGATCGCTGCCTCGATGTCGTGTTGTCACCTCGTGTGGCACTCAGGTGAGCGGTGCTTGCACCCGTCGGCCGTCGGGTACTTCAACTTTGCCTGATAGACCGCGGTGTGACAGGATGAGTGTTCGCCGAGGGGGTCGCGGTTGTGCGGCTCGGGCATCCAGGCGCATCCCTCCTTGTGCACCTCGTGGTCGCCGTTCGCCTGCGCGTTCCTGTTCACGTAGTACCTGGCCACGATCGACTCCTTTCCGCCCGTGCGATGGCGGGCAGCAACAGGTCTTCCACCGTCACGCACACGAACGCGCCCATGACTGTTACCGGCGCGGTCGCCCCCTGCGGGACGGTCGCGAGCGTGCGATGCCTCGGCTCGCGGCGCCGATGCACTCGATGGCGATGGAGAGGACCCAGTACGGCACGATCAACGCGATGATCGCACCGATTGAGATGGGAAGCACGATCGCCGGCATCTGAAGAGCCACCGCGAGCATCATGACCTCCATGTCGTGTCCCTCCGACTACTTGGACTTCCGCTTGCCATCCGGCCGCTGGGTGAGCGCGGAAGCGGCCACGCTCTTGACCGACTTGGGTGTTTTCGGGTCTCGAAGGAGCTTCGAGGCCTTCGCGGCCACACGCTTCGACGTCTGCTCATTCCGTGCCATTGGGGTCTCCTTGTCGAACGGGTTCTGGAAGGGGATCGATGAGGATTGTACTGGACGGGTTAGGGTGCGTCAAGGCCTAGGGTCGGGAGGCGGTAGGTGTGGAGGCCAAGGCGGCGCCGGGACGCCGCCCCACCCC
>DAOMNQ010000076.1:0-285 GCA_035443945.1 Phycisphaerales bacterium | reverse complement strand
AAACCAATCTCGGCGGTTTGCCCAGCCCCCTCCCCCCTCCGCCCCCTCCGCGGCCCCTCTCCGCGGCCCCCCTCCGCGATCTCCGCGTTCCTGCCTTCTTTTCTCCAACTCACGCTCAAGCCGCACGCGACCTGCGCCGATCGACGGGGACGATTCGGGAGGTCACGCCGTCCCGCGCGGGGCGACGGCCTTTCATACCCCCCCCCTCGCGTGCCCTCTCGTGACGCGCGCGGGGCAAGACACGGAGACATCGCATGGCCCTCGTTCCCAACACGCGGCTTGGCA
>DAOMNQ010000075.1:10151-13601 GCA_035443945.1 Phycisphaerales bacterium | reverse complement strand
CCGTCGTCGCGATCACGCTCCTCGCCGCGACGGGCGTGTCGGTGGCGTTCGGGGTAAGCGAAGCGAGGCAACGGCGGATCGCCGACGAGCACGTGCGGATCGCTGAGGCGGAGCAGGAAACGACCGCAGCGATGCTCCGGTTCATGACGGACGAGGTGCTTGCGGCAGGCTCGGTGGATCGTCTCGGGCCGCGCGCCATGATCGGCGAGGCGCTCGATGCTGCGATGGCGGGGTTGGCGCGGAGCTTCGAGGGGCGCCCCGGGGTAGAAGCCCGGATTCGACTCGCGGCAGCGCGCTCGTTCCAGGACATGGGCCTGTTCGCGCAGGCACGCGAGAATCTTGATGCTGCGGATGAGATCATCAGGGGCCTCGGGGATCGGCGGCTGGCCCTGCAGCAACGGCTGCATCACGGACGTTGGCTTGTCGATCGGGGCGATCCGCTCGCCGCGCTCGCGGTCTTCGATGCGGTCTTCGATGAAGCGGCCGGCAGGACCGACTTTGACCGTGACACCCGCTGGCGTACTGCGATTCACGCGAACCCCGCGCACCTCCAGATGGGCCGCGCCGATCTGTCGCTGGCGCGGCTCGAACCGCTGATCGAAGAGGCGATCGCGACTCCAGACGCCGATCCTGTCGTACGATGGGACCTGCAATCACAGGCGTGCGCGGCCCTCATCGCGTTGGGCAGGTTCGAGGAAGTCGAACCGCTCCTTCGCGCGCAGTTGACCCGCCTCGATGAACTGCCGATCGGCACCGCATCACGGCTCGCGCTCACGGAGCGGAATCTGGGCACAGTTCTCGCGAGACTCGGCCGCCTCGACGAGGCGGAGGAAACCTACCTCGTCGCGCTGGAGCGCCGACGAGCGACATTCGGCGATCGGCACTGGCGCATCGCGCAGATCGGCGAGGCGTTCGCCGAACTGGCCGAGTTGCGACGGAACATGAGCGAAGCGGAGCGGCTGCGGCTCGAGGCCATCGACACGCTCAGGGATTCCGGCCACGGCTCAGGAGTGATCGTCGCCAATCACTTGAACAACCTCGGCATGCTCTATCTGCGGATGGGCCGGCTCCCCGACGCCGAGGCCAGGATCGCCGAGGCCATCGAGAACGCCGCGCCGCACGCCGCTCACGACAACCCGCACGTGCTCGCGTTCCTCCACAACTTAGCCGACGTCGTGCTGCGGCAGGGAAGAGCCGCCGAGGCATTGTCGATCATCGACCGGGCAGTTGACGGCCGGGTCAGGCTGTACGGGGACACGCACCCCGGCTCTCTTGGGACCCGCGCTATTCGCGCTCGCGCCCTCGCCTCGCTTGGCCGCAATGACGAGGCCATCGCGGCATACCGCATGGCGTGCAACCACGAGTTCACGATCGATGCCAGCGTCGGGCCCGGCCTCGCCGAGGCGTTGTTCCAGTTCGGCCTGCTTCTCAGCAGGGCGGATCTGGCCACGGAGGCGGAGGACGCGTTCCGCAGGCTTGTCATCATCTACGACCAGATGGGCATGCACGGCCACCCGTTTTATCCCGCAGCACAGTCGCTCCATGCGGCGGAGTTGATCAAACTTGCTCGCTTCGCTCAGGCCGAGACCCTCCTGCTCGACGCCTTTGAGCGGGTGCTCCGGCTGTCCAACTCGACACCGGAGCAGCGCGAGCGAGCGTGCCTGCGGCTGGCCGACCTGTATGAGGCCTGGCACGCGACGGAACCGGAGGCCGATCACGCGGCACGCGCCGAACACTGGCGTCAACGCGCGTCGGAGGCGCAGCACGCGGCGCCCGGACGCGGCTGACCCACCCCCACGCACGAACGCCCGGCTGGGGTACGCTACCGACGATGAGCGATCAGTCCCGCCATCGCCGGCACGACCCCGACGCCCCAACCGCGCAGACGGCGGCAGGTGATATCGGCGCATCGCCCGCGACCATCGACTCCATGGAGGGAGCCCAAGCCCTTGTCGGCCAACGGTACCGCCTCGAGCGGCTGGCCGGGGCCGGCGGCATGGGGCGGGTCTTCGCCGCGACCGACAGCGTGCTCGGTCGGCGGGTCGCTATCAAACTGCTCCACACGGCGGGGCGAGACGAGACCTCGCGCCGGCTCGTCATTACCGAGGCACGCGCCATGGCCGGGCTGCGGCACCCGAACATCTGCCGCGTGCACGAGGTCTCACTCGAAGCGCCGACTCCGTTCATCGTGATGGACTGGATCACCGGGAGCGACCTCCGTGCCTTCACGCGCGATCTCGACCTTCGCGCCCGGCTGGTGGTCTTCACGAAGATTGTCGATGCCGTGTCCTCGCTGCACGCGGCCGGGCTTGTGCACGGCGACCTCAAGCCGACGAACGTGCTGGTCGACGAGCGCGGCGAGCCGGTGATCGTCGACTTCGGCCTCGCCGCTTCGCACGAGGAGGGACATGATCGAACCTCGCCCGGCGGAGGCACGCCCGGCTACGCGGCCCCGGAACGCTGGAGCCCCTCACGCCCCGCTCCGAACTCCGACGTCTACTCGCTCGGCGTGATGCTCTTCGAACTGCTCACGGGCAGACCGCCCTTCCGCGGCGCGACCGCCGAGGAAGTCCGGCGGATGGCGGAGACGGAGCATCCCCCGCTGCCGCAGGAGATTGCCCCGGAGACGCCGGAGGCGATCCAGCGCGTCTGCCTGGTTGCGTTGGAGCGCGAGCCTGCGCGCCGTTACGCCGACGCTGGGCAGTTGCACGCCGACCTGCGGCGGTTTCTCGCGGGCGAGACGGTCGCGGCCCGGCCGAGTTTCCTCGAGTCGCGCTTCGCAGAGCAGGTTCGACAGGCGACGGAACGCGCCGAGGAGTGGCGCCGGCTCGGGATGATCTCCGGCACGGAGGCGGACGACCTGGTCTTCCGTCTGCACGCGGCGGCCCGCCCGGAGTCGCCGTGGATCCTCGACAGCCGCAGGCTGACTTTCTCGCAGGTCGCGCTCTATCTCGGCGGCTGGTTCGTCGTGCTGGCGATGACGGTCGGGCTGTACGAATCGTGGGACCAACTCTCATCGCCTGTCCGGATCGGTGTGCCCTGGCTGACGCTCACCTTGGTCGCGGCCTCCGGAGCGTTCCTCCATCGCACGGAGCAGCGCCGGGTTTCGCTGGGCTACCTCATCACGGCCGCGCTCGTGCTTCCGGCCGCGCTCTCGGTGACGTTCCGCGAAACGGGCTGGCTGGGCGGGCCGGAAGGGCTGGGCATGGGCGATGCCGAGCCATTCGGTGAGCCGGGGCTGCTGAACAGGCAGTTGCTCGCCATCTCGTCGGCGTGGCTCGCGTCGGTGCTGGCGCTGCGTTTCGTCACGGCGTCGTCGGCGTTCGTGCTGCTGGGCGTGCTCGCCGCTTCGTCGGCGTGGGCGTCGGCGTGGCTCTGCCTGGGCCGCTACGAAGCGTACGAACGCGTCGTGGATGCCGAGATCGGAGCGTGGATGGCGTTGCTGGCGGT
>DAOMNQ010000075.1:443-10115 GCA_035443945.1 Phycisphaerales bacterium | reverse complement strand
CGGGCTTGTGTTGAATCGCCGTGAGGAACTCCTCGGCCGCACCCTCGGCATCTCGAACCAGCGACGGCGCGACGCGTGGCCG
This sequence comes from Phycisphaerales bacterium, assembly GCA_035443945.1. Taxonomy (GTDB): domain Bacteria; phylum Planctomycetota; class Phycisphaerae; order Phycisphaerales; family UBA1924; genus CAADGN01. Next base: position 10,033 of record DAOMNQ010000075.1, on the reverse strand, counting down.
ATCCTCACGGCGGCGATCCTGCTCGTCGGCGTCGGGCTGGGCGTCGCCGCGTGGAACGCGCCGGAGCGCTACTTCTTCGTGCCGATCGATCCGGAAGAATGGTCCGTTCCCGAGCGATGGAAGGCACTGGCGTTCATCGTCAATGGTGCGGTCCTGTCGCTGGTCGCCTTCATGCTCGACCGGGTACGCTCGCCGCTGCGGGTGCGCCTGGGCAACATGCTGCGATGGGCGATCCCGACGCACTTTCTCGGCGGACTGCTGGCCCTCGAGTACTACGACGGGTTCGGTGTCTGGCTGCCGTGGCTGATTGGACTGGCCGCGGCCTCGGTCGCCTTCATCCTGGCCAGCGTGCCGCGTCAGTGGAAGCCGTTCCTCGCCACGGGGCTGATCTACCTCGCGCTGTGCTACGCGCGTGCCTTCGGCCGTGCCGACGACCATCTCGAGGACCCCCGCCTCGCGCAGATCGCGCTGACGTTCTTCATGCTCGTGCTCGGGGGAGGGATCATGGCGCTCGCCTGGCGAACGCCGACCCGCCTGGTCGCGGCGAGACTCGCACGGTGGCCTGGCACTCGGCGCGACCGCGACTGATTCGTCAAGCCCTCCGCTCTGACGCGATCTCCTGCCTCAGTGCGTTGGCGAGGTATTCGTACTGCTCGATCGAGTTGTAGGCCTGCGCACTGATGCGCAGGAGGCGAAGCCCCGCCGACGGCAGGCTCCAGACCGGAACCTGAATGCCGTGCCGCTCGACCAGCCGCTCCTGCAGCGGGTCTTCGTAGCGGCCCGGCGCGGTGCCGCCCGAGGGCAGGCCGACGCCCGGAACGACGACGGTCGCCATGGCGCCGAGCATGTGCTCGGGCACGGCCGGTTCCGTGCCGAGCGACTCGCACAGCACACGCCGACCCGCCAGCGCGAGGGCGTGGTTGCGGGCCATCAGCGCGTCCCAACTCCGTTCGAGCGAGGCCATGAAGAGCATGGCATCGGGGACAGCCGCGAAGCCGGTGTAGTCGTCGGTGCCGACGTAATCGAACAAGCACCGGAAGCGGTCGCGGTCCGTGCGATTCAGGTGCGCCCGCGACGAGAGGGCGAGCGGCTCGAAGCCCTCGCGCCGCTCCGGCGCGACCCAGAGGAAGGCCGTCCCCTTCGGGCACGAGGGCCACTTGTGGAGGTTCGCTGTGTAGTACGTCGGGGCGATCGCGCCGACATCGACGGGCACCTGGCCCGGCGCGTGTGCACCGTCGATGAGCACTTCGACGCCGCGGGCCTTGAGCGCGGACGTCAGCCGGGCGACCGCGAAGACCATCGCCGTCGGGCTGGTGATGTGGCTGATGAGGGCGAGGCGGGTGCGGTCGGTCACGCGGGACATGATCGCGTCGAAGACCTCGTCCTCGCCGGCCGCGGGAAAGGGCACGGTCGCCTTGACGAGCCGGGCGCCAGTCCGCCGCGCGTACCGCTGGAAGGTGCTCAGGCACGCCGAGTACTCGTGGTCGTTGGCGAGCGCCTCATCGCCCTCGCCCAGACCGGAGAGTTCGATCACCGAAGCGACGGCCTGCGTGACGTTCGGCGCGAAGCCGATCCCCTCCACGTCGCAGTTGACGAGCGACGCGACGGCCTCGCGCGCCAGGTCCATCAGTCCCTCCTGCTGGAGCATGAAGAACCGCACCGGCTCGCGCTCCATCATGTCGCGGTAGCGTCGCTGGGCTTCGAGCACGGGGATCGGGCACGCCCCGTACGAGCCGTGGTTCAGGAAGACCACGCTCGGGTCGAGCATCCAGTGCTTCGCGTGCGCCGACGGAGCGGGGAGCGAGGCGGAACGGCGCGGAGCGGATGGAGTGATGGTCACGGGCGCACGATAGCCCCGCCACGTGAAGTCGATCGCAATCAACCCTGTGCATCGATGATGCGACCGAGCGAGACGCCCGTGGCCGCCATGTTCCGGTCGGCCGGGTGGCGGTACATCGGAACGGCCGCCGACACCGGCCTGCTCAGTTGGCCCGCGAACTCGACCCCGCCCGGGACCGCCCCAGCGACCAGTCGCGAGGCGCCCTGCGTGCGTGCTGTCGGCTCGAACGCGTCAACCGTCCGCATGGCACGAACCTCGACCGACCCTGCGAGGGCGGTCGGCCTTGCCCCCGAGCCGTAGGCCCGGAAGACCTCCGCGGGCACGCTGATGGGGCCGATCCGGTCCATGCGAGACTCTACCTCGGCTCGCTGCCTTGTCCACGTCCGCTTTTGGCTATCGGGGGTGGGCTACTTGGTCTGGTCCGTCGCAGCCCCGACGACCGCCGCGATCGCCCCCTCGAGCACCTTGGCCAGCCGCAGCCCTGCCTCATCGGCCCTGGCGATGGCGTGATCGCGGGCGGAGAGGCCGCGGTCGTCCTTGGCCATCGGGTCCGCCCCGGCGTCGAGAAGGGCGAAGACGGTCTCCATGTGCCCCCCGGCCGCGGAGGCGATCAGTGCCGTCCGCCCGTTGTCGTCGCGTTGATCGACGGCCTCTCCGCCGTCGATGAGCGCGCGCACGCGGTCGGTGTCGCCATCGGCCGCGGCGGAGATCAGCGCAGGAAGCACTGTGGCGACCGAGACCTCAACCGGAACCATCTCTCCCGACGGCCTGTCCTCGGGGGCGGGTTCCTCTGGCGCCTCGTACGCGATGGGCTGAGGCGAAGGCATCGGCTGGATGCCCGGCCGCTCGATCGCCGGGAGCGAGGGCGACTCGCCGGTCGCCTGCTTCGGCCCGCCGCCGCCCTTGATGATGAAGACGGTGATGAGTCCCGCCGCGAGCAGCAGGGCCACCACCACCACCGCGGGATTCATGCCACGAGCGCTCATGCCGCCACCTCCATTTCGACGTGCCGGGGCTTGCGACCCCTGCTGCCTTTGGGACGGGGCCACTCCAGGCCCCGTCGTCGTTCAGTCCTCTTCCGCGTGCGGCTTGTAGGCCGCCACGACTTCCTGCATGACGTGCGGGGGGGTCTGCTCGTCGTGCGAGTAGTCCATGGTGTACGACCCCGCCCCGCCGGTGATGCTCTTGAGTTCGTTGGAGTAGTTCTGGAGTTCGCTCAGCGGCACGATCGCCCGAATGACGCAGATGTCCGCGCCGACCATGCCGGTATCAACGACGCGCCCCCGCTTGGTCGAGAGGTCGCCCGTCAGGTCGCCCATGTACTGGCTCGGCGCGGTCACTTCCAGTTCAACGAACGGCTCGAGCAGGGCGGGCCTGGCCTTCTGCACGGCGTCGATGAACGCCCGCTTGCCGGCGGTGATGAAGGCGACTTCCTTCGAGTCCACGGCGTGGTACTTGCCGTCGTAGACCTCGACCTTGATGCCGGTCATGGGGTAGCCGGCGATCGCGCCGTCGCCGAGCACCTTTCGCACGCCCTTCTCGATCGCGGGCATGAACTGGCGGGGGATGCTGCCGCCGACCGTCGCGTTCACGAACTCGAAGCCCTCGGCGTGGTCCTGCGGGAGCGGCTCGACGCGGAGGTAGACCTCGCCGAACTGGCCCGCGCCGCCGGTCTGCTTCTTGTGGCGGTGGTGGCCGTCCGCCTTCGCGCTGATCGTCTCCTTGTACGCCACCTTGGGCGTGGCGGTCTCCAGTTCGATGTTGTACTGGCTCTTGAGTTTCTCCAGCACGACGCGCAGGTGCAGTTCCCCCAGGCCGCGCATCACGGTCTGTTTCGTGGCGGCCACGCGCTCCACCTTGAAGCACGGGTCCTCGGCCTCCAACTTGGCCACCGCGGGCCCGAACTTCGTCTCGTCCTTGTGGTTCTTCAGCGTGACCGCAAGGCCGTACATGGGCTTGGGCAGCGGCAGCGGGCGCAGCCGCAGGCCCTCGGCGTACTGACCGGCGTGCAGCACGCAGTTGAACTGCACCTCGTCCACCTTCGCCACGACCCCGATCTCGCCGGGGCCGAGCGCTTCCACTTCCTGGTTGTCCTTGCCCTGCGGCCGGAGCAGGTGGCCGATGCGCACCGCCCGGCGGCCGTCGTCGATGAACAACTCCGCCTTGGGCCTGATCGTCCCCTGGTGCATCTTGAAGAACCCGAGCCGCCCCACGAACGGATCGCTCGCCACCGTGAAGACGTGCGCGATCAGCGGCTTCTCGGGGTCCGGCTCCGGGCGGACCTCGGTCCCGTCCGGCGTCAGGAACGGCCGCGGGTTCCCCTCCACCGGGCTGGGCAGCAGCGACGCGAAGACGTGCAGCAGTTCCTTCGCCCCCGCCCCGCCCTTCGCGCTCGCGTAGCAGATCGGCACGAGGTGCCCCTCGCGCAGCGCCTGCCTGAACGCGGCGGAGATCTTCTCCTTGTCGAGGCCGTCCGCCCCTTTCTCCAGGTACTCCGCCATCAGGTCCTCATCGACCTCGACGACCTGTTCCACGATCCGCGTGTGCGCCTCTTCCAGGCCGGAGAACTCGGGCTTGCCGTCGGCGTGGTCGTCCTCGAAGACGTTGATGACCGACGCGCGCCCCTCGGCCGGCAGATTGATCGGCACGCACTCGCCGCCGAAGACCTCGCGGATGCGATCGGTCAACGCTTCGAGATCGGCCTGCGTTTCATCGATCTTGTTCACCACGATCATGCGCGGCAGGTTGCGCTCGCGCGCGACGGTCATCAGCCGCCGCGTCGCGGTCTCGATCCCCTTGTGGGCGTCGATCACGACCACGACCGTCTCGGCCGCCGGCAGCGACGCGATGGCGTGCCCGAGAAAGTCCAGCGTGCCCGGGGTGTCGATCAGATTGACGGTGTGGCCCTCGTGGTCGAAGTGGAGCACGGTCGGACGAAGCGAGTGCTTGTGCTTCTTCTCGTCGTCGGTCCAGTCGCTCGCGGTTGAGCCGTCCTCAACGCTGCCCATCCGGGTCAGGGCGCCGGCGGTGAAGAGCAGCCGCTCGGTGAGCAGCGTCTTCCCGCTCCCGCCGTGACCAACGAGACACACGTTCCGGATGTCGGCAGCGTTGCGTACAGCCATAGGGACGAACCTCCCGCCCTCGCCCCGACGGGGACGAGGAATCGCTACAAGGACGCGCACGGCCACCCGGCCGCACGCCAGACCATCCCCGGATCCGCTCGCTCCCGCCAAGCCCCCGCCTCGGGCCTCCGGCTCAGCGGATCGGGTGCGAATCCAGTCTAGCCGATGCCCGAACAGGGCGGAAAGAGGCCGTCAGCGGGCATCCCGCGGCAGCTTGAGTGGGCGTTCCAGACGGCATGGCACGCGCGACCGGGCGAGGTCCGCGATACCCCCACGATCCCCCACGATCCCCCGGTCGCGGCCCGAGCCACGGCCGCCGGACCCCGACCTTCGAGCATCCGCGAGCCGTCGAACGCCGTGATTGAGCCGTCGGCCGCCGTCGCCGGGGCGTCGGTTGCGGAGTCCGTGCCGTCGAACGCGGCCTTCGAGCCGCAGAACGCGCCGTCCGAGCCACCGAATGCGACAATCGGTGGCTCGACAGCGGCTGTCGGGCCGTCAAACGCGGACGCCGGGCCGTCACCGGCCGCTCCGCGCGAGGGGTTGAGAGCCTTGCGCCAACGTCCGATCGCGGTTCCCGGCCGCGCCAAGGCGGTTGCTCCCCCTTTCGCGGCTGAAGAGCGCGGAACCTGCGCCATATCCTAGCCGATGACCGCTCCCCAGCGGCCCATCACGGGCCGAGCAACCGCGAACCGCCATCCCCGGCATAGTCGGGAAACGTCGTCTCTGTTAGCCTATCCCTCCTTGGCCAAGAAAGTCCGTCAACTCGACCTCGGCAGACTTACGGGTGGTAGCCCCCCTGGCATAACGCCCGCGATGGGCAAATACACGGCCGAAGCCGCCGCCGTGGTGCTGGAACACAACGAACACAAGACCGGAGTGGCCATGGCCGTGGCAGCTGTGCGGACGAGCCAGTACACCGTGATCTGGCCTGCGCTCCACGGCAATGCGAAGCGCACCCACAACGATCTTCCCGAGGCTGCCGAACAAGGGGCCTATGGCATCGCCTTCCTGTTGGTGGAAGAACTCACTGATCTGAGGGTCACCGAACGAAGCGCAAAGAGAACTGGGATCGACTACTGGCTTGGCAAGGGGGAGGAGCCTTTGTTCCAAGCGGCAGCTCGGTTGGAGGTATCTGCCATCGTTGATAATGCCGGCGCGGTAGACGGGCGACTGAAGGCGAAGCTGAAGCAAACGGATGCTTCCAAGGGCACACTGCCGGCATACGTCGCGGTTGTAGAGTTCGGACAGCCCAAGAGTGTGTTCAAGAAAAGATGATGGACCTGCGCTCCCTCCATTCCGAAGCGATGGATCTCGCCGAAAAGGCGATGATTGCACGTTCGCATGGAAGAGCAGACGCGGCCAAAAAGCATCTCGCCGAAGCTCTGAAGAAGGAGGAGCAGGCCGCATGGCTCGCGGTCAAGGCGGCGGTTCCCGAGCCCACCCGAACAATTCTGCTAAAGAGCGCAGCCCACCTTGCTGTCGATGCTGGCCAGCTCAGGCTTGCAGAGCAGTTGATCGGCACGGCACTCGCAGGTGATCCACCTGAGGAGCTCGCCGAGGAACTGCGAGGTGTGTTTGAGGAGATCGGCTTCCACCGCCATCTCGACCTGCGTGGCGTGGCACTCCAGAGCAACGACGCGCAACTCGTGCTCGTTGGAAGCGCAATTGCGCCGGGCATGGCAGAGGCTGACGAGTTCACGAGTCGAGTCAACACGATCGAACGGCTCGTGCAGCGGACCTCTGAGAGCGAGCGCAAGATCAAGTACCGGGAGCAGGGGCCTCCCACTCAGCACATCGAGCGCTCCCTGAAGCTCTATCTGTCCCTCCCTCGTGCCGCGAGTTACGCTGTCTCACTGCGAGTTGCTGACAGCAAGGAACAGGCCGAGTTTCAGTTTGCGGAATCCGCCCAAGTCCTGAACCTCGTGGTCGATCGACTCGAGATGTACGACCGAGAGGACTTCACCGCGCTCAACCAGGCTATTCCGGACAAGCAGTACTACGACAATTTCATCCAGCTCGCTTCCCGTTTGGCTCCAGATGGCGAGCGAGTTCGATTGGTCGGCTTGACCACTATGCGTTCTGGCAAGGAGAAGCGACTGGAGATGCGCAGGACGGCGATGGCAGACGGCACCGGCGCAGGTTTCGTGTCCACGAATAAGCCCAGGAAGCTGTATGGGCGGGTGTTCTTCATCAACACGAAGGATCAGGAGAACCCGGTCATTAAGCTTGAAACGGAGGACGGCACCGACCTGCGTCTCAAGGCTGAGGGCGACCTCCTTCAGAAGGCGGTGAGGTACGCCGCAAAGGGTTCACGAGTGGTCGTCACGGGTGTTCAGGTAGCAAAGACGGTGCTTCAGGTGAACGAGTTCAGGGCCGCGCGCGGACGCGAGCCCCGGAAGAAGGCAAAGAAGAGCCACTGAGTCGAAGCCTTAGCGCACCTCGTAGTGCTGCTCGATCTACCGCGCCCACCTACCGCGGCGAATGCTCGCTAACGTCACTCCGGCGGACGCGGCGGCATTTCGGCGCCTGCAGCGATTTCTTCGTCGGTGGCCTGGCAGGCACCCGGCTTCAGCGCTTCCCACTCGGAGGGAGCGGGCAAACCGGCGCACCTGAAAGGCCGGAGGATTGCTCTCAGGGACCTCACGCACGTTGTCAAGAAGGCAACGCATAGGTATCCCGTAACCACCGCCGTCGTGCCGCGGCCGACCGATTCCTGCCCCCCACTTCCCATCACCACGACCGGCCACGGCCCCGCGAGCAGCCCCCTTCTCACCAATGAGGACTACCGTACCCCCCATGCCTCCCGTCATCACACGCTTCGCCCCCTCACCGACCGGCCACCTCCACGTCGGCGGGGCGCGCACCGCGCTCTTCTGCTGGGCCTACGCCCGGAGGCACGGGGGGCGGTTCATCCTCCGCATCGAGGACACCGATCAGAAGCGGTCGTCCGAGGATGCCGCGCGGGGCATTCTCGAAGACCTCGCCTGGCTGGGCATTCACTGGGACGAGGGGCCGACCTGGGCACCCCCCCACTCCGCGGCGGCTGGGGTACCCCGCCACTCCGCGGCGGAATTGGATGCGTCCCCAATCGGCGGCGACCCCCGCCACGTCGGTCCCTTCTTCCAGGCCCGGCGGCTCGACGTCTACAACCGCCACCTTGAGGCCCTGATCGAGCGCGACCTCGCCTACCCGGCGTTTGACACCGCCGAGGAACTCGACGCCCTGCGCCGCGAGGCCGCCGCACGCAAGGCCACCTTCCGCTACCGCCGCGCGCCGGACTACGACCGCGACGCTTGCCTTCGCCGCTACATGGCCGGCGAAGCGTGCGTCGTGCGGTTCCGGATGCCCGACGAGCCGGTGCGCGTGACCGACGCCGTGCTCGGCGAGATCGACTTCACCGAGGAGCACCTCGACGATTTCGTGCTCCGCAAGGCGGACGGGTTCCCGACGTACCACTTCGCCGTGGTGGTGGACGACGAGTTGATGGGCGTGACCCACGTGCTCCGCGGCCAGGAGCACCTGAACAACACGCCCCGCCACGTCGCGCTCCAGCGTGCCCTCGGCTTCCGCACGCCCGTCTACGCGCACATGCCGCTGATCTTCAACCCGGACGGGTCGAAGATGTCCAAGCGCGACAAGGACAAGCATGTTCGCCAAGAGTGTTTGTTCCAACGAAACTGGGCAAAGGCCGTGTACTTCATGCTGTCTCGCTCAGTCTCAATGACTGAAGACGAGGACTACAAACTTCAACTCGAAGTAGACGATCTGTTCATGGCTGGCACGCATGTCGAACTCAAGCAAATCAACGCCGAGGAGTTGGCCGCGAGTGTGACGGCCGACCCTGCCACTCGGGCTTCGCTCATTGCTGCAACTCGCTCTCTAATCGAGTGGTTCCGAGACAAGACACGCCAACTCCCCACCGATGCCCTGCTCGCTCTCGCCCGCGAACTCAACCTCTCCCTGCCCGAAATCGACGTCGAGGACTTCCGCCGCTCGGGCTACCTGCCGGAGACACTCTGCAACTACCTCGCCCTGCTCGGCTGGAACCCCGGCCTGAAGAACCCCGACGGCACCGACCTGGAACGCTTCGACATGGCCTTCCTCGCCGAGCACTTCTCGCTCGACCGCATCGGCAGGTCCAACGCGAAGTTCGACCGCGACAAACTGCTCGCGTTCAACCAGGCCGCCATCGCCGCGCTCGCCCCGGCCGAGTTCGACCGTCGCTGGCGCGAGTGGTGCGATCGCTACGACCCCGATCTGCCCGCGATCCTCGGCGACCGCTTCGCGCTCGCGGCCCATGCCGTCCAGCCGCGTATCCGCACGCTGGGCCAGTGCCGCGAGCCGATCGCCTTCGCCCTCATTTCCGACGACGCCGTCGAGTTTGACGAGAAGGCCGTGGAGAAGACCCTCCGCAAAGGCGACCCGCGCGGCCTCGACGTGCTACGCGACTTCCTGCCCGCGCTCGTTTCGCTGGCCGACTTTACGCCCGACGCGATCGACGCGGCGGCCAAGGCGTTCTGCGAGAGGCGCTCGCTCGGCATGGGCAAACTCGCCCAGCCGCTCCGCGTGGCCGTCAGCGGCTCGACCGTCAGCCCGGGCCTCGGCGAGACGCTCGGGCTGATCGGGCG
>DAOMNQ010000075.1:0-387 GCA_035443945.1 Phycisphaerales bacterium | reverse complement strand
TCGCGGCCTTCTTCAGCGCATCGACCTTGTCCGTGCGCTCCCACGTGAAGAGGTCTCCCTGCGGCTGGCGGCCGAAGTGCCCGTGCCGGGCGGTCGGGCGGTAGATCGGCTTGCGCAGGCCGAGCGACTCGATGATGCCCCGGGGCGTGAGTTGGAAGACCTCGCGCACAGCCCCGGCGAGCCTGGCCGTGTCCGCCCGCTCGGTGCCGAAGCAATCGACGTGGACGCTCACCGGATCGGCGACGCCGATGGCGTAGGCGAGTTGCACCTCGCAGATGTCGGCCAGTTCCGCGGCGACGAGGTTCTTGGCGATGTAGCGGGCCATGTAGGCCGCGGAGCGATCGACCTTGGTGGGGTCCTTGCCGCTGAATGCTCCGCCGCCGTGCC
>DAOMNQ010000074.1:12827-13742 GCA_035443945.1 Phycisphaerales bacterium | reverse complement strand
CCCGCCGCAACCAGCGTCTCCTTGTTCGCCAGCGCGACGTCGCGCCCGAGTTCCACGGCGGCCAGCGTCGCCGGCAGCCCCGCCACGCCCACGATCGCCGCCAGCACCAGGTCCGCCTCGACCTCGCGCACCAGCGCCTCGGCCGCCCCGGGCCCCACGCGGCACCGCACGCCCTCGATCCCCCTCCCCTCCGACAACGCGCACTCTCGCACCCCGAACGCGCGCGCCTGATCCGCCAGCAGCCCCGAGTTCCGCCCCGCGCACAGCCCGACAACCTCGTACCGCACCGGCGACGCACCGGCCCCGTGCAGCCCGTTCAGGTGCCGCACGACCTCCAGCGCCTGCGTCCCGATCGAACCCGTCGAGCCGAGCACGATCAGCCGGCGCACGCCGCGCATCTCACGTTCCGATGTCGCGCCCTGCCCGGCCATCCCCGCGTCACTCCTCCTTCGGCTTCAGACGCGCCTTCTCGCTCGGCAGCAGCCGACGACGCGACGCAGCATACAGCGTCCGCGGTTGCGGCTTCGGCGCGGCCTGCCCGTTCGGCGAGGCCGCCGGCGCACTCACCGGCGCGCTCGACGAATCAGCCCGCGCTGCACCACCGCCGCGCTCGCCGTCGCTCCCGCCCTCCACAGCCCCGCCCCCACCGCGCCGACGACGACGACGACGACGCTTCTTCTTCAGCCCCGTCTCCCCCGACGCCGCGCCTTCCTCCGACTGCCCGTCGTCCGGGGCGTCGCCCTCGTCCGCGGCCCGCGCGCCCTCATCGGACTCACGCACCGGCCCCGACTCGGACGATGCCCCCGCAACGGAAGGCTCGCCCGCGCCCTCTCCCGCACCCTTGCGACGGCGACGACGGCGACGACGCTTCTTCTTGCCCCCCCCCTCGTCGCCCTCGCCCGGTCCACCCTCGTC
>DAOMNQ010000074.1:0-12796 GCA_035443945.1 Phycisphaerales bacterium | reverse complement strand
TCCCCCGCCGGCTCCCCCGCCGAGGACACCTCCCCGCCATCCGCCGGCGCGCCCTCCGCTCCATCGCCCGCGCCCTTGCGGCGGCGACGACGACGGCGACGCTTCTTCTTCCCGCCATCCTCGCCCGCGCTCTCCCCGCCCTCCTCCGGCTCCTCCATCTCGATCGGGTGCGGCATCGGCTCCGGCTCGGCCGCGTGCTCCTCCTCCTCGGCCTCCGCCTCGGGGGGGGGCACCTCGCCGGGGTCGAGCGCCCACGCCTCGTCGCCCGGCGCGTCTTCCCACGGCCTCAACTCGGACTCGGGGGCCTTCGGCGCGGGCAGACGCGAAACGTCGATGTCCGCACCGGACTTGTCGTACGCGTACAGCGAGAACCGGTCCACCGGCAGCGTCTCGCTCACACGAACGTCCGCGTGCTTCCCGCTCCGACGCTCCACCCGCGACAGACTCCGTCGCTTGTTCGACAGCAACTCCCCCGCCACACGCGGACTCACCACCAACTCCACCCGCGACACCTGCTCATACTCCAGCAGCGCGGCCAACTCCCGCAGCGCGTCCGACGCCACCGACGCGGGACGCTGCACCAGCCCCCGACCGTGGCACGTCGGGCACTCGTGGAAGTGGACGCTCTCGTGGCTCCCGCGCATCCGCTGCCGCGTCATCTCCAGGATGCCGAACCCCGAGATCGGCAGGATCGTACTCTTGGCCCGGTCCCGCTTCAGACGCTCGCGGTACCGCTGCTCGATCGCCTTGCGGTGCTTCGACGCACGCATGTCGATCAGGTCGTTGATCACGATCCCGCCCAGGTCGCGCAGCCGGATCTGACGGCAGATCTCGTCCGCCGCCTCCAGGTTCGTCCGGTACGCGTTCGTCTCCGCGTCGCGCGCCGAGCGGCTTTTCCCGCTGTTCACGTCGATCGCGACCACCGCCTCCGTCTCGTCGATCACCAGCCGACCGCCCGAGGGCAGCGGCACCTCGCGCGCGTGCATGTTCGAGATCTGCTGCTCCACCCCGAACGCGTGGAACAGCGGTCGCCTGCCCGTGTACTGCTGCAACTTCACGCTCGAACGCGGCGCGACGATCTTCATGAACCGGCTCGCCCGCTTCAGCGCGCCCTCGTCGTCGATCACGATCTCGCTCACGTCGTTCGTCACGAAGTCGCGCAGCGCACGCACCAGCAGGTCGCTCTCCGAATAGAGCAGCCGAGGCTTCTTCCCCTGCTTCAGCCGCTGCTCCATGTCCTTCCACAGCCGCAGCAGGTACGCCAGGTCGCGCTTCAGTTCCGCCTTGGTGCGCTCGAACCCCGCCGTCCGCAGGATGAACCCGAACCCGTCCGGCAGTTCCAACTGGTCGAGGATCTCGCGCATCTTCGCACGCTGCTCCTCGTCCTCCACCTTCCGTGACACCCCCACCTTGTCCATCAGCGGCATCATCACCAGGTACCGCCCGGGGATCGAAAGGTACCCCGTCAGCGTCGGACCCTTCGTCCCCACGCCCTCCTTCAGCACCTGCACGATCACCTCCTGACCACGCTTCAGGCACTCCTGAAGGGGGGGGCGTTCGCGCCGCGGCGTCTTCTTCCCGACCTGCTCCGTCGCGTCCTCCTCGCCCGGGAAGTACCGCGGGTGCAGGTCCGAGACGTGCAGGAACCCGTTCTCCTCCACGCCGAAGTCCACGAACGCCGCCTGGATCCCGGCCTCGACGTTCGTCACTTTCCCGACGTAGATGTTGTTCACCCGGCTGACGGCGTCCACGCGCTCCGCGTGGAACTCCTCGAGTTTCCCGTCCTCCACGATCGCCACCCGGCACTCCTCGCCGGGGACGTAGTTGATCAGCATTCGTGTCGATGGCATCTTCTGGCTCGCCGGCCTGAACGCCGCGCGACGCCGTCCCCGAGGAGGACGAACGCCCGCCCGAAACAACACGGGCGGCCGGTCGGGGCTCGCGCGCCGCGCCCGCACGGAGCGCACGCCTCGAGTCCCGTTGTCCCGGCCGGTGGCGTGCGGGCTTCCGCCCTCGCGCCGGCCGGGGCGCCGACCCGACGCGGCCGGCGGCGTCACGCCGCGAGCCTGCCGGGGGCTTCGTCTGTCGGGCACGACGCCGGGTGGCGTCACGCCTCTTCGTCTTCACCCTTCGGCCGCGGGGGCGCTCGCCTCGTCGGGCTTCGCCTACCCCCCCCCGACGGAACGACCGCCGGAGGCCTCCGGGACAATCTTGCGGACGTGCTCCCGCACATACGCGGAAACCTCTACGTCCGAATCGAACGTCAGCGCCTTTCGCGCCACTCGCTCGCACTCCTGAATCGTGACCGATCGCACGAGCCGCTTCACCTGCGGGATCGAGCCGCTCGTCACCGAAAGGGTACGCAGTCCCAGCCCCAGCAGCAACATCGCGTAGGCCTGCTCCCCCGCCGCCTCCCCGCAGCACGACACCGGGATGCCCGCCTTCCGGGCCGACCGGGACACCTGCCGGATCAGCATCACCACCGCAGGGTGCCAAGGCTGGTACAGCCCCGCCACCCGCTCATTGGTTCGATCGACCGCCAGCGTGTACTGCACGAGGTCATTCGTCCCGATTGAGAAAAAATCCACCTCCCGCGCGAACGCCGCCGCCTGCAACGCCGCCGAGGGCAACTCCACCATCATCCCCACCGGCACCGAACGGTCGAACTCCACCCCCTCCTCCGCCAGGTCCTCCATCACGTCGCGCAAAATCAGCCTCGCGTGCCGCAACTCCCCGATCGACGTGATCAGCGGGAACATGATCTTCACCGGTCCCAGCGCGCTCGCCCGCAGGATCGCCCGCAACTGACGCTTGAACATCGCCCGGTCCGCAAGGCAGTACCGGATCGACCGAAGACCCAGCGCGGGGTTCCGCTCCGGAACCTCCGCACGCGCCTGCGTGTACTTGTCCGCACCGAGGTCCACCGTCCGGATCGTCAGGGGCCGGCCCCCGAGTAACTCGATCGCCGTCCGGTACGCCTCGAAGTGGTCCTCCTCGCTCGGCTCACGGTTCGCCGCCAGAAACAAAAACTCCGTCCGGTACAGCCCCACCCCCGTCCCCCCGTGCGACAGCACCGCCGACACTTCCTCCGGGAACTCGATGTTCCCGAGCAACTCCACCGGCGTCCCGTCTCGCGTCACCGAAGGCTGGTCCGCCAACTCCGCCAGCGACAACTCCGCCAGCCGGTGCTGCTCCGCGTACCCCTCGTACTTGCCCAACTGCTCCTCGTCCGGGTCCAGAATCACCACGCCCCGGTCCCCGTCCAGCACCACACGCTCGCCGTCCGACGCCAGCGACGTCGCGTTGTGGCACCCCACCACCGCCGGCAGCCCAAGCCCGTTCGCCACGATCGCCGTGTGGCTCGTCCGACCCCCCGAGTCCGTCGCAAACCCCACCACCGTCCGCCGGTTGAACGACGCCGCCTGCGAGGGCGTCAGGTCGCGCGCGATCACCACCGTCGGCTCCGTGATCTCGTCAAGCCGCGAGCGCCGCTGCCCCACCAGGCACGTCAGCAGCCGGTTCGCAAGGTCACGGATGTCATCCGCCTTCGTCGTGAACGCCGAATCGGTCTTCTTCCGGAACTGCGCCGCAAGATCGTCGAACACCGCCGTCACCGCGTGCTCCGCGTTCACCCGCTCCGACGCGATCATCGCCCGGATCGGGTCGATCAGACTCCGGTCCCGCAGCATCCCCTTGTGAAACAGAAAAACCTTCGCCGCCTCCGACCCCATCTCACGCTCCGCCTCCGCGTGCACACGGTCCAGATCCGCGACCGCGTCCACGAGCGCACGGTCGAAACGCGCCCGCTCCGCCTCCACCGCCTCCGGCGCGATCGACCGCCGCGGCACCCACACCCGGTCGTCACCGAGCACGAACGCACGAGCCACCACGACGCCTGGAGAGACCGGGATGCCCTGGATCACGTGCATGGATGGAGGCCGCGAGGAACAACCACGATCGGCGACGGCGAACCCGATGCACGCCCCACGCACCCACCGAGCCGCCTCGCACGCATCCTATGCGAACCGCTCTCGACCCTCCCCTCAAGCCCCAACCCCTGTCCGCCCGATCCTCCCAGAGCGGCCTCCTCCGCCCACGCTTGACTTCACCCGCCCGCAAGGCTCTCATTCAAAGCTGGTGCGGGCGGCGCCGATCGGAGGGAAAGCCGCCCGCGGCCTGGGTCGGGGGCGTTCACCCCGCGGCCCGCGCCGGGATGAAGACAACCGGGTCTGGATGAAGACGCTGACCGGCATCCTTGAGTGGCCGCAGCGCTCGGAAGGTCGTGTACGGCAGATGGCCGGCGCGACAATCGTCGAGAGCGCGGACGATCCTTTCGTTCCCGTCAACTTCGGGGACCAGTTGCCCCTGCGCTCAGGACTCGAAGTCACCGTCGAAGTCGTCGAACGCAAACCACGCAGGCGACGCCGCGGCAGGCCCGGCACGCCACGCCACGCACGACCCGTCGTCGAGCGGTTCCTCGCCATCGAGGGACTCGACCCCGACCGCTACCGCGAGTGCAAGCCCTTCGACGAACTCACCTCCATCGACCCCCAGCCCCGCCTCACGCTCGAATACCCCGGCTGCCCCGCCGCCTGCCGACTCATCGACCTCTTCTGCCCCATCGGCCGCGGCCAGCGCGGCCTCATCGTCTCGCCCCCCAAGGCCGGCAAGACCACCCTCCTCAAGAACATCGCCGAGTCCATCCTCCGCAACCACCCCGACACCTACGTCTTCCTCCTCCTCGTCGACGAACGCCCCGAGGAAGTCACTGACTTCCGACGCACCTTCCTCGGCCCCGCCGCAACCGCACGCACCAACGGGCAACCCGGCCCGAACGGCGACGCGCACCCCGGCGAACCCGACCCGCGCCCTTGGGGCGACCGTGTCCGCCTCATCGCCTCCAGCAACGACCACGACGTCGAACGCCACGTCGAGGTCTGCATCACCTGCGTCGAACGATGCAAGCGCATGGTCGAGGCCGGCAAGCACGTCGTCGTCATGCTCGACTCGCTCACCCGCGTCGGGCGCGCCTTCAACCGCTCACGCAAGCACGCCAGCAGCGGGCGCACCATGACCGGCGGCATCGACAGCCGCGCCCTCGAAGTCCCCAAGCAGATCTTCGGCTCCGCACGCAACACCGAGGAGGCCGGCAGCCTCACCATGCTCGCCACCTGCCTCGTCGACACCGGCTCCCAGGGCGACCAGGTCATCTTCGAGGAGTTCAAGGGCACCGGCAACATGGAACTCATCCTCGACCGCAAGATCGCCGAGAAACGCCTCTTCCCCGCCATCAACCTCGCCGCCAGCGGCACCCGCAAGGAGCACCTGCTCATGGACGAGCAGGAACTCGCCACCATCACCGCACTGCGCAGGCGACTCATGAGCATGCCCCCCCCCCAGCAGGTCGAGCAACTCCTCGCCGCCCTCGAACGCTTCCCCAACAACGCCCAACTCGTCGGCTCCGCCCGCTGACCGACGCCGGCCCCGGCGCACGAAAAACGCCCCCGCGCACGGCCGGGGGCGTATCGCGGCGGGGCGCGCCGCGTGTGGGGCGTTGCCGGTCAGGCCCGCGTCACGGGCAGCCCGCCGTGTACGCGTTCAGGAACGCGATGAAGTCCAGCGAGTTGATCACCGTGTCGCCGTTGAAGTCCGCCTTCGGATCGCCCGAGGTGTACGCGTTCAGGAACGCGATGAAGTCCAGCGAGTTCACGACCGTGTCGCCGTTGAAGTCCGCCGGGCAGTCCAGCCCGAGGATCGCCAGCACGGCGTTCACGTCGTCCTGATCCACGCGCAGGTCGCCGGTGACGTCCGCCGAGAGGTCGAACCCGACCGCCTCGTTGAGGTCGTCCCAGTTCGCCACGCCGTCCAGCACGAACGGGTTGCCGATGAACTGCGCCTTGATGTAGTCCACGTCGTGCATGTCGATCACGCCGTCGTGCCCGATCGGCGCGAAGCCGCGCGTGTGCAGCGCGCCCGGCCCGGAGACGTCCGCCGCCGAGTCGCCGTTCATGTACGGCAGTCCGCCGTCGATCGTCGTCCCGAAGAAGTTGTTGTTGCCCGTCAGCGTCTCCCAGGCGTCGTCGACCGCCTTGAACCCCTTGGCCCGGTCCACCCTCCCCGTCGCAGGGTCGATCGCCAGTCCGTCCGCCCAGTAGCGGATGTCCGCCGCGTCGAAGTTCCCGTCGCCGTTGAAGTCGCCGAGGATCTCAATGACGGCCGGGGTGCCGGGCTGCCACGCGGGACCGCCGTTGCGGGCGTGGTAGGCCTTCATCATCTCCAGCGCGTCGCTGAGGTCGCGCTTGCCGTCGTTGTTGAAGTCGCCCGCGATCTTGTTGCGAGCGTTGAGCGAACTGCCGTAGGAGACCGCGTTCCCCGCCTGATCGACGTAGTTCCCGCCGCCCGCGACGCCGTCGGTGTACGTGACGCCCGTCGTCCGCGTCGGCGCGACGCCGCTCGCCGAGAAGTTGAAGTTGTTGAAGGGGGGCGTGCCCAGCACGTTCCCGGACTGATTCAGGACGAAGTCGTAGAGCGCGGGGTTGAAGTCCGGATTCGGCACCAGCGGCACGCAGTCCGCGTTCAGCGGCGGCGGGTTCTGCGGCACGTTGAGCGACGCCGCCACCAGCACGTAGTTCAGCGCCATGTACTCACCCGGCGTGAACAGGTTCTCGTCCGCGCTCGGCACCTCCGAGAACGCCTGGATCGACCGCGTGATGTTGTTCACGTACGCCGCCGCCTGGGGGTTGCGCATCGCAGGGTTCAGCGTATGCTCCGCCGGACGCGGCTCGACCGCGTCACGCACGCCGTTGCCGTTCATGTCCACGAACGGCTCGCCCAGGTCGTACTGGCAGTTGCCCTCGCCCGTGTCGCCCGTCCCCGAGACGCCGTCCAGGCCCCAGTCGAGGAACGGCTCCAGCATCCCGTACCCGCCGAGATGCGCGGGCGCGCTCAGCGGGTCGCCCAGCGTCGCCAGCACGCCGGGGCCTTGGATGTTGTACCCGTTCGGGCCGGCGTCCAGCACGTTCACCAGGTTCGGCCGAGCCGCTACCGTCCCGCCCTTGAGGTCCGAGATGACGGCGAGGAAGTCCGCCCGCCCGCCCGTGAGCCAACCCGCCGAAGCGCCTCGCTCCGCGCCGGTGTGCCCCAGCGCGAGGCGGTGGTTGATCACGGTGCCCTCGACGCGGCTGGACCCGCCCTTGTTCGAGGGCTGGAAGTTCGGCCCGAGGCGGTCCCTTGCGGAATCGACGGTGCGGGCGCCGATGTTCTCGCCCACGCACCACGAGGGGTCGAGGCAGATCCCGTTCGCCTTGGCGTTGCGCGTCCCCGAACCGACGTCGCGCGTCACCGCCATCAGGTTCTCGCCGTTGTCGCGTCGCCCCGTGGCGTAGAGGTGTCGCAGGTCGGACATGTAGATCTCGTGCATGCCCACGCCGTAGTTCACCATGATGCCGACGGGAGCGTTCGCGATCAGCGTGTCGTAGGCGGTGAACTCGTCGGGGTTCGCGTAGTCGACGTTGATCGGCCCGTTGAGGCCGAAGAGCGAGGGCAACCGACTGTCCTCGGTCACGACCTCTGTGCCGTCCTTGTTCACGATCGCCGCGGGATTGGACCCGTAGCCGACCGCGCCGGGGACGCGGTTGAACTTCGGCTGCCCGCTCTGCTGCACGGACCACCCGATCGGCACGTCGATCGCCGCGAAGTCCGCCTGGATGCCGCCGACGGCCGGATCGGTGCTCGTCGTCACCAGGAACGACCCGTCCATCAGCGAGCGCACCGGCGTGCCGCCCGGGTTCGCCGCGTTGTAGAACCCCTGCGGGATGCCCGCCGACACGAACACGTCCCGGTTCCACAGCGACTCATCCGAGAACGACGAGATGTACGTCCCCGCGCCGGCGTCGAGGTCCGGAAGCGTCAGGTACGTGAAGCCCCAGTCGCGCAACTCGATGAACCCGTTCACCGAGCCGACGACCCGGTACGTGACCTGCCAGTGCTGGTCGGGCCGCCACGGGAAACCGCTGTCGAACGGCGCCAACTGGTCGCCGTCGATCGCAAGGCGGCAGTCGCCGTTGACATCGATGAAGTCGTTGGTCGACGCCGGACGCTTGAACACGAACTGGAACAGCGTCGCGCCGGTGCCGTTCACCATGTACGGCTGCGCCGTCGCGACCGAGGCCGCGCCGCCGACGAGGCCGAGCGCGACGAACGTGAGCAGGCTCTTTCTGGACATGTGTGATCCTCTCTCAGTACGGGGTACGGGCGTAACGATCGCGCACCGCCGCGCGGCGGCCGCTCTTCGGGTCGGGCTTTCTCCGTCCTTCCGGTCCTTCGGCCCCCGCCGATCTCCGGTCGGCGGGGACCATCACAACGACGATCTCTCTCGTCCTCTCCCCCCTCCGTCAGTCCCACTTGTTGAACTTCAAGTCCACGCGGTTGTTCCCGGTGATCGAGTAGAACCGGTCGCCCCACAGCCGGTCCTTGATCGTGTCCTGCACCGTCAGCGACTCGACGTGCGCGTCCGCGAACACGAAGTTCGCCTTCTCGCTGAAGTGATGCCGCCCCACCGCGTTCAGCGTGCTGAGCGGGCTGTCGATCATGTTGGGGCCGAGTTTCTTGGTCGGCAGGATCGAGTCCTTGTCCGGGTACACGAACCGCGGCACGCCCCCCGAGTTCGGCTCGTTGTAGACGTCGCTCCCCGCCGATCGCCCGATGAAGGGCGTTACCGGGCGGTGGCTCTTGATCTTGCCGTCGAAGTGGCTCGCCAGCGACGTCCACCGGTCGCGGTTGTCGTAGAACTCCGTCGCCAGGATCGTCTTCGACGCCCCCTGCTGCGCACCGTCGATCCACGCCACCCGCGCCAACTGGTTCTTTCGCAGCGTTCCCGGCCAGAACTTGTTGCGTGGGAACAGGGCGGCGTTGCCCGTGATCGCCACCCGCGCCGCCTGCCGGTCGCGCGGCGTCTGCGCCCCGACGCCGCTGCCCAGGTCGTTGAGTTGCCCGGACTCCCAATCATCCGCGTTGGAGCCCGGGTTCGTCCTCGGCGCGCCCCGGCTCGTCGTCGTCGGGCACTCGAACGCGCCCTCCGGCACGTTCGCCCCGCCGTCCGTACCGCCGAAGAGCGACCAGGACCAGTGGATGTACCCGTTCGCGGGGACCGGGTTGGACTCCTGCTGCTGCTCGACCTTCCACTCGCCCGAGTACTCGTCCGACCCGTAGACGTAGGAGGGCGGGAAATAATCGTGGCTCGCGGTGTAGAACGCGACGCCCTGCGCCACCGTGCGCTGGTTGCTCGCGCACATCGCCATCTGCCCCGCCTGCCGCGCCTTGCCCAGCGCGGGGAGCAGAATCCCGATCAGCAGCGCGATGATCGCGATCACCACCAGCAACTCGATCAGCGTGAAACCCCGACGATCCGTGCGCGTTCCCATGAGCGTGTGCCTCCGGCCGCTGTGTGTCCGTCCCCGTTCGCCGCGCGCCCCACGACGCGCGAGGGCCGAACACTACCTCGGCGTGCATCACGCCCGGGTCAACGTCGCGCGCAGATTGCGCGAAGCCTGCCCCGCACGCTCATTCAGAATCCGTGCGTGTTCGCGCAGCATCGCGTTACGAGTGTGTTCAGACCTTTGCGCAAACGCCGCTCACGCCAGGGCCGCGGGTCAGAACAACCCCGGCCCCTCCTCCACCGGCGCCAACTTCCCGCCCACCAGCCGCATCCGCGGCTTCGCACGCCGCGCCGGCTTCGGCCCGCTCCGCGCACCGCCACTCTCCCGCGTCGTCTCGCGGGGCGCCCTCGCGCGCGCACGCCCTTTCCCGCCGCCGCTCGCCCGCGCTGCCCCACCCTCCGGCAAGGCCGGCGCGCCGCCCCCCCCCGGCCCCCCGTCCCGCTCCACGATGATCACCCCGTCGTCCCCCTCACCCGGCTCCCGACGCGACCTCACCACCCGCCCATCCTCGTCCAGCACCGCATCCGCCACCGCCGTCCGCTTCCGCGCCTGCTCCAGCAACGCCGCGTACAGCCGATCGGCGTCCGTCCCCGTGATTGCGTGGCACGCCTTCGCCACCTCGCCCACGTACCGCTCGAACACGCCGCGCCGCTCGCTCTCGCGACGCATCTGCTGACGCTTGCGCACGTACGTCCCGAGTTTGCGCCCGCACTCCTGCAACGCCAGCCTCATCTCCTTCCGAATCTCGTCGTAGTCCGCGATCGCCTCCTTGCTCTCGCTCGTGAACGGCACCCACACGCTCGCCATGTGGATCATCACCACCAGCGGCCCCACCGGCAGCGACCCGCGCGGCTGCCCAAGCCCGTAGTTCTTCCACGACGTCTCCAACACGCTCTTGAACGCGCAGCACGCCGACTGCTGATACAGCAGCGGCACCCGGTTCGCAAACCGGATCACCCGCGCCGTCTCCTCCGCCGGCAGGTCGCCGCCGAACGCCACCGCCGCCTCGATCTGGAACGGATTCCCACGGTACACCGCCGGCTCGCGCGTCGACGCCGCGTAGAACTCCGCACGCACGCCCTTCAGCATCCCCGCAAGCAACTGCCGAACACCGATCGGCGCCAGGCAGTCCGTCGGCGGCGGCCTCAACTTCGACCCCTGCAACGCCGTGTACAAACGCTCCGCCGTCTCCGTGTCGATCGTCTTCAGCCACGTGTGCCCGCTCAGTTTGGCCCCGTTCACGCTCGCCTTCGCGCACACCTCGCCAACCACCCCCGGCGTCACGCGGCTGAACTCCTCCTTCAGAAAACCACCCAACTGCGTCGCTTTCGCGTTCTTCAGCATCGTCAGGAACGTCCCCAACTCCACCCCGTACGGGTGCGGCCGGATCTCCTTCGGCTCCGGCGGCAGCGCATCCACCGTCCGCGGATACACAACCCGATCCCCCAACTCCGTCGTCCGATCGAACGCAGAGGGCACAGAGCCTGCCTCAGAGTCCGCAGAGTCGTCGGATCGACCGACGCCCAGAACCCCCTGCTCCCCCTCCGCGCCCTCCGCGTCGTCCTCCGCGCCCTCCGCGTTCCTCCCCGGCGGCACGAACGTGATCGAAGCGTGCGGGTTCGCGATCGCCGTCTGCTCCAGGTACTCCTCCACGCTCGCTCGCCCGCGCGCGTACCGAGCCTCCATCTCCACCGTCACGCTCGTCCCCGTCCCCGTCGAACTCGCGTAGAACTCCTCCGTCTCCCGGTCCACCGTCACTTCGGGACGGTTCTTCGTCGTGTCCATCGCCAGTTCGATGTGGTGCGCAGGCTTCTTCGGGTTCGGCCGAGTCAGGATCACCATCGGCTTGCCCGTCGTCATCAGACCGTACATCCCCGCCGCCGAGATCCCGATCCCCTGCTGCCCCCGGCTCATCTTCAGCCGGTGGAACTTCGACCCGTACAGCAGTTTCCCGAAGATGTTCTCCACCTGCCGACGCACGATCCCCGGCCCGTTGTCCCGCACCGTCACCCGGTACCGACCCGACTTGCTCGCCGAGGGGGGGGGCGACACCTCCGCGATCTCCACCAGCAGGTCCGGCAGAATCCCCGCCTCCTCGCACGCGTCCAGCGCGTTGTCCACCGCCTCCTTCACCGTCGTCAGCAACGCCTTGCGCGGGTTGTCGAAACCCAGCAGGTGCCGATTCTTCGCGAAGAACTCCGACACCGAAATCTCTCGCTGCTTCTCCGCCATCGCCTCCGCGGCCAGCAGCGGCGCGACCGAACCCCCGCCCCGACGACCAGTCCCACCAGCTCGACCCGTCTTCGCCTTGCCACGCTTCGCCGGCATCCCTGCCTCCCGATCCAACCCCCGATTCGGCCCACGATAGGGTCCGAACGCCCCCAGATCTCCCAGATTCACGCCCGATCCGCGCCATCAGCCCGCTGCCGGACATCTCTCTCTCGGCCCGCAACCGCAGGGTTCGCGCAGTTTTAGCGTCTTTCCGCGTGACCCGCACGCACACTCGCCCGTTTATCGGATAGCCTATGGCCCACCGATCGAGCCTCCGTGCCCGATCGGCGCAAGGCAGGAGAGACACTCCGGATCGCGCAGCGCACCGGCGCCGTTGCCGGCGCGGACGATCCGCCCCCGCTGGGGGAAGAGGCACGCTCACACGCAGGAGAGACAAGAGATGAAGAACCTGATCGCTCTGTTCGCCGCCGCGGGAATCGCCTCCGCGGCACACGCCGACGTCCTCGCCAACTGGACCTTCGAGGTCAGCGTCCCCATCGACGCCGGCCCCCACGCCGCCGAGGGCGGCATCAACGGCGGCGACGCCACCGGATTTCACGCCGACTCCGCCGCTGTCTACTCCAACCCCGTCGGCAACGGCTCCCTCGAATCCTTCTCCTCCAACACATGGCAGGCCGGCGACTACTACCAGTTCACCACCTCCACCACCGGCTACCAGGACATCACCTTCCAGTGGAGCCAGACCCGCAGCTCCACCGGCCCCGGCGACTTCCGCGTCCAGTTCAGCAACGACGGCGTCAACTTCTCCGACCTCATGAACTACACCATCGACGCCATCACCTGGTCCAGCGTCTCCTTCAACCCCGACTCCGTCTTCGGACCCATCGCCCTCCCCGCGGCCGCCAACGACCAGGCCACCATCTACGTCCGCCTCACCAGCAACGTCGCCGGCTCTAGCACCGCCGGCAGCAACCGCGTCGATGACATCTACATCAACGGCACCCTCATCCCGGCCCCCGGCGCGCTCGCCCTCGGCCCGGCGGTCGCCGGCGCCATGGCGCAGAGCTCGGCCATCGCCGGCTTCCCGCTCGGCTCGGCCGCCGGCGGCCTCTGGTACGGCCTCTTCC
>DAOMNQ010000073.1:2989-13897 GCA_035443945.1 Phycisphaerales bacterium | reverse complement strand
GGGCGCAAGTCGGACCCTGTTCGGGTCAACCCGTGGAAGACGGCTGAAGAGTTACAATCCGCAGAAGCGATGCCATACGGTCTATGGAACGACCCCGTTGTGAACACTCGCGGCTCATCGAACGCGGGCACTTTCTCACCCGGCTGCGCTCGAACCACCCCCGCCCCGACCGTGAGCATGACCACGGTGACACACGCCATGACGATCCCGATGCCGCGCTTGCTGACCCACCCAGTTCGGGCTTCTGCCCTGTTCGACATCCCCTTCGCCACCTCCACGCCAATGCCCGTCGTCCCTCGCGTTGGCATCCAAGCCGCGCGGCAGCCGCACCAGCCACTGAATAACCCCAGGATGCTGCCTGTGCAACCCCCTTCCAGTTCGTTTTTCAACCCCCGCTCCCGCCGCGTGAAACGCCCGCACTCCGGGCACCGCAACCCCTCTCGCCCGCGTTCGTCAACCCCCCGCGGCACGCCCGCGACGTCGTACCAGCACTTCGGGCACCGCAGCCGCACGCGCCCGCCGCGACGCGAGCGGTCCCAGAGCAGCGACCACGCCCCCAGCCCGACCGCCGCCGTGCCGAGCACGGCCGCGGTCAGCCACCACACCCAGTCCGGCCCGCCGGGAGGGTTCATGGCATGATCGTACATCCTTGCATTGCTCCGCTCCGGGCACGCCGCCGGGCCGCGGCCTTTCGCTCGCCGGCGCATCCGGACGCCCGGCCATAGCATCATCGAGCCGCGATCGTTCCGCGCGCCCCGCAAGGAGAGACGTCGTGCGACCGACACCCGCGCCGTTGCCCACGCCTGCCACGAGATCCACAAGCGTCCGCATCGCGCGATCGCGAGGCGACTCGGCATCGCACCGGGCACGCTCGTCGTGGCCCGTGGTCGTGTGCGCCCTGCTCGCGCTCGTCGCGCTGTCGCCCGGCCACGCGCGGAGCCAGCCGGAGCGGGCCGAGCGGCCGGCCGCCGCGCCCGAGCCGGGGCAGCGGCTCGTGCTCGAACTCGCGCCCGGCGTCGAGGTCGAACTCGCGTGGATCCCGCCGGGCGTCTTCGAGATGGGCAGCCCTGGCGGCGAGGACGGGCGCGAGCCTGACGAAGGCCCCAGAAACGCCGTCCGCATCAGCCGGGGCTTCTGGATGATGACGACAGAGGTGCGGCAGGATCAGTGGATCGCGCTGATGGAGAGCAACCCGTCCCGCTTCAAGGATGACGCCCGCCAGCCCGTGCAGACGGTCGGCTGGTACGAGGCCGTGGAGTTCGCGAACAGGCTGACCGAGGCCGTCGCGCAGCGCCATCCCGATCTCGGCCTGCGCCCGCACTACCGGATCGACGACGCCGAGCGGTTCCACGACGGGCACGTGCGCAGCGCGGCCGTTCGCCGCGTGCCGGAGCATCGCGGGTTCCGCCTGCCGACCGAGGCAGAGTGGGAGTACGCCTGCCGTGCCGGGACGAGCGGCCCGTTCCACACGGGCGAGACGATCCTGTCCGATGAGGCGAACTTCAAGGCCAGCCTTGGGTACCGCGACAGCGAGGGCGGCGTGTTCCGCGAGCGCACCGAGCCGGTGGCGAGTTTCGCGCCGAACGCCTGGGGTCTGCACGACATGCACGGCAACGTGTGGGAGTGGTGCTGGGACTGGTACGACCCTCACTGGTACGAGCCGACCAACGGCCCGACCAACGAGCGGGGCGAACGGGTCGATCCCCAGGGGCCGGGGGACGGGAACGAGCGGGTTCTCCGCGGCGGGTCGTGGTACGACGGGCCGTGGTACGTGCGGTCCGCGCACCGTTACCGCCTCGGCCCGGTGTTCCGGTACTACAACAACGGCTTCCGGTTGGCGCTCGACCCGGAATAGGCGGCAAGAGGCGGTCCTGCGGGCGATCAGCCGTCGCCCGACCGCACGTACTCAGCCAGCCGCTCTTCCATCTCGCCGCGGTACCGCTCCCCGTTCGGCGGGATGAGCGAGACGGCCTCGCGCTGGGCCGCGGCCGCGCCGGCCGGGTCGCCGGTGGCGTGCATCGCCTTGGCCAGCGTGTCGAGGTACATCCAGAGGTTCGCGCCGGCGGCGGCGCGCTCCTGGCGGCAGGCTCGCTCCGCGGCGCGGTGCGCGGCCGAGGGGTTGCGAGCGCTGCGCGGCTCGACTGTCAGGAGGTACCACGCGCACGCGTTCAGGTCGTCCGCGCTCATGTCGGGCCTGTCCGCGATCAGTACGAAGATGTCCATCGTGCGCTCGACTTCGGCGCGCGATCGCTCCGGCCAGCCCAACGCCTCGTACAACTCGATAAGGTTCTTCGCCGTGATGAGCGTGGACGGGTGCGTGTCTCCGAGCACGCGCCTCGCCGCAGAGAGGGAGCGCACGAAGAGCGATTCCGACTCATCAGCGCGGCCCGACTTGGAGAGCACGTAGGCGAGGTTCGATGTTGCGGCGAGGGTATCCGGGTGCGCCTCGCCGAAGACGCGCTCCCTGGCCGCGACGACCTGCCCCAGCAGGCTCTCTGCCTCGTCAATCCGCTGCATCGCGTTCAGGGTCATTGCGAGTTCGTGAGCGGCCAGGAGCGCGCCGGGGTGATCCGCGCCGTGCGCGGACAGCCACTGCTGGTGTGCATCCCGCAGCGCCGCGTGGGCGTCGTCGTACCTGCCCAGACTCCCGAGCAGCGCGCCGAGGTTGGTGAGCGAGCCGATGGTCTCGGGGTGCGTGGCTCCGAGAACTCGTTTCTGCCCCTCGTGCACGCCGCGCAGGAGGGCCTCGGCTTCGGGCCTCCTGTCCGTGTGCCGGAGGGCCATCGCCAGGTTGTTCATCGCGCCGAGCGTCAGGCGGTGGTCGTCGCCGAGTGTGCGCCGCAGCCCGCCGACGGCCCGCTCGCCCAGGGCGATCGAGTCGGCGTACCGCCCCTGGTCGAGGCGAAGCCCGGCGAGATTCGCCAGCGCGCGCAGCGTCTCGTGGTGCTCTTCGCCGAGCGTCACCCGTCGGATCTCATAGACGCTCGTCAGATGTGCCTCGGCATCGCTGAAGCGCCCGAGCGCGCGGAACGAGTTGGCGATCACGTGGCGCAGGCGCGCCTCGATGGAAGGCCGACCCGCGAATCGCGCCGGGATCGACGACGAGGCCTCGTCGAGCACGTCGCGCACGGTCACGTCGCGCCCGCGCTCCGTCGGGTCCACGGAGGCGAGCATGTCGCCCAGGAACGCGACCACCGCGTCGGACTCGTCGCGCGCCTCACGCTCGGATGCGGCCAGTTCGCGGGCCACGTCCCGCTCGTGCAGCGCCCACACGAACCCTGCCGTCGTCCCCGCCACGCCCAGCAGCAGCGCCAGCGCCACCGCCCCTGCCGCCGTCACCCCGCCGCGGTTCCGGCGCAGGAACTTCGCCAGGCGGTACGCGGCTGTGGGCGGGCCGGCCTCGACCGGCTCGTCGCGCAGATACCGTTCGAGGTCGCGGGCGAGCGCGCTCGCGCCGTCGTAGCGCCGCGTGCGATCCTTCTCCAGGCTCCGCATCACGATCCAGTCCAGGTCGCCCCGCAGGCGCCGGGCGACCGTCGCCGGGTCGTCGTCGAGCCGCGGCGGCACGGCCGACGCCGCACGCGTGATCCTCTCGCTCGGCCGCACCGGCTCCAACTCGTCGATGGCGCGCGACACGCCCGCATACCCGCCCGCGCGCAGCCTCGCCGAGTCCAGCGGCGGCCCGCCCGTCAGCAGTTCGTAGAGGATCGCCCCGAGCGAGTAGACGTCCGCCCGCGTGTCCACGTCCGACCCGCCGCGCGCCTGCTCGGGACTCATGTACTCCGGTGTTCCGATCAGTTGGCCGACCTCGGTGTAGACGGTCGAGTCGGTGAGCCGCTGCGAGACCGCCTTGGCAACGCCGAAGTCGATGACCTTCGGCGCGGGCCGCCCGTCCACCAGCGATACGAGCACGTTCCCCGGCTTCAGGTCCCGGTGGATGACGCCCTTCATGTGCGCGTGCTGCACGGCCTCGCAGACCTGGATCATCAGTCGAACGCGGTCGTCCACGCCGAGCCGCTCGTGCTCGCAGAAGACGTTGATCGGCTCGCCGCGAACGTGCTCCATGGCGAAGTAGGGCCTGCCCTCCGGCGTCGTCCCCGCGTCGTAGACCTTCGCGACGCCGGGGTGGTCCATCAGCGCGAGCGCCTGCCGCTCGGCCTCGAACCGCGCGATCACGGATTTCGAGTCCATCCCCGGCTTGAGCACCTTCAGCGCGACCCGCCGGCGAACCGGCTCGTGCTGCTCCGCCAGGTAGACCGTCCCGAACCCGCCCTCGCCCAGCGCCTGGAGCACGCGATACGGCCCGACGGCCCGAGGTGCGTCGCCCGGCAGCGAGGCCGAGGCGCTCGCCGGAGCGGTCGCGTCGAGTGTGGGATCGTCCGTGCCCATCAGCGCGGAGTGTAGGTGGCGTCAAATCTGGCCAATGCCCCACGGGAGAACCCCCAAACCGGCACAAATCGCCCGGTTCTTGCTGGCATCCGGCCCCTTCGCCGAGGACAATCGCCCCGGAGGCCGGGGTCGCCCACGCCAACGGTCGATGTGTTTCCTTGCGGGAGGCGCCCACGCCCCGCCGCTCATCCGGGAGGTCAGCCATGCGTCGTGTCCGCACCACCGCCGTTCTTGCCGCACTCACGCCGCTCGCGATCTCGGCCGTTCCGTCGAGCGCACAACTGACACTGACCTCGGAGCGCCTCGCGACCGGCTTGGCGCGCCCCGTGCTCGTCACGCACGCGCCGGGCGATGCCAAGCGCATCTTCATCGTCGAGCAGCGCTCCGGCTCAACCGGGCGGGTGCGCATCTACGACCTCACGACCAACACGCTGCTCGCCACGCCCTTCCTCTCTGTCACCGGCGTCGCCACCGGCAGCGAGCAGGGCCTCCTCGGCCTCGCCTTCCACCCCGACTACGCGAACAACGGCCTCTTCTATGTGAACTACACCGCGTCCGGCACCGGCGCCACTTGGGTCGTCCAGTACAAGGTCTCCGACGATCCGAACGTCGCCGAGCCCGCCTCCGCGCACCCCATCATCACGTTCTCTCAACCCCAGAGCAACCACAACGGCGGCTGGATCGGTTTCGGGCCGGACGGCTACCTCTACATCCCCACCGGCGACGGCGGCGGCGCGAACGACTCGGGTACCGGGCACAGCCCCGGCGGCAACGCGCAGGACATCACCGACAACCGGCTGGGCAAGTGCCTCCGCCTCGACGTCGACGCCGACGACTTCCCCGCTGATCCCAACAGGAACTACGCCATCCCGCCCGACAACCCCTTCGTCGGAGTCACCGGCGACGACGAGATATGGGCCTACGGCCTGCGCAACCCGTGGCGGTGCTCCTTCGACCGCGAAACCGGCGACTTCTGGATCGCCGACGTCGGGCAGAACGCCTGGGAGGAAATCAACGTCCAGCCCGCCGACAGCACGGGCGGCGAGAACTACGGCTGGCGGTGCATGGAAGGCTTCGCCTGCACCGGCCTCGACGGGTGCACCTGCAACCACGAGTCACTCACCCTCCCCATCCACGCCTACTCGCACGGAGGAGGGAACTGCTCCGTCACCGGCGGGTACGTCTACCGCGGCGCCACCATGCCGCACCTGCGCGGCACGTACTTCTTCGCCGACTACTGCTCCAACCGCATCTGGACACTGCGCTACGAGGACGGCCAGGTCGTGGACCTGGCGGAACGCCAGGCCGAACTCGTCCCCGACGTCGGTTCCATCGCCTCGGTCTCGTCGTTCGGCGAGGACGCCCGAGGCGAAATCTACGTCTGCGACCTGAACGGCGGCGAGATCTTCCGCGTCAAGCCGCGCTGCCCGGTCGACCTCAACGGGGACGGCCTCGTCAACACCATCGACGTGCTCCAGTTCCTCAACGCTTACACCGGCAACGACCCCGCCGCCGACTTCAACAACGACGGCGCGATCAACAGCCTGGACTTCATCTTCTTCCTCAACACCTGGAACATCGGCTGCCCGTGATCGGTCGCGTCGGGGAGGGACGCTCGCGGCGCAGAGATTGTCCGTCACGCCCGGCGCGCAGCGCTCAGCCTCCGCCGAGCACGCGACGGCACGCTTCCATCGTGGCCGCGTCCGCGTCCGCCACGGCCTCGTAGTCCACCACCCAGGGCGACGGCACCTCGAACTGTGGGTAAGCGGCCGCGAGACCCGGACGCAGCGGGATGTTCCCCGAGTCGCTCTCGGCGAGGATGCGCTCGCCCCGCTCGCTGAGCAGAAACTCGACCAGCCGACGGCGTGCATCGGAGCCGCCCGGTCCGCCTCGCACCAGCGCGACCGTGTTCGGCATGAGGAGCGGGCCGAAACTCGGCAGTCCCTCGACCGATTCGCCCGGCCCGTCCGGCCGCTCGTAGACGAGGCCGATCGGCCAGCCGTTGCGCTGCGCGACCCAGACGTCGTCGGTGTCGGTCAGGCAGACGTCGATCTCGCCGTCCGCGATGCCCCGCACCGCCGAGGCGTTCCCGCTGTAGAGCCGCACGCCGTTGGCCTTCATGGCCGCGAGCCACGCCTCGAAGGCCTCGACGCCGCACGCCTCGACGAGCGCGCCGAAGTGACCGCGCGTGGTGCCGAACTCGGGACGCGCGATGCCCACGCGACCGCGCCAGCGAGGGTCGATCAGGTCGCGCAGCGTGCGCGGCGCATCCTCCTCTCTCACGCGGCCGGTGTGGTAGGCGATGACGCGCGCCCGGGATGCGAAGCCGAGCCACAGGCCGTCGTTCGAGACCAGCGGCCACCCGCCCTCGACGCCGGTCTCGACGCCGGTCGCCGACTCGAACAGCCCCTCGCGCGCCAGGCGGATCGTCCCGAACGGCTCGCTCGACCACCAGACGTCCGCCCGCGGGTTGTCCTTCTCGGAGAGCAATCGCTGCACGAGGCCGGTCGTCTTGGTCGCCTCCGTGTCGCCGAGCAATCGCACGTGCAGGCCTGTCTCGGACCCGAACGCCTCGACCATCTCCCGCAGCACGAAGTCGTCGGCGGAAGAGTAGAGCACGACGGACCCGTCGCCCGCGCTCTCGGCGCTCTCGCGCGAGCACGCGCACAGCAACCCCGTCATCAACCCGAGCAGCATGAACAGACCGGCACGGCGCGGGGCGATCGACCTACTTGCCGCCATCGCCCGCGGCCTCCTTCTTCGCCCGCTCGGCCTTCACCCGCTCTTCGAGCGTGCCGAAGTAGTGCTTCACCGCGCCGTGGTACTCGCGCGGCACCTGCATCGTCTGGAGCGCCTCGGCCGCCTCCTGCGACGAGACCTCGACCGCGGTGGCGAACTCTGCCAGCGCCTCGCCCTTCACCGAGTCGCCCTCGACCAGCCGCGAGCCGATGATCGGCCCCGCCGTCGTCTGGACCTTCGCCTTCACGCGGTTGACCATGAAGTCCGCGGCCTCTTCCTCCGGCCCGTCGCCGTTGCCCTGCCCCGGACCGCCGGAACCCATGCCCTGTCCCATGTTCGAGCCGGGCCGCCACTGCCCGGTCATGCCCGCCATCCCGGTGCCGGAGCACTGGCCCCACTCGCACTCGCCGAGCGACTGGCCGAGTTTGTTGAGTTGCGCCATCGCCTCCTGCATCACGGCGTTCACGCCGCCCATCTCCTGCGAGAGCATCTCGAGTTCGCTGAGTTGCCCGGCGAGCGACTCCATGCCCGACATGCCGTCCTGGCTCATGCCGCTCTGGCCCATGCCCTGGGCCATCTTCGACATCGCCTCGCCCAGGCCGCTGCACGACTCGCACGCCTTGCTGACGGCTTCGGCCATCTGCTGCAACTGCTGCTTCTGCTCGGGCGAGAGGTTCTGCATGTTCTCGAGGGCCTGCTGGAGGGCCTGCGGGTTCGCGGCCGATTCCTTGGCCTGCTCGCCGCTCATCCCCGCCTGGCGCAGAGCCTGCTCGAGCGAGGTCTTCTGCTCGGCCAGTTGCTCCATCTGCTTGGCGAGGTTCTCCATCTGGGCCTTGAGTTGCTCGCGCTCCTCGGGCGACATGCTGCCGTCGCCCATCTTCTGCGCCAGTTCGTCGAGCATCTGGCGGGCCTTGTCGAAGTTCCCCTTCGCCAGTTCGCGCGAGAGTTCGGTCATCGGTCCGCGCCCGGGCGTGCGCAACTGGCGCAGCATCTCCTGGAGCGCGTCGAGTTTCTGGCCCTTCTCGCCGGACTGCTCCGCCGCGAGGCGCTCCGTCAGGCTTGTCAGTTTGCGGATCGCCGCGCGCCGGACTTCCTCGGCCGTCTGCGGCTTCTCGACCTCGGCCTCGCGGTCGCCGAGCGCATCGCCCAGTCCGTCGGCAAGGTTCGACTTCGCCATCATCTCGCGGATCTTCTGCTCGCTCTGGATGTCTTCCGCTTTCGCCTCCGCGAGCGCCTTCTCCTCCTGCTCGCGCTCGCGCTCCGCCGCCAGCGCGCCGCGCAGGTCGAACTGCGGCATCACGAACCACACCACCACCAGCACCAGCCCCACTACCGCGGGCGCGGGCCACGTCCGCGGCCCGGCGATCGGCACCGCATCCCGCACCACCACGCGGCGGGCCGTCTCGCCCGCGCTCTCCACCACCGCCCGCGACCACGGGTCGTCGCTCCGCTCGACGCACAGCGCGGTGCTGAGCGTCTGGCGCAGGCCCGCGCTCTCGTCCACCACCCGCGCGACCGCGAGATGGCCCAACGGCCGAACCACGCTCCACAAGAGCGCGATCACCACCGCCGACCCGATCGCCGCCGCGAACACCCACAGCCACGGCAGCCCGAGGATCACCAGTTTGTCCGCCACGCGCAGCACGAGCAGCGCGCCCAGCGCGGCCGTCAGCGTCATCGTCAGCGACGCCAGCAGCCGAACCAGGAACAGCCTTCGCCCCGCCGCCGCCAAGACCCGCCGGACTTCGTCCATGGCTGCCGCTCCTTGCGTCCGATCCCCCCAGCCTACTCCATCGGACTGCCGTACCGCCCCAATTGTTCGTTTTCACCCCCCGATGGTTGCCCCGAATCCCCCCAAACCCCCCTCCCGCTTGCCGATCGGCACGCCCGGCCCCAAGATGGTCCCCGCATGGCCCTCGAAGCCCATCCCCGGCGATCGCCCCTCCGCTGGCTCGACGCCCCGTGGATCGACCCCGCCTGGGCCGTCCGCCCCTTCGCCCGGCAGAGAGCGATCGACCGGCACGGCCTGGGGGTTCACACCGCGATGGCCGTGCTGTGGTGCCTCTGCCTCGGCGGGCCGATCAGCGTTTCGGAACTTGCCGGCATCCCGCTCGCCTGCGCGTTCCTTATCCGCATCCACCGGCACGTCGGCACGCTGCCGCGATTGCTCGTTCAGCCTCCGGTCGTCCTCATTCTCGCGTGGGCGGCGTGGGGCGCGCTCTCGCTGCTCTGGAGCGATGACCCCGCCAGGGGCTTCGACCAGTACAGCCACGCACGCTGGTTCGGCGCGATCGTCTGCCTGTGGCCAGTCGTCGAGCGGCGTTCGCTGCTGCTCGGGGCGCTCGCGCTCGGCATCGCGCTCGGGCAACTCTCGCAGGTCGGGCACGCGGTCGGCGGCGCGCTGGGCGTTGAGTGGCTCACCTGGCCGCGACTGCCGGGGCGCAACTCGGGGTGGTGGGACCCGGTCGTCGGCGGGTCGATCCTGACGGCCGCGCTCGGACTGCACCTGCCCGCCGCCGCGTGGGGGCGCGGGAAGTGGCGTGCGCTCGGCGTTGCAGGCTCGCTCGCCTCGCTCGCCGGTATCGCTGCGACGGGGACGCGCGGCGCGTGGATCGCCGCGGCCGCGCTCGTCGTGCTGGTGGCGCTCGCGGCCGGATGGCGCGTCGCGCGGTGGCGCGGGCTTGCGCTCGCGGGCGCCGCCGCGGGCGTGCTCGTGGTCGCCGCGTGCGCGGGCGCGTGGACGCTCGGCGGTCAGGCGCTGCGCGACCGCATCGTGACCGCGCGGGCGGAAGTGACCGCTGCGCTGCGCGACGGGGAGTACAACTCGGATACGGGGGCGCGGATCGCCATGGCCGGTTGGGCGGCGGCCGCGTTCGCCGAGCGACCGCTTACGGGCACGGGCGCGGGCGGGTACAGGCGGTGGGTCGAGCAACACCTGTCCTCGCAGGGCGTGGATCCGGCAACTCGCTCGGTGCACGATCACGCCCATAACGCCCTGCTGCACACCGCCGCGACGGCCGGCCTGCCGGGGCTGCTCATTGCACTCGCGTTTGTCGCCGCCGTGCTGCGCGGGGCGTCGCGCCGTCAGCCCGGCGACGGTCCCCCGGGCTACGCCGAGGGCCCGTTCTGGTCGCTCGTCGGGCTGCTGCTCGTGAGCGCGTTCGACGTGGTGCACATGAACGCGCAGACCTGCGCGATCCTCGGCGCACTGACGCTGCTGGCGCTGCCGTGGCGTCCCCCGCATCCCGAGCGTGCCGCGTGAAGTGCCTTCTCCTCGCCGACTACGCCGAGCGCCACCCGTGGTCGCCGACCGCGTGGGCGGCCGACCTTGCTCGCACGCTCGATGCCCGCGGGCATGATGTTGTCGTCGCCTGCGACGGCGCGGACGACCCCGCCGACTTCGCTCTGTTGCGCGTGCTGGTGCGCGACGAGCGGCGAACCGCACGCCATGCCCACCCGCTGCGCTTCGCCCGATGGGCCAGCGCGGTGCGCGCACGCCATGCGGACCGGGCGTGCATCTCGCTCACGCACTTCGCGCCCGGCGACCTGTGGATCCCGCTCGGCCCGCCGACGATCGCCGCTCTGCGCGCGAACCTGCTGCTGCGTCGCTCGTCGCCCGGCTCGATGGCGGCGTACCTCGCCGACCGCCCGTGGCTGGCGCACGCGGCGTTCGCCGAGCGGCAGGCCCGCGCCGCCGCGGCACGCTCCGGCACGATCCGCGGCGCTCTGAACGCCCCGGACGGCGAACTGCCCGGCGGCTGCACGGGCCTGGGCTTTGCG
>DAOMNQ010000073.1:0-2979 GCA_035443945.1 Phycisphaerales bacterium | reverse complement strand
CCTGCCGCTCCCTGACGCGGAGCGCGACTCGCGCCTGCGCGCGCACGCTCGCCGAACACTCGGCCTGCACGAGCACGACCGCGTGATCCTGCTCTCCGGCATCCACCTCGACCGGCCGGGGCTGCACGAGTTTCTCGCGGGCGCGGCCGCGGCCGAATCTCGGCCGGTGGTCGTCGCGCCCGCGTACCGCGGCTACCGGCTGCACAAGGCCGCCGAGCGGGCCGGGATGGTCGAGCGCGTCCGGCTGATCGGCGCGACGGCCCGGATGGACGCGCTCTTCGCGGCCGCCGATCTTGCAGTCGCACCTTTCGCGGCGCCCGCGGGCATCACTACAGGCCGCTTCGTGTGCGACGCGATCCGTTCGGCGCGCCCCGTGCTCGCCCGATCCGACGCGCCCGGCGCGGAACTGGTTGCCCTTGCTCCCGACGACCGTCCCGGCGCGCTCATCGACGGCCCAACGCCGACAGGCTGGCAGGACGCCATCGACGCCGCCCTCGAGCCGGACACGCACGCATGCGCCGGCAACGCAGCGCTCGCCCTGGCGCCGGAACTCTCGCTCGACGCGCTGGCCGACCGGCTCGTCTCGCTGCTCGTCGATTCCCGCGCCGCGCCGCCGCTCAATCCCGCGTGATCGTGCGCGGCCCCTTGCCGGCGCGCTTCTCGTACACGCCGTCGCCCGAGCGCTGGTACTTCGTGAACCCCAGCCGGTCGAGGTTCGCGTCGCTCAGTTTGCCCTTGCCGGGCGCGCCGGACCACTTGCCCGCGATCATCGGCGCCTGCGGCACGCGGCGCACCGGCTCGCCCGTCTCCGGGTGCTTCGTGAGCGCGGCGGCCGACATCGGCTGCACCCACTCGAACGTGCGCCCCGTGCCGTTGCCCTTCGCATCCATGACTTCGTAGACATAGGTGGGCATCGTGCTGCGCTCCTCAGAAGAACGACCGCCCGGAATCGGGATCGACCATGCGCCACCCCAGGGTCTTGCACATGCGCGAGAGCACGGGCCATGCCGTATCGGCGTCGCCGATCGAGACCATGACCTGCGCCAGTTCGTCCTGCCCGGTGGGCATCTCGACGACGAAGCCCGGGCCGTAGAGCCGGTCGGTCCCGAACGCCACCGCCTTCCCGGAGCCGTCGCTGTGGGTGTTGAAGCGCCCGAGCGAATCGACGATCTCGGCACGCCGTCCCAGGGGCGCCGACTCGCCCGGCGCGCCGCTCTTCGAGTTCATCAGCACCACCATGCGAGGCGTGGACACCGCTGCGCTCCCGTCGCCCCGGGTGCGTCCCCGTTCGGCGGCGACGCCCACTCTACCCGCGCCACCGCCCCCGGTGCGGAGCGAGCGTTCAGTCCTCCTCCTCCGCGTCCCGGGCGTCGATGAGCGCGACGGCCGCGTCGAGGAGTTTCTCGAGCGGCACGGGCTTGAGCAGGTAGCCGTCCACGCCGAGGCTCTCGGCGTAGGCCTGGTGGCGTTTGCCCTCGTTGGCCGTCACCATGATGACCAGCGGGCTGTCCTCGCGCCCCTTGATCCGCTCGAGCGCGAGGAACCCGGAGCGCCCCGGCAGCATCATGTCGAGCACGACAAGGTCGGGCGGGTCGTCGCGGCAGAGGTCCACGGCCTTGTTGCCGTCCGAGGCGAGCAGCGTCTGCGCCCCCTCGCCCGGAACGCCGCGTCGATCGACTCCAGCACGTCGCGGTCGTCGTCCACGATCAGCACGCGCACGTCGTCGAGCCGATGCCGGGTACTGGTCATCATCCAACACTCCTTCCGTCCCGCCCGTCCTTCATCCGTCCCACCCGCCGCGCGGGTTGCGGTCTGTGCATCATTGAATCACGGCGTGCCACCGCACGCAAGCGAAAACCTCCCGGTCAGGGCAGGCGATCCAGCCCGTGCTGCGCCAAAAAGGCCGCGTCCCGGGCGGACTGCTCCTCGATCCGCGCCGCCTCGTCCTCCGTCATCCAGGGCAGGGCGCGGAGTTTCTCTCGCAGGACGGGCGGGAATGGCCTGCCCTCTCGCTCGTGTCGCGGTCGGCTCTTCCAGATGCGGTGCATCCACAGGTATTGCTCGGGCGCGGAGCGGATCATCGTCTCGATCGCGCGGCGGTACCGCGCCGTCAGGTAGAAGAGCGGGTCGGGCTGCGACTCCCACTCCTCGGGCATGATCTCGTCCACCATCTCGATGCGATATCGGACGCCGCAGTCGTCGCGGGCGCGCTCGCCCGCGCTGAAGCCGTGCTCGACGGGCCGGTCGTGCACGTCGTTCCACCCGAGTCGGCGCGCCTGCCCCACGACGACCGGCGTGCGGAACTGGATCGCCAGCAGGCCGATGGACTTGTAGGTCGAGGCCAGCCGCCCGAAGAACGGGACGAACATGCCCCGGTCGCCCGCGTTCTGGTCGGCGACGATGCCCATCGGCGCGCCCTGCTGCAGAATCCGCGGCATCGCGTGCATCGCGCCGAACTTGTCCACCAGGGTCATGCCTCGACGCTCCCGGCTCTGGCGCAGCCACCGGTCGAGCGGGCGCAAGTCCAGCGGGCGATAGAGCGCGTGCACCGGGTAGCCCAGCAACGCGACCACGTAGCCCAGCAACTCCCAGTTGCCGCAGTGCCCGGTGATCATCACCGTGGGCCGGCCGCACATGAGCGCGCGAAGGGCGCCGTCCACCCGGTCGAGTTCGACGTGGCGGAGCCAGCCCTCCTCGTTCATCAGCCGGGGCGTGAGCGCGACTTCCACGCCCAGCATGAACAGGTGTTCGTAGGCCCGCACCGCCAGCGCGAGGCGACGATCCTCGTCCCGGTCCGGGTAGACGAACGCGAGGTTGGCGGCGGCACGGCGGAGGCGCGACCGATTTATCGGCGCGCCG
Source organism: Phycisphaerales bacterium (assembly GCA_035443945.1). Lineage (GTDB taxonomy): Bacteria > Planctomycetota > Phycisphaerae > Phycisphaerales > UBA1924 > CAADGN01. The sequence continues at coordinate 120 of DAOMNQ010000073.1, read as the reverse complement.
GCCCAGCGCCGCCCGAGGTCGCGGGCGCAGCGGATGCTCTCGCGCGGCGGCAGGACCAGCGGCAGTGCGGCCGCCGTGCGGATAGCGTAGTACGCGGGCGGGTGCAGGAACGCGGGCAGG
>DAOMNQ010000072.1:0-14204 GCA_035443945.1 Phycisphaerales bacterium | reverse complement strand
CGCGCGACCCCGCCGTCACCACGCGCGCGGACGCGCAACCTCGCCCCTGAGTTGCTCGATGCGCCGCGCGACATCCCGCTCGACAGCCCGCGCTCGCGCCTGCCCCGTCGCATGATCCAGGCGACACGCGACCGTGATCTCCACTGCGCCCGCGCCCGGATCGCCGGAACGCTCCACCCGCAGCGTGCCCCGCTCGTCACGCACGCCGTGGACGATGTAGACCAGCACAGGGTCGCTCAGCCTCCCCTCGCGCCGGGCGAAGGTCAGTTCATGCCGGCTCAGGGCAACCCGAACCGCCGCCTCGACATCGTCCCAGTCCCCCACCACGACCGCCGGCCCCTCACCCGAGGCGGCCAGGTGCACCGGCCGACCCGCCGTCCCGCAGGCGGGCAGAAGAAGAAGGATGAGGAAGAGGAGGGTCTTCAAGAAGTCTTGAGTCCTGAGTCCTGAGACTTGAAGTCTGAGGCCTGAGACTTGAGGCCTGAGGCCTGGGGCTTGAGGCAGAAGGCTTGGCGTCCGAACGCTCCCCCTCCGGCCTTCACCCTCCGGCCTCCGGCCTCTCTTTGCCGCTCCCCCTTTTCCCCGGGCTTCCCACTGTCCACTGTCCATTGTCCACTGCCCACTGTCGCCCGGGCCACCTCCCGGGCCTCGACTAGACTTCCGGGCACCGGGCGGCCTTCCCGCCCACGCATCCAGGAGCATCACTCGATTGGACGCCACGGTTCGTGTCCCCGAAGGGGTTGAGAGGCTCGCCGTCGTCGGCTCGGGCGAGCGAAACCTCAAGATGATCCGCGAGGCTCTCGGCGTCAATGTCGCCGCCCGCAACGACCTCATCCGGGTCAGCGGCGAGCCGGGCGCGGTCGGTGTCGCGCGCAGCGTACTCGAACGCCTCTGCGAGGGCGCGGCTCGCTCGGGCGGCGCGACCGTCCGCTCGCGCCAGGACGTCCTCGGCCTCATCGCCGACGAGAGCGCGCGCATCGCGGGCCACGGCGCGACCCGCGCCAACGGCCCCATCGCCGGCATCCGCGACTGGGACGGGCGCCTCGAGGTCTACGCCGCGGGCCGGCCCGTGCGCCCCAAGACCGCCAACCAGCAGGCCTACATCGACTGCATCCGCGACCACGACCTCGTCATCGCCATCGGCCCGGCGGGCACGGGCAAGACCTACCTCGCTGTCGCCGCCGCCGTCCATCTGCTCAAGTCCGGACGGATCAGCAAGATCATCCTGGCCCGCCCCGCCGTCGAGGCGGGCGAGAAACTCGGCTTCCTGCCCGGGGGCCTCGAGGCCAAGGTCAACCCCTTCCTCCGACCCCTCTTCGACGCCCTCCACGACATGATGGACTTCCCCACCATCCGACGCTTCATGGACAACGACGTGATCGAGGTCGTGCCGCTCGCCTACATGCGCGGCCGCACGCTCAACAACGCCGTCATCATCTGCGACGAGGCCCAGAACACCACCCGCGGCCAGATGAAGATGTTCCTCACCCGCATGGGCCACGGCTCGAAGATGATCGTCACCGGCGACGTCACCCAGATCGACCTGCCCGAGCCGACCGACAGCGGACTCATCGACGCGGCCCGGCGCCTCCGCCGCGTCCAGGGCGTCGGCGTCGTCGGGCTGGACGGCTCGGACGTCGTGCGGCACACCCTCGTGCAGCGCGTCATCGAGGCTTATGGCGAGGAGGACCACTCCGAGCGGCACCGCGCCATGCTGGAGCAGGCCCTCGGTCGGGACGATGTACCCTTGCAGGGCGGCTGACCCGGCCAGGCCCCCACCATGACGAAGGACACCCCCAAGACGGGACCTCGTTCGCCGGGCGGCCGGCGGGGCGGTCGCGTCCGGTCCGGCCTGCGCCGTCGCGGCGACGCGACCTTCCGCGAGCGCCTCGCGGACCTCTACCGGTCGCCAGTCGCCGGCTGGGGCATCATCATCGCCCTTGTCGCCGCGACGGTCGCCGCGGGCATCGCCATCTGGACGCGCGAGCAGCCGCTGGTGAGCGTCGGGCGCGTGATGAACGAGACGCGCCTCGTGCGCGTGCCGTTCACGCTGGTGGACACGCTCGAGACGGAGAAGAAACGAGAGAGCGTGCGTCTGTCGGTGTCCGGCGTGTACGTGGCGGACCTGCCGGTGCTCGCGGAGTTGCGTTCCTCGCTGGAGAACCTGCCGCGCACGCTCGCGTCGGTCACGACGCTCGCGGACGTCGAGACGGGCATCCGCGAGCGGTTCCGCCTGACGGAAGAAGGGCTTGCGGCGGTGCAGGCGGAGGCGGTCGCGGGCGAGCCTTCGCCGGACTACCTCGACCGCGTGCACGCGCTCATGGCGATGCTCGAGCGCACCCCGCTGCTCGGGCGCGACGAGTGGCAGCGCTGGTCCCAGAGCATCACGCGGCGGATGGAACTGCGCCTCGGGCCGGGCGGGCGCGTCGAGCACGAGGCCGACCGGGCCGTGAACATCGACGACGCGGAGATGCTGCGCACGGCGATCGACGACGCGGCGCGCCTCGCCGGCTTCGCTCGTCCCATGCGCCAGGTGATCGTCGGTCGCCTGTCGTCGTCGCCCCGCGCGACTTTCCGCTACGACGCCGCCTCGACCGAGGCGAAGCGGAACGCCGCCGCCGAGGCCGTCGAGCCGATCGTCAACGAGTGGCCCGTCGGCGCGGTGATCTACAGCCGCGGGTACGCGCTCACTCCTGCGCAGTACGAGGTCGCCCGGGCCGAACTCGAGCACTTCGCCGCCGATGCCCCGACGTGGCGCATCGCCCTGCGCCGCGCGAGCATCGCGGGCGCGGTCTTCGCCGTCGCGTCGGGTGTCGCCTTCTACGCCGCCCTCTTCAGCCCGCGGATGCGCCGCAACGTCTCACGGATCGCCTGGATCGCCTGCCTGCTGGTCGGCGCCCAGGCGATCGCCTGCGTCGCCACCGTGGCCGAGCCGTGGATGCTCTTCTTCACCGGCGTCGCGCCCACCGTCTTTGTCGCCGCCATCGTCGTCATCGCCTACGACCAGCGCGTCTCGCTCGCCGTCGGGTGCCTGCACGGCATCCTGGTGTGCGTCGCGCTCGACCAGTCCATCGGCATGTTCGCCGTCATCGTCACCGGCGTCGCCATGGCCGTCTGGCGCCTGCGCGAGATTCGCCAGCGCAACGCCCTCGTGAAGATGGGCGCGTTCACGGCCGTCGGCCTCGCCGCCGCCACGCTCCTCGCGGGCCTCGCCGACCGCCCCATCGTCGCCGACTCCCTCCGCGAAGCCCTCGGCGACGCCGCCCTCGCCGGCATGGGCGGGCTGGTCGTCGGAGGCGTCGTCCTCTTCCTCCTCCCCGTCATCGAGCGGGCCTTCGACATCACGACAGGCATGACGCTGATCGAACTGCGCGACCCCAAGCAGCCCCTGCTGCGCGAACTCCAGCAGCGCGCCCCGGGCACCTACAACCACTCGCTGAACGTCGCCAGCATCGCCGAGGCAGCCGCCGACGCCGTCGGAGCAGACCCCCTGCGCACCTACGTCGGCGCGCTCTACCACGACGTCGGCAAGATGAACAAGCCCGAGTACTTCGTCGAGAACCAGTCCGGCGGCATCAACAAGCACGACAAACTCAGCCCCGCCATGAGCCTGCTCGTCATCGTCGGGCACGTCAAGGACGGCGTGGAACTCGCCCGCGAGTACGCCCTGCCGCGCTCGCTCTTCCCCTTCATCGAGCAGCACCACGGCACCACGCTCGTCGAGTTCTTCTACCACCGCGCCCGCAAGCAGGCCGAGGAACAGGCCGGCGCCGCCGACGACAAGGACATGCCCAGCGAGATCGAGTACCGCTACCCCGGCCCCAAGCCGCAGTCCAAGGAGACCGCCATCCTCATGCTCGCCGACGCCGTCGAGAGCGCGACCCGCACCCTCAGCGAGCCGACCCCCAGCCGCATCGACGCGCTCGTCCGCTCCCTCGCCAACATGCGCCTCATGGACGGCCAGTTCGACGAGTGCGACCTCACCCTCCGCGAACTCTCCGCCATCGTCGAGTCCATCTCCAAGACCGTCGCGTCCATCTACCACGGGCGCATCGCCTACCCCGCCGGCGCCAAGCCCCAGCCCAAGACGGCAGCGCCGCAGAGCGCAAGCCAGCCGGCGTGAGCGAGTCCGGGCCGCCGCGCCGAACTGGGCGCGGCACGCGAACCGCTACGTCCCTCGCCGCTCCAACTCCCCGCAGTGGTTGCAGTACACGCCTTCCGCCACCGCCACGCGTCCGAAGCCGAAGCCGCACCTCGGGCAACGCGAGGACTCCGGCTTACCCTCGCGCTCCGGCACCGGCGGGTACTCTCGAGGCTCGTATGTCGCGATGACAAGCAACTCGTCGAAATGCACCGCAAAGTAGTCTGTCGGCAACGCTCCGATCACCAGTCCATCGCCGATGTGGGTGCCGATCGGGCAGAACTTGCCGCGCCGCTTCGGCCAGACCAGCACCGGATGGTTGTGGTACCTGTCGCGATGGTCGTCACACCGCTCCCACGCGCAGCGAGACCCCTCGCGCCGGAGCGCCTCAGCCATGTACGTCCCGATGTCTGCGCTGACGGAACGGGCCAGCGGACGATCGGCGTAGACCAGCCCTCGCTCGGGTGTCCTGAGCGCCTTCACCGTTGCCAGGAACCACAATCCGATCGGTACGAACGACGCACGCGAGCCGTCCGCACGCCATCCCTCGAATCCCGGGGTCGATACGATGAACGACTCGAGCGCGGCGACCCGATCCGGTGCGCTATCGACGAACCAGGCAGTGAAACGATCCGCGTCGAAGGCAGACAAACCGTAATAGTCGTCAGGCTCCCAGGGCGTCTCCCCTTCGACGACCCACGGCTTGTACATGTGTCCACCCTCCACATCTCGTGCGATATCGTCTCATGCTCTTCTGCCGTGTGCTACCCGTTCTTCGCCACGCCCATCCGCGCCATCAACCCGTCGAAGTGGTCCAGGTCGTAGAACTCGACGACGATCCGCCCGCGTGCGCCGCTCGGGCCCGTGACGATCGTCACCTTCGTGCCCAGGTGCTGCGAGAGCCGGCGCTCCAGGTCGGCGACGACGGCCTCGCGCGCCCCCCCCCCCCGCGGCCCCCCCCCCCCCCCCACCGCCGGGGCGCGCCGGGCCTCGAGCTCCAGCCGACGCACCGTCCACGACTCGCGCGCCGCCCGCTCGGCCAGCGCGCCCCGGTGCGCAGGGTCGCCGACCGCCAGCAGCGCCTTGCCGTGCCCCGCCGTCAACGCGCCCGTCGCGATGAGTTCCTGCGACCGGGCGTCCAGTTCCGTGAGACGGACCAGGTTCGCGACGCTCGAACGCTCCAGGCCCACCCGGTCGGCGATCTCCCCGTGCGTCAGGCCGAACCGATCCGCCAGGCCGCGCAACGCCCGGGCACGCTCGATCGCGTTCAGGTCCTCGCGCTGCACGTTCTCGACCACGGCCCACTCGGCCGCGGACTCGTCGTCCAGATCGCGCACCAGCGCGGGCACCGCCGCCAGCCCCGCCAGCCGCGCCGCCCGCCAGCGACGCTCACCCGCAACCAGTTCGTACCGCCGCGTCCCCCCCCCTCCTGCCGCGAGCGGGCGGACGATGATCGGCTGCATCACGCCCGATCGACGGATCGACTCGGCCAGGCCCGCCAACCCCGCATCGTCGAATCGCTCGCGCGGCTGAAACGGACTGGGCGAGACCGCACTCACAGGCACCGAAACGACGCCGGGACTTGGCGTAACATCTTGTGCCACAGGCACTTGTGTCTCAATTCGAACCGGCGCGGGAGCCTCCAGCAGACTGCTCAGGCCCCGTCCCAACCGTCGCGGCTTTGTGCTCATGGTCGGCATTATGCCACGCCCGGGCTGATCACGCACGCCCCCTGCGGCCGGACGGCGATTCGGATACAACTCCACCCCAGCGACCCATGACGGACACCCCCCACCACATCGAGATCATCGCCCGCGGCCTGGCCGTGCGGGGGCAGCACCTCCTCGCGTGCGCAAACCGAAAACACGGCTACCTGTACCTGCCCGGCGGGCACGTCGAGACCGGTGAATCATCGGCCGACGCTTTGGTCCGCGAGTTCAAGGAGGAGACCGGCCTGACCGTAGAGGCGGGCCGACTCATGCTCGTCAGCGAGAACGCCTTCACCCAGCGAGATCGACTGCGGCACGAGATCAACCTGGTGTTCCACGTGGAACACCCTCCCACCTGGCCCGACGAGGTGCCGAGCCTCGAATCCGACATCGAGTTCCGTTGGCTCGACCTCGCGGCCGCGGTGGACGCCGATCTTCGCCCAGCGACCATCAAGGCTTGGATTGTCGCCGGATGCCGGCCGAACGGCTGGGTCTGGCGCCGCGATCCCTGAGCAAGCCCCAAGTGGGTGCCCAATCAGACCGATAGCCCAAGGGAGACCAGGCTCAGGCCGCGCGCAGACCATGCCCGAAGCCGAACCCATCACGCCGACCGACCCGCACACGCAGCTCGAGCGGCTGCAGGCGGAGATCGATCGTCTCCGGATCCAACTGACGGAATCTCACCGCCTCTCCATGCTCGGCATCGCGGCCGGGATGATCGCCCACGAGATCAACAACATCCTGACACCCGTGCTCGGCTACGCCCGGGCCGCGTTGGCCAAGCCGGAGAACGCCGACCTGTGCCGCAAGGCGCTGGAACGATCGGCGTCGGCCGCCGATCGAGCCGGTCGAATCGCCGAGTCCGTCCTGACTCTGGCCCGAGGCGGCGGCGCGGGGCCGGACGAGTGCGAGGTCGCTCCGTGCGTCTCGGGCGCGCTGGACGCCATCGGGACCGACCTCGGCGAAGAGGGGATTCGCGTCTGCGTGGACGCTCCGGTCGGCTCCCGGGTGGCGATTTCGCCGGTTGCGCTCGAACAGGTGCTGCTGAATCTGTTCCTGAACGCCCGTCAGGCGATGAACCCGGGCGGCGGGCAACTGACGATCAGAGTGGGGGGGTGTTCCACGTGGAACACCCGCACCACGATCGAGATCAGCGATACAGGCAAGGGTATTCCCTTGGTTCTCCGCGACCGGATCTTCGAGCCGTTCGTCTCATCGGGCGGCACCGGACTCGGGTTGGCCGTCTGCCGCGCCTTGGTCGAGGCCGCGGGAGGTACCATCCGCGCCCGGCCGCGCGAAGGGGGGGGGACGACGGTCGTGGTCGAACTCCCCGCGGCCGGAGCACCAGAGGGCCAGAGGGCCACGTTGGCGCACAAGCGTAAAACCGCGGCCTAGGCGGCGATCTCCGCGGCGAACGCCGCTCGCACGACCGCCTCCGCCGCACGCCGGGCCGCGCCCGCGGCGTCGGTCTCGACGGCGGCATGCGCTCGGGCGATCGCGCCATCGACAAGCACCGCAAGTTCGGCCGCGAGAGTGGGGGGGGCCGGCGCGCCCGCCTCCCGGGCGAGCGAGCCGAGATACTCGCGTAGCCACGCCTTGTGCTCCGCGACCGCAAGCCGGATGGGCGACCCCGCCTCCGGGAACTCGGCCGCGGCGTTCAGGAAGATGCACCCCCGGAAGTCCTCCCGCTCGAACCACCGGGCCAGGACATCGAACACGGCGAGCAGCCTCGCCCGCGGCTCCGACGCCCGGGCCTCGACCAGCGCGGCGAAGGTCTCGCGGAACCGCTGATCCCGCCGCCGAAGGGCCGCCAGCACCAGGCCGTCCTTGGACTTGAAGTGCTTGTAGAGCGACATCTTGGCGACCCCCGCCTCGGCAAGGAGGAGGTCGATCCCGACGGCGTTGAAGCCCTTGGCCTCGAAGATGGTGGAGGCGTGGCTGAGCAGACGATCGGCGACCGTGGCCATGGACGGAAGGATCGGTCCGCGAGAGGCGGAACCTTCTGTTTCTTGCTACAACGGTTCGCTGCGGATCGACCGCGATGCACTGATAGACCGGTCGGTATCTGAATCGACAGGGGCCTGGAAACGAGCGGTGGACGTTGAAGTCACCCGACGCGCCGGAGTTTCGTCACCCGCCCGACCTCGACCCACTCGACCACGAAGATGTTCCCCTCGCGGTCGAAGATCGCGCCGTGGGGGGCGATGAATCGGCCGGGGATGAACTCGTCGCGGGGCTTGTCGCGCAGGGCGGTGTTGCCGCCGTCGCCGAGGTGGACGATGAGGCGGTTGTCGCGGTCGAAGATGCTGACGCGGGCCTCGAGGTCCGGGATGAGCAGGTCCGTGCCGCGGGTGTGGAAGTGGCAGGGGAGCCGGAGTTCGTCGGTGACGAGGCCGAGGACGCGGCCTTCGAGGTCGAAGCGGTGGAGTCGGCGGTTGGAGCGGTCGGCGACGAGGAGTTCGGGCCGCGGGCCACGCGTATCGACGATCAGGCCGTGCGGGCAGGAGAGTTGGCCGCGCTGGTTGCCGGGTCCGCCGAAGGAGCGGATGTACTCGGCGTCGCGGCTGTAGTGGTGGATCCAGGACTTGCCGTAGCCGTCGGCGACGTAGAAGTCGCCGTTGGGCGCGGTGGCGACGTTGGTGGGGTGGTACTCGGCGGGGCTGTCGTAGAGGCCGGACGCCTCCGGGACGCCGAGCCGCCAGACTTCCTCGCCCTTGAGGTCGGTCTTCACGACGACGCCGCGCGCGAAGTCGCACAGGTACAGGAACTCCCCGTCGCCCTCGCGCGCCAGGTGCAGCCCGTGCGCCCCGCCTCGGAACTCCGCGCCCCAACTCTCGACGAACCGGCCGTCGGGGTCGAAGACGCACACGGCGTCCGGCGAGGAACTCGACGCGTGGACGGTGTGCTTGATGTAGATGCGTCCTTGCGAGTCCTCGCAGACGCCGTGCGTGTTGCCGAAGGCGACGTGGTCGGGAACCTTCGCCCAGTCGTGGACGCACTCGTAGGTGTGCGCGCCCTCGCCGAGGATGACCGGTTGCAGACCGGACCGGTCGCACGTGCGCACGAACGGGAACGCGAGTACGGACGCGGCGGCGGGCAGGGCGAACGATCCGGCGCCCGCCGCGGCCGCCGATCGCAGGAACACACGCCGCGTGCACCGGGCGGGTTCGACTCGCGTGGATTCGGTCATGTGGATCGCTCCTCTCGGCGCAAGGCGCCGAGGGCGCATCTTCCCAGAGAGCCGTCAGGAACGCAACTCGCGCCGATGCACCGGGCGCGCGAGCCGATCCCGCCGCGTTCTCAACTCACCCGCAGTTCCGGCCCGCGCGTCCGCATCGCCGCCAGGGCGACCTGGGCCTCGAGGTTGCCGGCCAGCGTTTCGAGCGCGACAGGCAGGGCGCGCCCGCCCGCGGCGTCCGGGTCGAAGTTCTTCAGCGGCTCGCCGGTGTCGCTGTTTGCGCGCAGGGCCATGTTGATCGGCACCGCGCCCAGGAACGGCAGCCCCAGGCGCTGGGCCATCATCTCGGCCCCCCCCCTCCCGAAGATGTCGTACTCCTTCCCGTCGTCGCCGATGAACCAGGACATGTTCTCGACCACGCCCAGCACGGGGATGCCGAGTTGCTGGAACATGCGGGCCGCGCGCACCGCGTCGTCCTGCGCCACCCGCTGTGGCGTGCAGACGACGACCGCGCCAGTCAGCCGCAGCGTCTGCGCGAGCGTGAGGCTCACGTCGCCGGTGCCCGGTGGCAGATCGATCACGAGGTAGTCCAGTTCGCCCCAGTCCGTCCGCTCGACCAGTTGCTTGAACGCGCCGTGCGCCATCGGCCCGCGCCAGATCAGCGGCTTCTCGGCCTCAACCAGTTTGCCGATCGTGATGGCCTTGATGCCGTGGACCGCGTGCGGCGCCAACTTGCCCGCCACCACCGCCTGCTCCAGCGCGTGCAGGCCGAGCATCGTCGGCAGCGATGGGCCGTAGATGTCCCCGTCCAGCAACCCCACCGCGTGCCCACGCCGCGACAGCGCCACCGCCAGGTTCACCGCGATCGTGGACTTGCCCACGCCCCCCTTGCCCGCCCCCACGGCGATCGCATGGCGGACGCCCGGCAGCGCGGGGGCGACGGACTGCGGGGCGGGGGGGGTGTTCGGCGTCTGGGTCATCTGGTGGGGCCTTGCGGGTCGGGCGGGGTATGGTGGGGGGGTCGTCTCGTCGAAACCATAGAGGATGCATCACCGGCAATCCGACGATGCAAGGGGCGTTCTGCCGAGGACCGGACATGACCCTTGAAGGAGCCTCGATGATGATGCGGCAGACTCTTGCGGCGGCGTGCGTAGCGGCGATCAGCGGCCTGGCGATGGGCCAGGGGGAACGGCCGGGACCGGGACGCGAAGCCCCGCTCGGCGGGCCACCCGTGGTCGACCGGATGCCTCCCGGCTCGCAGTCGAGTTTCACCGGCGAAGAGGGCGGCCGTGCCCGCATGGAGCAGGCCCGCGTGCCGCACGACCTCTTCCTGCGGGCCGTCTTCTCGCTCGACGCTCCGGAGTCGCCGGACCACCTGCGGCTGACCGAGGGACAGCGGCTGCGGATTCAGGAGTTGCAGGAGGCGCACCGGCGCGAGGTGCGGGCGTATCTCGAACAGCACGCCGGCGAGTTCCGCGGCCAGTTGCGACGGGACGACGTGAACGATCGCGCGAGTCGGCCGGGCACCCGCCCTGATGCCAGGCCCGACGCACGCCCCGGCTCCACTCCGGGCGGACAACCCGAAGCACGCCCGCCTCAGCGACGGCCGGGCGAGCCTGGCGTGCCACCCGAAGTGCGGCGTGAGGGCAGGCCCGACGCTCGTCCATCCCCGGATGCTCGGCCGGCGCCGGAAGCCGGGCCCTCACCGCAACGCGCGCAGCCGGGCGTGGTGCGTCCCCCCATGATGGAGGAAGGCGAGCGGCGTGCCCAGGCGCAGCGGATCGCCGAGATCCGCCGTGCCGGGCCGCAGATCGCGGACGTCGAGGCGAAGGTCTGGAACCTGCTGACGGAGGAGCAGCAGGGGCACGTCGGCCGCCGCCTCGAAGCCGCCCGGCGCGAGATCGACGCCCGGCGCGACGAGGCCTACCGCGAGATGATGACGGATCGGCTCCGCGCCGAGCGCGAGTCGCGCGGCATCGAAGCCGGTCCCCCCGGCGCGGTCGATCCTGCCCGTCGTCGGGCGGCGCTCGAAGCGATCGAACGGGGCGAGATCCCGCCCGAACTGCTCGAACGCCTGCCCGAGCGGGCGCGCGAGCGGCTGCGGGCGATGTCCCCGGAGGACCGACGTCGGGCGATCGAGCGGCTGATGGAGCGTCGGTTCGGCGAGGACCGCCCGGCCCAGCCCGCGCCGGGGCAGCGACGCCCGCCGCCGCCGATGGACAGCGTGGATGTTCCCGAACCGCGTTGACCTCTCGGGCGCGGGTCCGCCGGCGAAGGAGTTGCCCTAGAGCCTGCCCCCGGCGGGCTTTATGGCGTTTGCGGGGTCCGAAAAACGCGCAAACCCTGCGGCCTATCGGTGCGTATGACATCTGTGGACAACCTGTCGGTAACCGGCGGGGGGGCGGGATTGCGGGTACCCCTAGAGATTGGATTTGTCAAGCCGGAACCGCGAAAACTGGTGTGAAGTTTGATGAGGATTGGAACAGTTCACCCGATATCGCACTAGACTCCATTGATCTCTCTCTCCTCCAGCGGGGCGCTGTCTTACGATGGCGCCCTGCTTTCTGCGCCGACCACGCCGGTCGCGGCTGATCGCGCCAGGCCCCCCCCGACGCCCCCCCCATGACCACCGCGCCCTCCACCATCGCCGTCACCGGTGCCGCAGGATTCATCGGCTCGCACCTCGCGGGCGCGCTCCTGGCCCGGGGCCACCGCGTCGTCGGCATCGACAACTTCGACCCGTTCTACGACCGCTCGCTCAAGGAGGAGAACGTCCGCGGGTTGGCCGCGGGGGGGGGCTTCACGCTTGCCGAGGGCGACATCTGCGACTTCGCGTGGCTGTCGCGCCTGTTCGCACGCGAACGGCCCGCGGGCGTCGTTCACCTCGCGGCGAAGGCCGGCGTGCGGCCCAGCGTCGAAGACCCCGTCGGATACGCCCGCGCGAATGTGCTCGGCACCGCGAGCGTCCTCGAAGCGGCCCGTGATGCGGGCGTGTCGCGGATGGTCGTCGCGTCGTCCTCCTCCGTCTACGGCAACAACCCGAAGACGCCCTTCGCCGAGGACGATTCCGTCGAGGGGCCGATCAGCCCCTACGCCGCCACCAAGCGCGCCTGCGAACTCCAGTCGTTCACGCACCACCACCTCACGGGCATGCCCACGTGCTGCCTGCGGTTCTTCACGGTGTACGGGCCGCGCCAGCGCCCGGACCTCGCCATCGGCTCGTTCATGCGCCGGCTCGCAGCGGGCGAGACGCTCTCGGTCTACGGCGACGGCTCCACCAGCCGCGACTACACCTACATCGACGACGTGGTGGCGGGCATCATCGCCGCCTACGAGCGCGTGCCGCGCTTCGGCTACCGCGTCTGGAACCTCGGCAGCGACCGCCCCGTGCGCCTGGACGAACTGATCGCGGCGATCGGACGCGTGGTCGGCGTCGAGCCGCGGGTTACGCACACCCCCCCCCTCGCGGGCGACGTGGAGCGCACCTGGGCCGACCTCAGCCGCGCCCGGGCTGAACTGGACTACGCCCCCCGGACGCCCCTCGAAGAGGGCCTGCGTCGCCAGTGGGCCTGGATCGCCGGCGAGGGCTGACCGGCGTGGCGCGAAATCGCGGGCAGGTTCTTTGCCAACAACCCCTCGGTCGGTACGCTGAAGGGGAAGGAGGCCGGCGATGCGGCTGGTGAGACTGACGGTGATGGTGATCGCGGCGGTGGGGGGGGTGTCGGTCGCTGCGGATTGCGCCTCGGCTCAGGATGCACCGCTCGCCGGGCCTGCGCTCGCCGGCGCGGAACGCGAGACTTCGCTCGTGCGTGTGGATTACGAGGGCCGCGTGCGCCGGTTGGAGGTGCCCCCCGAAGAAGCCGCGCTCGAGTTGCTCGGTCTGGACGCGGGCATGCTCGCCGCCGCCCGGCGCGTGCTCTCGGAACGAGCCGCCGCATCGTCCTCGACAATCTTGAACTCTTCCCGCAGTTCGCCGCGGCCGAGCAGGCGGGCGACAAACTCGGGCAACTGCGGCTCTTCCTCGAGTTCGTGCGCATCACCGAGCCGCTGCGCCAGCGCGGCACGCTGGGCGAGGAACTTCGCGCCGTGCTGCCCGAGGGCGTGCGCGCCCGCCTGGACCGGCTCGTGAGCGACTACTGGCGTGCCGTCGCCGCCGAGCGGGTCCAACGGGCGAAGGCCGAGGGCGCGACCGTCCGCGCCGGCGAGGCCATGCGTCAGGAGCGCTTCGAGGCCCTCGGGCGCGAACTCGAACGCTCCTACGCGCGCCTCTCGGCCAGCGAGTCGTTCTTCGTCGAGTACCTGCTCCGCGGCCTGGGCCTGAGCGAGCACCAGGAGAAGCGTGTCCGCGCCATCATCGGCGAATACGACGCCCGCGCCATGCGCGGGGCGACCGAGGCCGAGCAGGCCGAGGCGTTCCTCGGCGTCATCGCCCTGCTCAACGAGAAGCAGCGCGAGGCTTTCCTGGAGCGCCTCCGGGGGTTCTGACCGCGCCTCCGGCGGATTCCATCGAGTGCTCATGCGTTGAAGATGATGTGGATAGGTGAGCCGCCACGGAGCGGCGGGACACCCGGGGCGCGGGGATGTCACACGATCCGCATGACTTCAGCCCGAAGCGACGCGCCGTGTCTCCGGCCCGAAGGGCTGTGCCGTCTCTTCAGCCCGAAGGGCTGTGTCGTCAGTAGCCGGGGGTCGAGCGAGTCTTCGAGCGAGACCCCCGGACATGGGCACACCGGGCGTCGGACCCCGTAGGGGTCATCGTGGTCAGGACGCGCGCGCCACGAGCAGCACTTCGGGCTGCCGAGCCAAACGGAAAGAGATGTGCGGGCCGCGCGTTCCGGGGGTGTCGTCGCCGAGCCTCCTCCACCCCCGGCTACGAACGAGCAGCCCTTCGGGCTGGGGAACTGTCGCGGTGCGCCGGATCAGGAAGCTGACATACGGGCTGTGGGACGTGCTTTCGCGATGGTAGAGGCGGAAGAAACGGAGCCGCCACGGAGTGGCGAGGTACCTCAAGCGTCGCTTCACTCCGCCAGCGCGAGCCGGCACATCATCTCGACGCCGGTCGCGATCGCCTCGTCGTTGAAGTCGAACTCCGGCTGGTGCAGCAGCGGCACGGCGGCCGGGTCCGCGCCGGGCGCGAGCAGCCCCAGCATGTAAAAGCACGCGGGCACGTGCCGAC
>DAOMNQ010000071.1:0-14282 GCA_035443945.1 Phycisphaerales bacterium | reverse complement strand
CTGCCGCCTGTTTCCGAAACCCGCGAGTTTCCCGACGATTCCGGGGGGTGTTCGAGTCCTGTTGCGCCCATCGGTTCGTTTCGCGTGAGTCCGCGGCTTCAGCGCATGCTTCGGCGCCGCGCTTGTTGACCGCCGCGAGTTCGGAGTGGGAATCGCGGGTCTGGTGGTCACGCCGGGCGACGATCAGCGGCGAGTGCGTGCTGCTCACCGACTCCACGGGATCGCACTCGAACACGCTGGTGCTTCCCATCGGCGCCGCGCAGGTAGAACTCGAAGGAACACGCGTGTGAACGGGATCGACGTTCGCTCTCGCGGCCGACCGCGTGGGGCGGATCAATCACCACGGGGCGCTCACCGCTCGACGGCGATGTCGGTGAGGTTCTCGGCGTTCCAGGCTCCGCCGAACTCCGGCTCCCAGAAGTAGCGGACGAAGGCGTTCGCGCTTGTGTAGCCGAAGACGTTCAGGCTGCTGTCCGCTCCGGCCAATCCGGTGAGCGGCGGACCGATGAGCGGCGTGCCGACGGGAACGGTGTCCGAGAGCGAGGTGATGGCCCAGCCGTCGTCGACGCGCTCGGGCGACCACCAGTAGACGATGATCTCGCCCGTGTCCTTGTCCGCGCCGACGACGTTGAGGCCGTCCCACGTCGAGACGTAACTGGAGACGGTCGCGGGATCGAGCAGTGCGCCGCCGGTCTCGGCGGTGAGGTCGCTCTGGACCCAATCGCCGCCGAAAGCGGGCACCCACCAGGTCACCTTGATGTGCCCGTCATCGCCGACGCCGGCGATGTTGATCCCTTGCCATGAAGTGAGGTAGACGGTCAAGCCGCCGACCAGCGGCTCCGCGCCGTAGAGCGTGGTCAGGTCGTTCACGGTCCATGCCGAGAGTCCCGGCGCCCACCAGACGGACCAGATTGCGCCGTCGGCGTCGAGGCCGACGACGTTCAGCCCGCCCCAGGCCGTCGAAAAGGAGACCAGCCCTGCGTAGTCGGGCGTCGGCAGACCGGCAGGCTGCAGGTCCTTGGTCGAGATGTTCTCGAAACTCCAACGGAATCCGCTGGCGTCCTGCGCCCCGTTCTGGAAGTAGCGGGCGACGTGCCCGTCGGTGGTCAGGCCGGTGAGGTGGACGGTCTCGTCCGGCGAGACCATGACCCCGAGATCGGAAGCGATCGCGAGCGCGCCGAATGCCTCAGTGGTGAGGTTGCGGAAACTCCACGTGCCGTCGGCCGCGCCGGTGTAGAGGACGAGGCCCTGGGCGGTGACGGCCGCGGCGTAGGCCCTGCTGTCTTTGGGGTCGATCCAGGCCACGGTCTTGCCGGTGATGTTCGGCCCGCCGGCGACCCGCACGAGATCGACCTCGAACCACGTCCCGTCGGGGCCGAGTTCGTAGACGACCGAGCGATCGAACTGGTTGGTCGCGGGGACGACGATGACGGGGGCGGAGGGGGGCGTGTTGCCGCCGCCGTCGCCCGGCTCGGCGCGTGTGCCGACCGCGAACACCGGGATGGAGGAGGCGCCGGACTCCGTGCTCTGGCCGATGATGGTCCTGCCGTCCGGGCCGATGACGAGCCTGAACTCGGCCTTGGTGTCGCGCTCTTCGAGGACGAGCATCGAGCCGGAGACGCGCCAGAACCCTCGTTCGAGCGCCTCGCGTTTGCCGTCGTCGTACTCGTCGAGGTCGTAGATCTTGTAGTCGCCGTCGTCTTCGAGGTCGAGGAAGAACTGGCGGAAGTCGATGCCGCCGCCGTTGGTGTTGCCGTAGGCGAGGAGGTAGCCGCCGATCATGGTGCTGAAGGTCTGTGATCCGTCGGCGACGACGGCCGCGCCGAGTGTGACCGCGCCGTCGCCGGAGCGCATGTCGGCCCAGACGAGGACGCCGCCTCCTGCGGAGAGGTAGGCGTACTCCTGCCGTGCGGTTCGCAGCACGCCGCCGGCGGACACGGTGTCGATGTTGCTCGACGAGTGGGGGAGCGTGCCGTAACTGGCGCTCCAGTCGAAGCGGCCGTCACCGATGGTCAGCCGCCCCGTGGAACTGAAGAACCGCGCCGGCGTGGACCCGCTGTTGTAGCCGATCGCGGTGTAGCGGTAGGACTCCTCGAAATCGCTCTGCTTCGCGGCGCGGTTGTGGTCGAGGAGGAGTTCGAGTTCCTTGCTCGATACGCCGTACTCGCCGTACCACCAGCCGAGGGAGTAGCCGTCGCCGCTGAGGAAGCGAGCGCCATTGGACTCGGCGAGGGAGCCGAGCAGCCCGCGATCGGGCGTGCGGAGGAAACGCCCGTCCGTCAGGTTGGTGATGCTGTTGTAGAGGATGTCGCCGTCGCGCTGGCGGTCGTTGACGCCGCTGACGTAGACGTCCCCCGACGCGGAGAACTCGGGGCTGAGCACGCTCTCCTGCGAGAAAGTGCGCCCGACGGTCGCCGGCCCCGATGCGCCGTAGATGAACCCGACTCCCGCGAAGTCGGTCGCGAACAGCACGCGGGATTCGAGAGACTCAAGCGAGAATCCGGCGGTCATGGTTCGCTCCGCGGGGACAGCGCACATGCGTTCATTTCCTTCGCGTGCGGCCTCGCGCCGGGTCGAGCGCCCCGGATCGTCACGGGGCGCGGCCCGCCCGATGCGGCCAGCGTGCGCTTTCGACCGCCCGGCCTCCGGTCACGATGATACGACGGTCGCGGCGGATCGGATTCTCGCCCTGCGGCAACGAAGAACGGGCCGCCCGCGCGGGGCGACCCGTCTCGTGTGGTTGCACGCCGCGCCGTGTCAGGCGCGATTGGTTCAGGCGACGAGATCCTTGAGGCCCTTCATCGGGCGCACCTTGACGACGTTCCGCGCCGGCTTGGCCTTGAACATCGTCTCCTCGCCCGTGAAGGGGTTGATGCCCTCGCGGGCCTTGGTCGCGGGCTTGCGCTGCACCACGACCTTCATCAGGCCGGGCACAACGACGACGCCCGGCCCCCGCTTGCTCAGGTCGGCCTCGATGAGGCTCGACAGGCCGTTGAAGACGGCCACAGCCTGCTTCTTGCTGATCCCGGCCTGATCCGCGAGGACCGAGTAGACCTCGCTCTTGGTGCGTGCCTTGCCAGCCGCGGAGATCTTCGCCGGTTTCTTCGCCGCGGGAGCGCTCGCCGACTTCCG
Source organism: Phycisphaerales bacterium (assembly GCA_035443945.1). Taxonomy (GTDB): domain Bacteria; phylum Planctomycetota; class Phycisphaerae; order Phycisphaerales; family UBA1924; genus CAADGN01. The sequence continues at coordinate 11,150 of DAOMNQ010000071.1, read as the reverse complement.
TGCCGCTTTCTTCGCTTTCTTCTTCGCCATGTGTGGACTCCGTAACCTCCTGCTTGTGTCCGAACGATTCGGCCAACGAATCCGCGGTTTGTAACGCGGTCCGAATCGTTCGGCAAGTGGCCCGGGGGCAAAAAACCCGAAAAAAACAGGACGTGTGAAAGAATTCCGCACGCCGCCACGGCGATCCCGGACAGGCCCGGGCCGAGCGCGGGGCGTTGAACAGGCCGGAAAACGCCCCGTGGGAAGGGCCGTGCGCGGCCTGACTACCGTTGCCGCATGACGGATTCACGTGTCCCATCCGGTTCATTCCCCCCTGTGATCGCGGTCACACGGCGCATTCCGGGTACGCTCCGCGTCGAGGGCGCCGAGGTCCGCGTCGCCGGTGACAAGGTCTTGTCCCCACGCGAGTTGCGCGATTTCGCCCGGGACGCGTCGATCCTCGTCACGATGTACACCGACCGCGTGGACGACGCGCTGCTGGACGCCGCCGGACCGCGTTTGCGGGGCGTCTGCAACTTCGCCGTGGGTGTGGACAACTTCGACTTCGAGGCGTGTCGGCGGCGCGGCGTCATTGTGACCAACACCCCGGACGCGGTCACCGAAGGCACCGCCGACCTGGCCTGGGCCTTGGCGCTGGCCGTGGCCCGCAGGGTGGTTGAGGGCGACCGGTTCGCCCGGTCGGGCGAGTGGAAACGCCACGGGCCGCTGGGCATGGCCGAGTTGATGGGTCTGGACTTCACCGGCCGCACACTGCTGATCGTCGGAGCCGGCCGCATCGGATTCGCCACCGCCCTCCGTTCCCGGGGATGGGGGATGCGAGTCCTCTACGTCGCCCGGTCGCGTCACTGGGACTTCGAACTTGCTCCGCTCGCGGCCCGGCGGGTCTCGCTCGAGGAAGGGCTTGCCGAGGCCGACCTCGTGAGCGTTCACGTCCCACTTTCGCCCGAGACCCGGCACATCATCGACTCCCGTGCGATCGGCCTGATGAAGCCCACCGCCGTGCTGGTCAACACCGCACGTGGCCCGGTCGTCGACGAGGCGGCGCTCGCCGAAGCCCTCGGGCAGCGGCGCATCTGGGGCGCGGGGCTGGACGTCTTCGAACGCGAGCCGGAGGTCCACCCGGACCTGCCGGGCCTGGACAACGTGGTGATGACGCCGCACCTGGGCAGCGCGGCCGTCCGGTACCGCGAGATGATGACGGAAATGGTCGCACAGAACGCGGGTGCGATCCTGGCCGGGCGTGAGCCGCCGAACCGGGTGTGCTGATCGCTATCGCCGGGTTCGGGTCGAAAAGTGCAGTTCCAGATACCGCGCGACGTAGTCCACGATCGACTCTGCCTCCGGGATGTCCGGATTGCTCGTGGCTCCGAGCGGCTCGAAGCGCATGCCCTTGAAGCGGCCGACCGCCTCCTCGACCGACAGACCGTGCTGGATCGCAAGGCTGAACGCCCGGCAGAACGCCTGCGCCATGCCGGAGAGGGCCGTGCCCTCCTTGGAGATCTTGAGGAAGATCTCACCCGGGCGACCGTCGGGGTAAAGACCGATGGTGAGGTAGCCTTCGTGGCGGTCCACGCGGAACTTGTGGGTGACGGAATCCCGCGTCGTCGGCAGCACAGCGCGTGTGGCGATCATCGGGGACGGTTCCTCGTGCTCGCGGGGCGGCTGGGCGGACATCAAGACACCGTAGCCTGCCGGTTGCCTGCTCCGCCGCCCCGGGGGCCGGGTCGATATCGGCCCCGGCTGGGACCGCCGTCCAGTTATTCACACCCGAGCGGCACCTCTCGGCCTCAAGAGGGTTGCTCCGGGGCGTTGAAGGGTCGATACTTCCCTGCCGTGTCTCGGTCCGCCCACCCACAGCACGAGGTCCCGGCCCCGCGAGGGGCATCCATCGGCCTGCCGGTCCTGATGCTGGTTGCCCTCGCAATGAGCCTCGCCTCGGCCGCCGTGGAAGCGACCGGCCCCGGCCGGCCCGCGGTTCGCATCGAGTTGCGTGGGTTGGTCGAAGGTGGCTCACTCGGGCGAGAGGCCTTTGCCGTTCGTGCGGGTGTCCCGGTGTCGGACAGGCAGCCCCTTCCGGCAGCGGTCGCTGTTCCGGGCACGCCGATCTGGCACGATGCGGACACCCCTGCCTCCCGGGCGTGCCTGCTCCTGACGCAGATCGACCTGCCGCCCCCGGCGCGGTGCTGAGCAGTCGTCGCGTCGGCGCATTCGTGCCGCGCCAGTTTTCCCACATCCAAGAACCGCCGCCGGGGTAAGACCCCGTCGCCCGTGCCTGACCGCGGAGTCGCCCTCATCCGGGGCGACAACCGGCGAGCCAGAGAACAGAAAGAGAACGCATCATGCCTGCACAGCAGGGCATCCCGATTGTCGGCCCCATCCTGAACCGCATCATCGGCTCGCGCAACGAGCGGTTCGTCCGCAAGTACACGGCCCGCGTCGAGGCCATCAACGCGATGGAGGCAGACATCTCCCGTCTGTCCGACGGTCAGCTCCGGGCGAAGACCGCGGAACTGCGCGAGCGAATCGCCAAGGGCACGAAGGCCGACGACGTGCTCGTCGAGGCGTTCGCGGTGGCGCGCGAGGCGATGGACCGTGCCGTCGGCATCCGGAACATTCTGAATCCCGCCCACGGCTTCGACCCGTCGAGGCTCCCGGCCCCCGTTCGCACCGCATACGACCGCGTGAAGGCCGAGGCGGATGCGCTGCCGCTCGTCATCCCGAAGACCTGCGTTGCTGAACCGGGCAAGCCCGCCCCGCAGGGCGAGCCTGATGAGAAGGACGAGTTTCTGGGGTCCGCCGAGCCGGTGCCGGGCTGGGCGCGGGTGGAGTTCCCCGTGGAGTTGTACCGGGCCGTCCGCGATCTGTACCCCGAGAGCAAGCCGCCGTTCCGTGCGCGCCCCTTCGACGTGCAGTTGATCGGCGGCATGGTTCTGAGCCAGGGCAAGATCGCCGAGATGAAGACGGGCGAGGGCAAGACGATCGTCGCGCCGCTGGCGACGTACCTCGCCTGCCTCCAGCGGTTCCAGGTCCACGTCGTGACGGTGAACGACTACCTCGTGCAGCGCGACCGCGACTGGACGTTCCCGTTCTTCCACGCTCTGGGCCTGACGGTCGGCGCGATCCACCCGATGCACATCCAGCCCGAGGACCTCAAGCGCTGGATGTACCGGTGCAACGTGGTCTACGGCACGACGGCCGAGTTCGGCTTCGACTATCTGCGCGACAACATGAAGCGGTCGGTCGATCAACAGGTCCAGCGCAAGCGCCAGTTCGCGATCGTGGACGAGGTGGACTCGATCCTCATCGACGAGGCCCGCACGCCGCTCATCATTTCCGGCGCGGCACACGAGGAGCAGCCTCGCTACGAACTCGCGGACCGGATCGCCCGCCACCTGGTCGAGAAGCACAAGCCCTGGGCCGAGGCCGATGCCGAGGTCCAGCGCTGCAAGGAGCGCATCAAGGGCTTCGAGGGCGACATCCGCCAGGTGCGCGACCGAGGGCGAATCCCCGACCTTCAGAAGCAACTGGCGGCCGCGAAGCGTGAACTGCCCGAACTGGAGCGCCAGCGCGACAAGTTCACGCAGTTCTACGACGCCCAACTCGACCGCAAGCAGTGCCACCTGACGCACGACGGCATCGCCGAGGCACAGCGAGTCGCGGGGGTCGGTTCGTTCTACGTCGATGAGAACATGGACGTGCCGCACCTGCTGGAGAACTCGCTGCGGGCGCACGTCATCTACCAGCGAGATCGCGACTACGTCGTCGTGGACGTGCCGGACCGCTTCACGGGCCGCACGGAGCCGAGCGTCGTGATCGTGGACGTGAACACCGGCCGCCCGATGGTGGGGCGGCAGTGGTCGGACGGGCTGCACCAGGCCGTCGAGATCAAGGAGCGCGTCCCCGTCAAGCAGGAGACGCAGACGATCGCCACGGTGACGATCCAGAACTTCTTCAAGATGTACCGGCGTCTGTCCGGCATGACGGGCACCGCCGACACAGAGGCACAGGAGTTCCACGACATCTACAAACTCGACGTCGTGAGCATCCCCACCAACAAGCCCGTCACGCGGCGCGACTACGACGACCTCGTCTTCCTGCGCGTCCGCGACAAGTGGGAAACGATCGTGGACGAGATCAAGGCCTTCCACGACGTGGGCAGGCCCATCCTCGTCGGCACCACCAGCGTCGAGAAGAGCGAGACCCTCGGCCAGATGCTCGCCCGCAAGCACCAGATCAAGCACGAAATCCTGAACGCCAAGCAGCACGAGCGCGAGGCATACGTCATCGCCGAGGCCGGCTCGCTCGGCGCGGTCATGATCGCCACGAACATGGCCGGCCGCGGCACCGACATACGCCTCGGACGGTTCACCCGCGAGCAACTCCTCGACCACTGGCTCCGCCGCGGCATCTGCTCGCGCGATCTCACGGTCAACGCGAGCGAGGAGGAACTGCGCGAAAACGTCTACCGCAAGATCGCGCCGCAGGAACTCGGCCTCAAGAAGCGCGAGGCCGAGGAGATGGCCTTCCCCGAACTCGAACTGCGCCTGCTCCGCCACTGGGCCGAGAAGCACACGTGGATCGGAGGCAAGGCGGTCGAGTCCGGCTCGGCCGACAAACTGCGGGACGAACTGGACGCTACCGGCCGCTGCCTGCTGCACCGCATCCGCTGGTTCGAGGACATCGAGGACATGGGCGGGCTGCACGTCATCGGCACGGAACGCCACGAGAGCCGGCGCATCGACAACCAGCTGCGAGGCCGCTCGGGCCGGCAGGGCGACAAGGGCTCCAGCCGATTCTTCGTCTCGCTCGAAGACGACCTCATGAAGATGTTCGCGGGCGAGACGACCATGCGCATCCTCTCGCGCCTGGGCATGAAGGAAGGCGACGCCATCGAGCACCCCATGCTCTCCAAAAGCGTCGAACGCGCCCAGCGCAAGGTCGAGGAGCGCAACTTCCAGGTCCGCAAGAACATCCTCGAGTATGACGAGGTCATGGAGCACCAGAGGCAGTTCTTCTACGGCCTGCGCCAGCGCGTCCTCGAGGGGCGCGACGTGCGCGGCCTCATCTTCGAGTACATCGAGGAGGCCGTCGATGACGCCTGCGCCGAGTACCTCGCCCCGGGCTACGCCGCCGAGTGCGTCGCCGAGTTCGCCCGCGAGCGGCTCGACTGCTCCGTGCCGCCGGAGCGTCTGCGCGGCAAGGACGCCAACGAAATGGACACCGTCGTCCGGCGCGTCGCCCTCGAGGAAGTCCGCCACATGATCGACGTGACTCTCGGCGAGTACATGCCCCTCGAAGGCTCGGAAGTCAGCGTCGAGTTCGACTCGGCCGGCCTTATCAACTGGGCGAAGTCCCGATTCGGAGTCGATCTCGACGCCGCCGAACTCCGCGAGGGCGGCGCGCAGGAGCGCCGCGCCGTCTACGAGCGGCTCTGCGAGTCCGCCGAGCGGCGCATCGAGCAGGCCGACCTCGCCGGTATTGCGCAGTTCATCGAGAGCGACTACGGCGTCCGCCGCCTCTCGGACTGGGTGAAGAACAAGTTCGGGTTCGAGATCAAGCCCGACGCCCTGCGCGACGCGATCGAGGACGAGGAACGCACGCCCCAGATGCTCATCATGGAGCAGGCCGAGAAACTCTACGAGCGTCGCGAGATCGAGTACCCCGTCGACTTCATGATGCAGCTGACGATGAACGCGGCCCGGCAGTCGCCGACCGAGGCGCTGCGCCAACTGGCTGACTGGGCCAACCGCCGCTTCGGCCTGAACTGGACCGAGGAGCGCGTCCGCACCACCCCGCCCCAGCGCATCCGGGCGGAACTGCTCGAAGCCTCGCAGCGGTTCGTGCGCGACAGCGTGATCGAGAAGGAGATCGAGGCCGCCCTCGCCTGCCCGGACGACACCGCGCTCGACCGGCACCTCACCGAGCGATTCGGCGTCGGCCTGCCCGAGCGGCTGCGCTACCTCGAACCGGCCGAGCGACCCAACGCCATCCGCGCCCGGGTCGAAAACTTGCTCCGCGCCGAGTTGCTCTACCTCGAACGCACCATCCTGCTCGAGATCTTCGACGGCGCGTGGAAGGACCACCTCTACGCGATGGATCAACTCCGCGACGCGATCGGCTTCCGCGCCTTCAGCCAGCGCGACCCGCGCATCGAGTACAAGCGCGAGGGATCGCGCCTCTTCGGCGACATGAACGAAGGCATCCGCGACCGAGTCACCGACTACGTCTTCAAGGCCCGCCTGATGCCCAGCGGCGGCCCGGGCGGCCCCGGCGGCGGGGGCGGAGGCGGGAGGGGCGCCCCGACCCAGCCGCAGCCGCAGCGGCCTGCCGTCCGACCCGTCGCCGCGACGCCGGATCGCCAGGCGGGATCGCCGGCCATGACGCCCGTCGGCGGCTCGATCATCGGGCCGGGGCTCGACGCCCGTCCCACGGCCCAGCGGACCGCTCCCGCACCTCCGAAGGCCGAGGATGGTGCTGCCAACGATGAGCAGGACAAACCCCAGCCACCCCCCACGGACGAGGCCGCCCGGGCCGCCCTCGCTGCCGACCGCAAGGAGCCTCGCAAGCGGTAATCGCCCCCGGAAGACGACTGGACGCCGGAACGGGCCGCGGCGGGGCGGCGTATGTCTGGGAGAGGGCGAGGCCCAGGGGTTATGCTTCGCCGGTCCACCGCCTGCGGCGGCACGCCAGGGAGACGCGGCATGACGGCTCAATACGGAAGCACCTCAATGCGACGCCGGGCCTTCACGCTCGTCGAACTGCTCGTCGTCGTGGCCATCCTCGCCCTCCTCGTCGGCCTGACGGTCACCGTCGGCACGAAGATGACGAACTCCAGCAGGGCATCGGTCACGGCGAACACCATCCGAGTCCTCGACAACTCGCTCGCCGAGTGGATCGCGTCCGAGGGGCAGATTCCGGCCTCGCAACTCCCGCCACCGCCGGGCATCACCGGCCGCGTATCGCTCCCTCTTGTGGACGGCCGTGGAACGAACGCAAGCGAGGATGCCCCCGCGAATCCGACAATCACGCTCTACACCGCGATGGTGATGCAGTCTGCGGCCGTCTCGCCCGCCCTGCAGTCGCTCGACACAAAGTACGCCAAGCCGACGGTCGTTGACTTCGGTATGAGCGGCGCTCCGACTGCCTACAAGGCCCTGAACGTCGTTGACGCCTGGGATCGTCCGATCCGCTTCGTCCACCCGGCCTACCACGGCGGGTACGGGGACTTCTACAACGACAAGAACGTCAAAGTCAGTCGCCCGAGTATGAGCGTGAAGGTCGATGGGGCGCCCGGCCCGCTGCCGTTCCGAAGGTCCTATCGCCCGTGGAGCGCGACCGACCCCCAGCGGACCTCCAAGTGGGTCGGCGACGCGGACGAGGGCATTTGCCCGGGCGGCCGCCCGTACTTCTACTCCGCCGGCCAGGACGGCGACCCGGGCACGCGCTCCGACAACGTCTACACCGTCGAGCCGCAGTACCCCGCCGAAACCGCCCGGTTCAAGTAGCCCCCCGCCGGCCGAACAGCCGCGGCATCGGAACAGCATCACCGCGGGGCCGTTTCGCCCGCCAGCAGGGCGTGGATCGAGAAGACGAGCCTCGCCGTACGGACAGGCTATACTCGCCCGCACCGGCGACCGATGAGCGGCCGCCGGAGCGACATTCAAGACCACGGGGTGTAGCGCAGCTTGGTAGCGCGTCTCGTTCGGGACGAGAAGGTCGGAGGTTCAAATCCTCTCACCCCGACTTTTCGAGAGATCAAGCCCTTCGGCGAGCACGTCGAAGGGCTTTCTCGTTGTGGGACAAAGAGTTGCGCCGTCGAGGGTGCAGTTCAAACAGACGATTTCGAGGATTCGCCGCTTCGTCGCGTATCTTCAGAGACCCACTGACTTTGCAGGCTTTGCTAGACCCAGTGCTTCGCTCCGCCGCTGCGTCGTCGAGCGGGCGGTCGCACCTTGAGCCGGCGATGGCCGCGGCGATATTTTTTGAGTAATCTCGCGGAGGCCTTGACACGAGACTACAGTCTCATTATGATTCGACAGTCGCAGGAGTAGCCCCTATGCCGCTGTCCCCCCAAGAGATGGACCGCCGACTCGATGAGCACTTCGGCTTCGAAGCGGCCGACGATGTTGAAGGCGTGGTCGCCACGCTTGCGCCGGATGCTTCGCACGACATCGTCGGGTATCCGACCGGACCGACGCGCGGCCGCGACCGCGCTCGCGAGTTTTACCGGCAGATGTTTTCCGATCTCTCCGAGAGCCGCGTCACTTCACTCAAGCGGCTCTACGGCGAGAACTTCATGATCGATGAATCGATGTGGGAGGGGCGGGCGCCGGGGCGGCCGTTCGGGCTCGACGGCCGCGACCGGCCGCTGAAGTTCCGGATCCTCCACGTGCTCGAGTTCACCCCTGACGGCCGGCACATCCAGCGGGAGCAGGTCTGGCTCGACATGGCCGCGATCATTCAACAACTCCCGCAGGACTGACGAGTATGGCCATCGATCTGATTCCAGCAGAGCCGAAGCACCTCGCCGAACTTGCCCGCATCTGCCATCTGGCATTCGACACGCTTCATGAGCGGCATCGCGTTCACAGGGACGTGCCGGCCGAGGAGGTCGGCGCACAGATCATCGGCGGCGTGCTGCGCCGGCCGGACTACGCCGGCGCAGTGGCGATCGAGGATGGCCGCGTTGTCGGCTCCAACTTTCTCCTGCTGGCCGACGAGGTCTGCGGCGTCGGTCCCATCACGGTCGATCCGGCGGTGCAATCCCGAGGGGTTGGTCGGCTGCTCATGCAGTGGGCGATCGACGAAGCCCGCCGCCGTCGCGGTCAGCGCCCTCACGTGCGGCTGTTCCAAGAGGCGGTCAACACGACCTCTCTTTCGCTCTATGCGCGCCTGGGATTCTGCTGGCGCGATGCGGCCGCTCTGATGCAGCCCCCACCGGCGGATACCGATGACGCCTCGGTTCGCCTGATGACCGAGGAAGACGTGCCCCATGTGCGGCGCCTGTCGGCGCAACACTACGGCGCCTCCCGTGCGAACGACGCCGCACGGCTGCTGGGTATGGATCTTCCGGCGTTCGTCCGCGAGCGCGATGGACGGGTGGTCGGCTACCAGATCGCCACGCTTTTCGGGCACGCTTCGGCTGAGACCGATGAAGATCTGCTCGTCCTCGCACGGCACACCGCGCGGCGCGTGCCGCCGCCGATGGGCGTGGTCATCGTGCCGATGAGCCAGTCGTCGCTGTTCCGCGCGGCCCTTTCGGCGGGCTTCCGGGTCGCGAAGACCCTGAACTACATGTCGCTGGAGACGTACGATCCGCCGCGCGGCCCGTCGATGCCGTCCATCCAGTGTTAGGCGAGGGCAGCCCCGAGCGATGTCATCCAACCGCAGGAATGCCGTGGCCACCCGCATCACAGCACGACGAGACAACCAGCGCCACCGCACTCGCAAAGATCTGCTCGCGGCCGCCGCCCGCCTACTCAAGCAGGGACGCACGCCAGACATGGACGAGGTGGCCGCGGAAGCTATGGTCTCGCGGGCGACGGCGTACCGCTATTTTCCCAGCATTGATGCAGTGCTGGTCGAAGCGCCGCTGGATGGAGTGATCCCCGATCCCCGGCAAGTCTTCCCGGCTGATGATGCTTCGACCGATCCTGCGGACCGTATCGACCGGGCAGAGGCCGCTCTGCATGAGGCGTGCTACCGCCATGAGGCTCAGCTCCGCTTGATGCTTGCGGCGAGCCTTGAACGCACGGCGAAGGGGTCGCGGCGCGATGCCATTCCCGTGCGTCAGAACCGCCGCACACCGCTGATCGAGGAGGCTCTCGCGCCGGCGCGGCGGCGCCTCTCGAAGCCCGCCTACTCGCGGCTCTGCGCCGCATTGGCAATGATCTTCGGTACCGAGTCGATGATCGTCTTCCAGGACGTCCTCGGCATGGATCAACGGACCGCGCGCACCGTCAAGCGCTGGGCGGTTCGAGCGCTCGTGGCCGCCGCGATGAAGGATTCGGAGAGGCAGGAATGAGGTCCGGCCAACCGTTGCCGCTGAGGGTTTGACATGGCATCTATTACCGAGATATCACCCGGCGTCCATCGAATCAGCATTCTGTACCCCGAGATCAACCTCCAGTTCAACCACTTCCTGGTGGTCGATGACGAGCCTCTGCTCTACCACACCGGCATGCGTCGCATGTTCCCGACAGTGCTGGAGGCCGTGAAGCGAGTGATCGACCCGGCGACCCTCCGCTGGATCGGGTTCGGCCACTTCGAGGTGGACGAGTGCGGGTCGCTCAACGAGTGGCTCAGGGTTGCGCCGCGGGCGCAGGCGGTTTCGGGCGTGGTCGGCTCGCTGGTCAACCTCACCGACTTCGCCGATCGCCCGCCGCGGGTGCTGACGCCTGACGAGACGCTCAGCACCGGCGCGTTCCGCTTCCGGCACCGGCCCACGCCGCACCTGCCGCACGGATGGGACGCTGGCGTGCTCTTCGAGGAGACCCAGCGGGTGCTCTTCTGCGGCGATCTGTTCACCCACAACGGCGATGTGGAGCCGCTGACCGAGACGGACATCCTCGGACGCGCCCGCGATTCGCTTGTGGCCTTCCAGGCCGGGCCCCTGATGGACTACATGCCGTACACACCGAACACGCGTCCACTGCTGGAGGGACTCGCGGCGCTGCGCCCACGGACCCTAGCAACCATGCACGGCAGTTCCTTCAGGGGCGACTGCTCCGGGGCCCTCCGCGGCTTGGACGAGGTCATGAAGGAGATGCTCGGATCACCGACTCGCAGATGACCACGTTCGGCCAACTGCGCGAGTCCAGTGAGCGCGTTTCACGGTTTCACGGCGAGCAAAGCTCGGACTCCGGGCTCCCAGGCCCGGACTCCTTGCACGAAGAGTTCAACTGGCGTCCTGTCACCCCGATTTCGCAGCGGAGGTTTCGCGAAGCCAGTTTCGCGGCATGCGGTTTGCGCATCGCTCCATCCCTCTGCGCCCTCGCGTGACAACACCACCAATCGCTCGCCATCTCGTTGCGGTATCACCCAGTTGTCGTCTCACGGGCACGCATCACCACTCCGCGTTTCTCCCCACAATCGCCGGCGTCTCCCCGCGTCGGACCCACCGCGCCCCCGGCCCGCGCGGCTCGCGGCTC
>DAOMNQ010000070.1:11928-14690 GCA_035443945.1 Phycisphaerales bacterium | reverse complement strand
CCGGTCGGCGCGCCGCGAGCGTCCAGCAGGCGGGCGAGCACGCCGTAGTCGTCGCCGTCGCTCTCGGCGTCGAGCCACGCGATCACGAAGCCTTCGGCCGTCGGAGCCAGCGAAGGCTCGATCTGCGATGCCGCGGGTGTTGCGGTGATCGCGCTCTGCCCGCTGAGGGCGATCCCTTCCGAGTCGAACGCTCGCACGCGCACGCCGACGGGCAGCATCGGCGATCCTTCGAACGCCGTCCACGCGATTGCGAAGGAGCCGTCATCGCGCGCCGCGACGGCGGGCGTCGCCTGCGCGCCGTCTTCTCCGTCGGCGACGATGAACTCCGGCCCGATCGGCTCGCCGTCCGATCCGAGCAGGCGTGCCATCACGCGCCGGTTCTTGCCCGGCTCGACGCTCTCCCACGCCACGATCGCCGACCCGTCCGCCCGCGCGGCCACCACCGGCGCGGATTGATCGCCGCGCCAGGTCTCGTTCACGAGCATCTCCCCGCCGCCCTCGAGGCCGCGCGCGAACCGGCGCGCGACGATCGAACCCGCGTGCCCGTCCTGCCCGTGCGACTGCCAGACGACCCATGCGCCGCCGTCGCGCGTCGCGGCCGCGTCAGGCGCGAACTGGTGCGAGCGCGTCCAGAGGTTGATCTGCGTCTCCTCGCCGATCGCCACGCCCGCGGCGTCGAAACGCTGCCCGTACACGCCGTAGGACCCGACCTGCTGGCGCCGGCTCGTCCACACCACGAGCGATCCGCCGTTGTCCATCACGGTGAGCGCGGCGTCGGTCTGCGCGCTCGACGTGAAGGTGCTCGCACGCCACTCCGCTCGCGCCAAATGCAGGTCGTCATTCGAGGGCAAGGACCCCGCAACCACAGCGCAGGTCGAGACGATCAGGGCGGCATGCATCACAGGGCGACTCCTCCCCCGGTTCCGAGTTTGCGCACGGCCCCCGGACGCCGACCCGCGGGCCGACTCCAACCTAGGGCATGAGGCCCCCTGATGCAACGATCTTCACCCGAACTCTCCAGGGCGTGCGGCAGATGGCGGGGAGACCCCTCCCGTCCCTACGGGCACCCGGCCGCGTAGGCGTTCAGATACGCCAGGAAGTCCAGCGTTGAGACCGTGCCGTCATCGTTCAGGTCGGCCCGAGGGTTCTGCGCCGACCAGTCGGCCAGGAACCCGATGAAGTCGATGCTGTTCACGAGGCCGTCCCGCGTCCAGTCCGCCACGCAGTCGTCGTGCCTCCAGCGCGACGCCGGGATGGGCTGGCGCGGCAGCCCCGGCCCTTCCGCCCGCACAATCAGCCCCGCGCTGCCCGAGTTCTCGAAGAACTCGACGCGAAGCCGGTGCAGCCCCGCCGCCAGCGCGGCCGGCGCGGAACGCTCCTGCATCGCGTGCTGACCGTCGTTGTTCACCAGCAGCGAGTCCCCGAGGTAGAGCATCGACCCGTCGTCGGACTCCACCGACAGCACGTACAGCCCCGTCTCCGGCGCCTTGAAGTACCCCTCGAACGCCGCGCCGACGAAGTTCGACCGCCCGCTCGTGGCGAACTGCCCGGATGTCGCCGGGTAGTCGATGTTCGGCACAATGTCGCGTTTGTACGGCTCCAGCGCCGAGTAGTCCGGCATCGAACTGCTGGGCGGGATCACGTAGTATGCCACCGCCGACCCGGGAGCGGTCACGCCCGGCGCGTCCGCCGGCCGCGGCTCGATCACGCCGACCTGCACCTCGCCCAGGTCGTACCCCGCGCCCTCGCGGAAGATGAAGTACTCGAAGCGATCCGCGCCCGAGAAGCCCTGCGGCGGCTGGTAGATCACCTCATCGCGCCCGCCTTCTCCTGTCCCGGACGAGATCGAGACGGTCCCGCCCGCGTCGGAGACGCTCTGAACAGTCGAGAGCACGATCCCGTCGCAGTTCAGGGGGATGTCGTTGCGCAGCACGTCGAGCCGCGTCGCCGCGTCCTTGATCGCGGTCACGGCGTCGTCCACCGCGACGACGCGGTTGGTCAGGTTGCACGGGGCCTGGAACTGGAGGTAGTCCAGGATACGGTCGATCACCAGCGGCCCGAACCGCAGCACGATGTTCGTCATCCCGCCCGCGCAGCCGTGGCAGTACGACATGATCGTCCCGCCCCACGCCTGCGAGCAGTCCCCGTTCCCGCAGTTGTCGATGGGCGGGTCGTACCCGTCGTGCGTGTGCAGCGTCCCGAAGTTGTGCCCCAGTTCGTGCGCGACGACGAACGGGTCCCAGTTCCCGCTGTGGTGGTCCTGCAGCGGGTACGGGAACCACCCGCCCACGCCCGACACCGCGTACCCCCAGTCCTTCGAGCACATGACGCTTACATACGCCACGCCCCCCCCGAAGTTGCCCGAGAACAGGTGCGCCAGGTCGCGCTGCACGCCGCCCTTCGTGGCTCGCCAGTGATTGAGCAGTTCGCCGAGACGGTCGCCCCCGCCGTAGGGATCGTCGTCCTGCGTGAAGACGCGCACATACGGCACGACCAGCCGAACGTTCAGTTCGTACGTGAAGATCTCACTCACCGCAGACATCAGCGTCAGCACGTACGCCGCCGAGGCGTCCGCGTTCCCGCCGAACAGCCACGACGTGTACTCGAAGTCCGAGTCGATCGCCACCCGCACCACGCGGCACGGCCCGTTGCGAACGCCACCTTCGCCGCCGCCCGCTTCCGCCAGGCCGCCGCCGACGGCGTCCACGTCGTGCTGCAGGGCGCGTCGTCGGCCATCGCCGGCCAGATCACCGAGGATGTGC